>NZ_CP095187.1:3382500-3690000 GCF_022965755.1 Pseudoxanthomonas sp. F37 | reverse complement strand
GCTCACGCAGACCGTACCGTAAACCGACACAGGTGGGTAGGATGAGAATTCTCAGGCGCTTGAGAGAACTCGGGTGAAGGAACTAGGCAACATGGCACCGTAACTTCGGGAGAAGGTGCACCCCCTTTGGTGGCCCATGCGGGCTATAGCTGAGGGGGGTCGCAGAAACCAGGCCGCTGCGACTGTTTATCAAAAACACAGCACTCTGCAAACACGAAAGTGGACGTATAGGGTGTGACGCCTGCCCGGTGCTGGAAGGTTAATTGATGGGGTCAGCCGCAAGGCGAAGCTCTTGATCGAAGCCCCAGTAAACGGCGGCCGTAACTATAACGGTCCTAAGGTAGCGAAATTCCTTGTCGGGTAAGTTCCGACCTGCACGAATGGCGTAACGACAGCGGCGCTGTCTCCACCCGAGACTCAGTGAAATTGAAATCGCTGTGAAGATGCAGCGTTCCCGTGGCAAGACGGAAAGACCCCGTGAACCTTTACTATAGCTTTACATTGAACGTTGAGTTCGTCTGTGTAGGATAGGTGGGAGGCTATGAAACCGAGGCGCTAGCTTCGGCGGAGCCAACCTTGAAATACCACCCTGATGTGCTTGACGTTCTAACCTAGGTCCGTAATCCGGATCGGGGACCATGTATGGTGGGTAGTTTGACTGGGGCGGTCTCCTCCCAAAGAGTAACGGAGGAGCTCGAAGGTACGCTCAGCGCGGTCGGACATCGCGCACTGTGTGCAAAGGCATAAGCGTGCTTGACTGCGAGATCGACGGATCAAGCAGGTACGAAAGTAGGACTTAGTGATCCGGTGGTTCTGTATGGAAGGGCCATCGCTCAACGGATAAAAGGTACTCCGGGGATAACAGGCTGATACCGCCCAAGAGTTCATATCGACGGCGGTGTTTGGCACCTCGATGTCGGCTCATCACATCCTGGGGCTGTAGTCGGTCCCAAGGGTATGGCTGTTCGCCATTTAAAGTGGTACGCGAGCTGGGTTCAGAACGTCGTGAGACAGTTCGGTCCCTATCTGCCATGGGCGTTGGAGATTTGAGAGGGGCTGCTCCTAGTACGAGAGGACCGGAGTGGACGAACCTCTGGTGTTCCGGTTGTCACGCCAGTGGCATTGCCGGGTAGCTATGTTCGGAAGCGATAACCGCTGAAAGCATCTAAGCGGGAAGCGCGCCTCAAGATGAGATCTCCCGGGGCACAAGCCCCCTAAAGGAACCATCAAGACTAGGTGGTTGATAGGTCAGGTGTGTAAGTGGGGCAACCCATTGAGCTAACTGATACTAATGATCCGTGCGGCTTGACCATATAACCTCAAGTGGCCTTGGACTCGACGATATCGTCAGAGAAAATCCAGTGCCCGCTACGTCACAAGACCCTATGAGAGATTGGCGCCTTAATCCGTTCCCTGGATGGCGACGCTCCAACCCTCTCCCTGGTGAAATTAGCGCTGTGGTCCCACCCGTTCCCATCCCGAACACGGAAGTGAAACGCAGCCGCGCCGATGGTAGTGTGGCTTAAGCCATGCAAGAGTAGGTCATCGCCAGGGGCTTTATCCCCAAACCCCCGTCCAACAGGACGGGGGTTTTTTATTGCCGGGCTTTCGCCAACAATCGAGGTTCATCTCACAGGGGCGAAGCATGAAGCGGACTTTGTTGGCCTTGGCGACCACGCTGGCGGCATTGGCAAGCGGTGATATGGCGGCGATGGACGCCCGCATGGAAGCCTCTCGCGTACATGAGGGCGCGCTGGTGCTGGATACCCACCTGGATACGCCGGCAAACCTGCGCCGACCCGGCTGGAGCATTGCCGACGACCATCGCCACGAAGGCGAGCTGTCGCAAGTGGATCTGCCGCGGATGAAGGCGGGAGGCCTGGATGGCGGGTTCTGGGTCATCTACACGGCGCAGGGCACGCGTGACGAAGCCGGCAAGCGCGCGGCGCGCGATCACGGGTTGGAGCGGCTGCTCAGCATTCGCGAGATGCTGGCGGCGCACGCCTCCGACATGGAGCTTGCGCTGACGGCCGCGGATGCCGAGCGGATTGCGGCGGCAGGCAAGCGCGTGAGCTTCATCAGCATGGAGAATGCCGCGCCGCTGGCGGGCGACCCGACTCTGCTGGATGTCTACCATCGTCTTGGCCTGCGCATGCTGGGGATCACCCACGTGCGCAACAACGACTTCGGGGATTCCTCGACGGATCCGGCGGGAGCGGAGTGGAACGGACTGAGCCCTGCCGGGCGCGCACTCGTGGCGCAGGCGAACCGGCTGGGCATCGTGCTGGACGCCTCGCACGCGAGCGATGCGGTGTTCGATCAGCTGCTGGACCTTTCACGCGCGCCCATCGTACTTTCCCACACCAGCGCGGACGCGGTGTACGACCATCCCCGCAACATCGACGATGCACGTATCCGTCGGCTTGCCGCCAAGGGAGGCGTCATCCACGTCAATGCTTATGGCGGTTACCTCGTCGACATCCCCAAGGTGCCGGAGAGAGAGGCGGCGCTCGCATCCCTGTCGGAGAGGTTCGGTCCGGAGGAGCGGCTGCCAGCCACCCGCTCGGCGGCCTACCTCAGTGAGCGCCGCGCGATCGAAGCGCGGTACCCGGTCAAGCGGGCGACCTTCGAGGACTACATGTCGCACCTGCTGCACATCATCCGCGTCGCGGGCGTCGATCATGTCGGCATCGGAGCCGACTGGGATGGCGGCGGCGGCGTGGTGGGCATGGAAGATGTCGCTGCCCTGCCCCGGGTTACGCAGGCCCTGCTGGCGGCGGGCTACTCGGAAGACGACGTGAGGAAGATCTGGGGCGGCAACCTGTTGCGGGTCCTGCGGCAGGTGCAGGACGCCAGCCACGCCTCCGAACAGTAGCCGCGGGGCGAGTGGTGAGCGCAAACGCCGCTCGCGATCGTTCGCAGGACGGGTGACGGCGCGGACCATTGAAGATGGCGGGTAACGCGCACGGGGGTATCGACATGGACGAGTGCATCACGCCACGTCGCTTCGCCGCCGAGTTGCCTGTCGATATTCCCCGGCACTGGTTGCCGGGGAACGAATTCGTGTCTTCGCTGCTGAATGCATACACCATCCTGGTGCCCGCCAACGAGGCGTTCTATATCCGCACGCTCAATGCATGCCTGCCGCATGTGCGCGACGAAGCATTGCGTCGTCGCTGCCAGGATTTCATCCGCCAGGAAGCGCAGCACGGCGTGGCGCACAAGCGCTATTGGGACAACCTGGATGCGCAGGGTTACGCCTATCGCGGGTTCGAGCGCATGGTGGACCGCTCGGTCTTCCGGACCATGGACCGTCTTGCGCCGCTTTGGTTTCGGGTTTCGCTGGTCAGCTGCGTCGAGCACATCAATGCCTTCCTGGGATACGAATTCCTGTCCCAGTCGATTCTGGCTTCCGCAGATCCGCGCATGCGCGACCTCATGGAATGGCACTTTGCGGAGGAGATCGAACACCGCGCGGTCGCTTTCGATCTGCTGCAGGCGGTTTCACCCCGCTATCCGGTGCGTCTGCTCGGCGCGGTCACGACGAGCACGCTGTTCTACCTGCTGATGACCGGGCTGGCGATGGCCCTGTTGGCGCAGGACCGCCGGCTCTGGTGGAGGGCCACCTGGGGGCAGGCGGTCCGGCATCTGGGTGCGGGCCATGGCATGGCGCGCCGCACGTTGCGGCATCTGCTGGACTACCTGCGGCCCGACTTCCACCCTTGCCACCTCACGGGCGCCGACGCGCTGGCAGCGGGCGTACTGGCGCGCCAAGCCAGCCGGCGGCCCCCTGTCGTCGTGCCGATGGGGGCTCGAACCTGAACGCCAGCTCGACCCGCGCCGGGGTGGACGCCCACCTGGCGCGCATTACGCGGCCAGTCCATCGCCAAGGCATTGATTGAGAAGGGGCTTTGGCGCTGAGTGGGAGGGAGGGCCATTGTTGCAGCGCTGGGACAATGGGGAACTTCCCATGTGGTTAGCAGTCGAACTCCCCGACTGCTACCATCCCTGCCCATGAGCCAGAACACCTCCACTACCGCCCTGGTCGCCAACAACCTGCCGATCCCCAGTGCCCTGGGCTCGCTCGACGCCTACATCAGCGCCGTGCACCAGATCCCGGTGCTGACGGTCGAAGACGAGCGCGCGCTGGCGCAGCGTTACCGCGAAGAGGAAGACCTCGATGCGGCCCGTGAACTGGTGCATTCGCACCTGCGTTTCGTCGTGCATGTGGCCCGCGGCTACAACGGCTACGGCCTGCCGCTGGGCGACCTGATCCAGGAAGGCAACATCGGCCTGATGAAGGCGGTGAAGCGCTTCGACCCCGACATGGGCGTACGCCTGGTGAGCTTCGCGGTGCACTGGATCCGTGCCGAGATGCACGAGTTCATTCTGAAGAACTGGCGCATCGTCAAGGTCGCCACCACCAAGGCCCAGCGCAAGCTGTTCTTCAACCTGCGCAAGTCCAAGACGCGCCTGGGCTGGATGAACGCCGAAGAAGTCAGCGCCATCGCCAAGGACCTCAACGTGTCCGAGCGGGAAGTCATGGAGATGGAGGCGCGCCTGTCCGGCCGCGACATCGGCTTCGACGCGCCGTCGGATGAAGACGAAGAACATGCGCCTCCGTCGCCGGCCAGCTATCTGGTCGCGCGCGACGAGGATCCGTCGCAGGCGTACGAGCGCGCCGACAGCGAAGACAACCAGCTGGAACTGCTGCGCGAAGGCCTGGCCAACCTGGATGACCGGTCGCGCGACATCATCAAGCGTCGCTGGCTGGATGGCGAGGGCAAGGTCACGTTGCAGGAACTCGCCGACGAGTACGGCATCTCCGCCGAGCGCGTGCGCCAGGTCGAGGCCAATGCGCTGAAGAAGATGAAGGCCCTGTTCGCCGCCTGATCCGCATCGGATGTCGTATTCGAAGAGGCCCCGCAAGGGGCCTTTTCCATTTGCGTGTTCATCGTCCGGCGGAAGTGTGGTCCACTACGCCGCGATCCGCCTTGGGCGGCAGACCGGCAAAGGAGTAGGGCATGGGGTGGGGCAACAGGCGGTGGGCGAGGTTCGGATGTGCGGTGGCGATGGCGTGGAGCCTGCTGGCATCGCCCGCGATGGCCGCCCTGGGTACGCAGGACAACGCGAACGAAAAGTCCGGCCAGACCGGGCGCGGCATCCGCTTCGGCATCGATCGCGAGGAATACGATGCGCAGGCGCGCGCGGCGATGCAGGTCGATCCGGTCGTGGCCGCGCAGTTGGGCGCGATCCGCAAGGTGACGCTGGACGAAGCGGCCAGCATGGACGAACCCGGCCCGGACGTGCTGGTGTTCGACGTGGAAGGAAGCCGCGGCAAGGGCCGCGTCACCGCGCGTTTCATCACCGTCAGCGCCACCCAGGAGGCGCTGGGGCCGGGCATGCTGGTGATGGCTGACGGCACCCGGCACGTGATCGAGGGCGACGCCGATGCGCTGGCGGCAGAAGAAGGCCACGCGCACGACCATGAGCATGATGAGGATGTCGAAGTGGGCGCCGGCCTCTTCACCCGGCAGGCACAGGAAGCCGCACAGCGCTATCCGCTGATCCGCCAGTACATCGGGCAGATCACCACGTTCGAGATCGATACCGAGGCTACCGGTGCCGCCCCCGGCATGAACACCTTCGTGTTCGACGTGGCGGGCGACAAGGGGCGCGGACGCCTGCAGGCCGATTTCATCACCGTCGATGCCGATACCGAGCGCCTGGGCAAGGGCGTGTTGACGCTAGCCGATGGCCGGCGGCTGCCATTCGAGGGCGAGCCGCCGGGCGATGACGAGGCGTCCGGCGAAGGCGCGGGCATCGACGACCTGTTCGGCGACATGCAGGACAACATCTTCACCCGCCAGGCCCGCGTGGCCGTGCAGCGCTACCCGCTGGTGCAGCGGTACATCGGCACGCTGCAGACCTTCGAGTTCGACATGGCCGCCACCGGCGAAGCCGAGGGCGTCAACGAGTTCGCGTTCGCACTGGTGGGCGACAAGGGCCGCGGGCAGATCGTGGCGGAGTTCATCACCGTCGATGCGGACACCGAACGCCTGGGCAAGGGCGTGCTGACGCTGGCCGATGGCCGCGAACTGCCATTCGAGGGCGAACCCCCGTTCCCGGGCGAACAGGTCGACGAGGACGTTCCCGAGACCTTCGCGCGCCAGGACGGCATCTTCGTGTTGCAGGCCAATGCGGCGATGCAGGCGCACCCGGTGGTGCAACGCCACATCGGCGACATCCGCGAGGCGGTCTTCGATCGCGACGCATCCTGGTCGGCAGAGGGCGAACGCTATTTCTTCGACCTGAAGGGCAGCAAGGGTCAGGGACGTCTGGAAGCCGAATTCATCACCGTCGACGCCGACCGCGAGCGCATCGGCGAGGGTGAGCTGGTCATGGCCGACGGCACGCGTTATCCGCTGGACTCGAACTAGGCCGGGCCCCACAAGATCCGGATAGCGCCGCCCCGGCGGGCGGCGCGAGCATGGCCTCCCGTCTTCCGGAGCCTGATGCCATGTCGTTCGTGATCCGCGGGCTGTCGCCCGACACCTTCCGGCCGTTGTTCGCGCTCGACGATGCGGCGCTGGCGGCGCGCAACATCCGCCGCGTCGTCGCCGATGCCGACCGGGGCTTTCCGTGCCGCGTCACCCTGGAGGACGCGCGCCAGGGCGAGACGCTGTTGCTGCTGCCGTTCCTGCACCACGACGTGGCGGGCCCCTATCGCGCCAGCGGCCCCATCTACGTGCGCAAGGCCGCCATGCAGCAGCCTGCGGCGGTGTTCCGCGATACGCTGCCGCCCAGCTTTCCGCGACGCCTGCTGTCGCTGCGCGCGTACGATGCGGGCGGGCTGATGCGCGATGCCGATGTGGTGGACGGAAACGACGCGCTTCCCCACCTGCGGCGCCTGCTTGCCCTGCCGGACGTCGCCTACCTGCACGTCCACAATGCGCGCCCGGGCTGTTACGCCTGCCGGGTCGACCCGGACTGATCCTCGCGATCCCCGCCCAGGATGATGCGCGCGCCGCGCTGGTAGCTCCAGTACGCCCAGAACCAGTTCAACAGCACCACCAGGCGGTTGCGGAAGCCGATCAGGAAGAACACGTGCGCGGTGAGCCAGAACCACCACGCCAGCAGGCCGGAGAACTTCAATCGGCCGAAATCCACCACGGCCGCCATGCGGCCGATGGTGGCCAGATTGCCGTAGTCGCGGTAGCGGAACGCACCGGGCGACGCACCGCCCGACAGGCGTGCGCGCAGCACCTGCGCCACGTGCCGGCCCATCTGCTTGGCGGCCGGCGCCACACCGGGCACCGGCTTCCCGTCCGCGGCCACCGCCGCCAGATCGCCGGCGACGAAGACGTCCGGATGCCCCGGCACGCTGAGGTCCGGCTGCACGATGACGCGGCCGGCGCGATCCAGCGGCACGCCGAGCGAGCTTGCCAGGGGCGATGCCGCCACCCCTGCCGCCCAGACCACGGTCTTCGCCGCAACGAACGTGTCGCCGAGCTGGTAGCCATCGGCGGTGATGTCGCTGACCGGGGTGCCGGTGACGACATCCACGCCCAGTTTCTCCAGCTGCTGGCGCGCCTGCTCCGACAGCGCGGCGGGGAACGAGGCCAGGACACGCGGCCCACCCTCCACCAGCCGCACGCGCGCCTGTGACGGGTCGATGCGGCGGAACTCGTTCCTCAGCGTATGCCGGGCGATCTCGGCCAGCGTGCCGGCGAGCTCGACGCCGGTCGGTCCGCCGCCGACGATGGCGAAGCTCAGCCACGCGGCGCGCTTCTCCGGATCGGTCTCGGCTTCCGCGCGCTCGAAGGCGAGCAGCAGATGGCGGCGCAGCTGCAGTGCGTCGTCCAGCGTCTTCAGGCCCGGAGCGTGCGGCGCCCACTCGTCGTGGCCGAAGTAGGCATGCGTCGCGCCCGTGGCCAGCAGCAGTGAGTCGTAGGCGATCATCGTGCCGTCGGCCAGCACGACCCGCTTCTCGTCCGGCGCGATCGCGGCCACCTGCGCCAGCCGCACTTCCACGTTGGCCTGCCTGCGCAGGATGTGGCGCAGCGGCGCGGCGATGTCGGGCGCGGACAATCCTGCAGTGGCCACCTGGTACAGCAGCGGCTGGAACAGGTGGTGGTTGTGCCGGTCGATCAGGGTGATGCGCACCGGTGCGGAGGCCAGGGCACGCGTGGCCCAGAGGCCGGCGAATCCACCGCCGACGATGACGAAATGGTGTGCTGCCTGCATGCCGTCTCCCGCGGCCACGAAGTGCGTGGCCAACCGCGGACGATTGTCGCATGCGGCCTGCCGCGGTCGCTCGGTCCGGGTCGCGGTCGATCAGCGAGGTGGCGCGCGTGTCCGGCATCCACAGGTACACCGGCAGGGAACAGGCGATGCAGGCGGTGACGTACCCATAGAAGCCGCTCTCCATGCCGTTCTTCTTGAACCACAGGGCGACCATGTCCGCCGTTCCCCCGAAGAGTGCGAGGGTCAGTGCATAGGGCAGGCCGACGCCGAGGGCGCGGATCTCCACCGGGAAAGAACGCTTCGGCGAAGTACAGCCAGAACGCCGCGTAGACGTACCCGTCGTACCACTCCACCAGGTTGCCGACCTAACCGCTGAAGATGCTGCGCAGGCGTTGGGCGGGCGTCAGTCCGGCACGCGACGCGGGCGTCATCAGTACAGGTCCATGGGGTCGACATCGAGCGACCAGCGCGTGCGGCGCGCCTCCGGCAGGGCGTGGATGTCCGGCAACGCCAGATCGAGCGCGCGATGCAGGGCGCGCCGCTCGGGCGAGGACAGCAGCAGCTGTACGCGATGCAGGCCGGCACGGCGCGGCATCGGCGCAGGCAGCGGTCCGTGCATCTCCAGCGCGGCGTCGTGCGCGCGCAATGCGCGCTTGGCCTCTTGCAGGAACTGCTGCGCGGCATCGACGTGCTGCGCTTCGGCGCGCAGCAGCGCCAGGTGCGCGAAAGGCGGAAAGCCGGCCATCCGGCGCTGTTCCAGTTCGGCTTCGGCGAAGGCGTGGTAACCGCCGCTGATCAACGTGTTCAGCAGCGGGTGATCGGGATGATGCGTCTGCAGCCACACGTCGCCGCGCTTGCCCGCGCGGCCGGCGCGTCCCGCCACCTGGATCAGCTGCTGCGCCAGTTTCTCGCCCGCGCGGAAATCGGTGGAGAACAGGCCCTCGTCCACGCCGACCACGGCCACCCGGGTGAGATGCGGCAGATCGTGGCCCTTGGCCAGGATCTGCGTGCCCACCAGGATGCCGGGCATCTCGCCCAGCTTCGACAGTTGCTGCGCCAGGCCGTCGCGCTTCTGCGTGGTGCCGCGATCCACGCGCAGCACCGGCACGTCTGCGAACTGTTCGGCCAGCAGTTCCTCCAGCCGCTCGGTGCCGATGCCCTGCGGTTGCAGCGCCAGGCCGCCGCAATCGGGGCAGGCCGGGGGCGACGCCTGCCGCGCGCCGCAGTGGTGGCATTGCAGCCGCCTGCCGCCCGCATGCACCGTCATGGGACTGTCGCAGCGCTTGCAGTGCGCGCTCCAGCCGCAGTCGTGGCACAGCAGGACCGGCGCGTAGCCGCGCCGGTTCTTGAACACCAGCACCTGCCCGCCAGCGTCCAGCGCCTGGCCGATCGCCTGCAGCGTGTCCGACAGCAGGCCCGCCTGCTGCGCGCGCTTGCGCATGTCCAGCACGCGCACGCTGGGCGGCTGCGCCTCGCCGGCACGCCGCGACAGGCGCAAATGCGCATAGCGGCCGCTGCGCGCGTTGTGCAGCGTTTCCAGCGAGGGCGTGGCGCTGCCCAGCACCACCGGCACGTCCAGCGCCTTGCCGCGCACCAGCGCGAAGTCGCGTGCGTGGTAGCGGATGCCGTCCTGTTGCTTGTAGCTGCCGTCGTGTTCCTCGTCGACCACGATCAGCCCGGCCTCCGGCAGCGGCGTGAACACCGCCGAGCGTGTGCCCACGATCACCCGCGCTTCGCCGCGCAGGCAGGCGGCCCAGGTGCGGGCGCGTTCGCCATCGTTGAGGCCGGAATGCAGCGCATGCACCGGCACGCCCAACCGTTGGCGGAAGCGCGCCAGCGTCTGCGGGGTCAGGCCGATCTCGGGCACCAGCACCAGTGCCTGGCGTCCCCGGCGCAGGCAGTCGGCGATGGCGTGCAGATAGACCTCGGTCTTTCCGCTGCCGGTCACGCCGTCAAGCAGGAGGGCGCCGAACCCCGTGGTGCCGATGATCGCGTCGGCGGCGGACTGCTGTTCGTCGTTGAGTGCCGGACCGGGCCGCGGCGACGCAGCGACGGCGGCAGGCAGGGTCGCGAAGCGCTCCGCCAACCCGCGCTTGCCCAGGTCGCGTGCGGTGGCGCGACCCGCGTCCACGTGCAGGTCCAGCACGTCTTCGTCCAGGGCGCCATGCTGCGCCAGCAGGTCGGCCAGCCGGCGGGGCCTGCTGCCTGCGCGCAGGCGCTCGCGCCCGGAAAGGCCGGCTTCGGTCAGGCGCCAATGCCAGGCATGGGTGTCGGGCAGTGGCTCGCCCTGGCGCAGCAGCGCCGGCAGGGCGGTGGCCACCACCTCCCCCAGCGGGGCATGCGTGTAACGGGCCAGCCAGTGCAGCGATTCCAGCGGTTCGCCCTGGAGCAGGGGGGCCGCATCCAGGATGGCTTCGACCGGGCGCAAGGCCAGGTCCGGGTCCGCCGCCGGGCCGGAGCCGGCGATGAAGCCGACGAGGGCGCGATTGCCGAACAGCACCTGCACCCGTTTGCCGACGTCCCTGTCTGAGGCGACATGGCCGGGTGGGGGGAGGTAGTCGAACAGCCGTGGCAGCGGCACGGGCAGGGCGACATGGAAGACCGGGAAGGGAGGCATCGGGGTGCAGTGTATCGGCCTGCCAAGGCAGGGGTCAGCCTCATGGATTTGCATCCATCTGCTGTCAGATTCTTGACGAAAATCACGCAAGTGCCGATCCCCAAAGGGGATTCCGGTTTATCCACACGGGCTGTGGATAAATCTGTGCATGGCGCGAATGCTTCACGGCGCAATGACGGTCCTGCAAGCCTCCGGGTCAGGTTGGCGAAAAAAACGCCAGCGCCATAATTCCAAATAGAATCAATGAGTTGATCGTGAAACCGAAATGAAACATGGGCGCCGGGGGCGGGTCAGCGGCCACGGATGACGGATCGATGACCGCTGTGCACAACGTTGTTTCGTGGAAACCCTTGTGCCATCGGGGAGAGCAGATTCCGGCGCGCTGTCAAGCGTCCGTATGGGCCGGATGGGTGACTATCATCGGCCATCCGCAACCGGTTCCATGATGGCCTCCCAAGACACCGTCGCCTCTCCCGCCCCCGCCGCCCTGGCCGCCTTCCTGCGTGGCTGCGAGCGCCGCGGCGCCGTGTTCGCCGAGCTCCAGTGCGGCGATCCGGACCACGGCGATGTCGCCCTGGCCGCTGCCTTGCGGGCCTTCCGCGGCAACGCTGCGGCGCTGCCGATGGCGGACTGGCCCGCCCGCTTCTGGTCGCTGCTGGCCGCCGCACCGCCGTTGCGGACGACGACCGCTGGCGCCCGATGGCCGGGCGCGCTGTCCGCCCTGGCCGCGGCCGCGCCGCTCGATCGCGCGGCGCTGCTGCTGCGCCTGGCCGGTGGCCTGCAGGAAGCCGACGCTGCCGCCGCCCTGGGGCTCGACGGCGCCGCCTACCGCGATGCCCTGGCCCGCGCCTGCCCCCGCGATGCGTTGGGCCACCCCGACGCGGCCGCGTGGCGTGCGGTGGCCGAGGCGATCCAGGCGCAGCTGCGGGAGCTCCCGCCGGACCGGCTGGCCAAGCTCGCCCGCCTGCGCGAGGACGCCCTGGCCGGCGTCCGCGTGCCGGCCGTGGTGCCGGTAAAGGTGCCAGAGTCCGGGACTGTCGATGCCCGGCGCCGCTGGCCGTGGATCCTGCTGGCCGGGATCCTGCTGCTGGCCGCCGCGGGCGCGGCCCTGTGGTGGTGGCAAGGGCAGGCGCCACCGCCGGCACCGACGCCGACAGGAGCTCCCGCCGCGGAAGAGGGGGTCTCGGCGCTCCCGCCTGATCCGGTCATCACGTCGGCACCCCTGCCTGCGGCCGAGGCGCCCGCCTTGCGCGCAGACAACATGATCGCCGCCGAGGCCCATGGGGATTTCGCGCTCCTGGCCGATGCCGATGACGAGGCATACGCCCGTGAAGCGGATTTTCTGGCCTGGTACGTCGCCGGTGCCGGCGCGACGTCGGCGACCGCTGCGCCCAACCCCGATGCAGGAGCCGCGGCCGATGCGGCGCGCTGACCGCAGGCGGGCGACTGCCATGCGCGCGATGGCCGTCATCGCCCTGTTGGCGAGCATCGGCGTGTTGCCCGCACAGGACGCAACGCACGCGACCCGCTGGGCCGCCATGTCGCCCACGGCGCAAACCGAGTGGCAGCAGCGTCGCCTGGCCTGGGACGCGCTGCCGCGGCACGAGCACGAGGACCGCCGCGCGCGCTACGCCGCGTGGCGCGCGCTGGACGAGATGCAACGCGCGCGGTTGCGCGCCGCCGCCAGCGAGATCGCCGCGCTGCCGCCGGAACACCAGGCCGCGCTGCGCACGCAGTTCGGCATGCTGGACGCGATGCAGCGACAGGGCTGGCGGTTGGGGCCGGACCTGGGCGCCGACTGGCCGCGCCTGCAGCCGTTGTTCGCTTACGTCCCGCCCGGCGAGCGCGATGGCTTGCTGGCGATCCTGCGACAGCTGGATGCGGAGCAGCGCGACGATCTGGCCGCGCTCGCGCAGCGGCTGCCGCCGCAGGATCGGGATGCGTTCCGGCAAGAACTGCTGGCCGTGCCCGCGGGACAGCGTCGCGCGTGGTTGCGGCAACGGCGGGAGCGCTAGCGTGGGAAGCGCGGGACGACTGATCCGCCAGGCGTGGACCCGCCGCACCACGCATTGCGCAGTCGATCGACGGGTCGCGACGGTCCGGGTACGTCCTGAAAGGCGCGTCCGGCCCTCCTAGGCGTTCACCAGGCTGGTCAGTGACAGCAGCACCATGGCCGTGACGACCAGCATGAAGTACAGCATGCCCAGCGCGAGGTACTTAACCAGCGTGAGGACCGGGTGCTGGCGATAGACGCGCTGCTGCATCCAGAACAGGTAGACCGGCATCCAGAACATGACCAGCAATTCGGCCAGCCACACCGGCGCGCGCGCCACGGTCGCCTGCGCGGGCAGCAGGCCGTCGATGAAGGAGAGCAGGAAGAACGCCAGCACGCACAGGCACAGGTAGGCGTGGCTGTAGAGCGCCACCACCAGGTGCTCCAGATAGAGCCGGCCTGTGCCGATGTAGGCCAGCTTCAACAGCAGCGCGAACACCGGCACCAGCACGAACAACGCGGACGGCACGGCGCCCATCATGGCGTTCTTGAACAGTTCCGGGTCTTTCTGCAGGCGCGGGATGTTGTCCTGCGCGCGCGCGATCTTCTTGTTCAACCAGCGGTTGCCGAACTCAGGAAGCCAGGCCACGCGCACGGGATTGTCGACCGGATGCCAGGGCTTGCCGTTCTGGGAGAACAGCGAGCCGGTGGTGTCGGGCATCGGCCCGTTCTCCGGGATCCGGTCGGGTTGGGCCAGCGCCGGATGGTCGGGCTGCAGTTCGGCGATGCGCGCGCGCGCCCGCGCCTGGGTGCCGCGGATGTTGTCTTCCACCCGTCCGCGCGCGAAAGCGAGCGTCGGCGGAATGGTGGCGCGGGCGGCCAGCAGCCCGTCGATAGTCCGGTCGCGCAGGCTCACCACTTCGTCGGGGTCGGTCAGGGTGTCGAAATCGACGCCTCCGTCCCCTGTACCGGTCACCTTCACGGTCGTGCCGCCCTTGCCGTCAGGGACGGCGGGCGGGCTCAATATATCGCCGCTGCCAGTGGCGAACTTGCCCACGAAGAACGTCAGCACGCTCAGGATGACGAACAACCGCAACGGCGCCACGTATGGCGCCCGGTGGCCGGCCAGGTAGGCGTTGGCCAGCCTGCCCGGCGACAGCAGCGTGCGCAGGGTGCGGAAAATGCGGCCGTCCAGGTGCCAGAACGATTCGAACACCTCCTCCACCGCATGCCCGAAGCTGCGCAGCGGGTTGTGTGCGTTCTGTCCGCAGACGTGGCAGAACCCGCCCTGCAGCGGCGTGTGGCAGTTCTCGCACGCGCTGGCGTGCACGGCATCGTGCGATGGGGTCATGGGGCGTTAGGGTGGCGCAGGTGGCGAGCGGGTAAGATACCGGCCTCCCGCGACCCGGTGCCAGCGCGAAACCGCGCGGCCGCAGTCCGGTGGTTGATCCCATGTCTGTTTCCCCCTCCCCGAGCCCGCGCTTCGGCCAGGAAGTGCGCGCGACGGCCACGCTCGCCCTGCCGCTGGTGCTGGGCCACGTGTCCACCGGCCTGATCGGCTTCGTCGACAACGTCATCGCCGGCCACCACGCCACCGCCACGCTGGCGGCGGTGACCGTGGGCACGGCGCTGCTGTGGCTGCCGATGATGGTGCCGATCGGCACGCTGATCTCGCTGACCGCCTCGGTCTCGCAGCTCGATGGCGCCCACCGGCGCGACGAGATCGCGCCGCTGTTCCGCCAGGCGCTGTGGCTGTCGCTGGGCCTGGGCCTGCTGATGTTCGCCTTCCTCAGCGTGGCGCCGCAGGCGCTGGCGGCCTTCGGCATCGCGCCCGACATCATTCCCGGCGCCACCGCCTTCCTGCACGGCATCCGCTGGGGCGTACCGGCGCTGACGTTGTACTTCTGCATGCGCTATCTCAGCGAGGGCACGCACTGGACGCTGCCCACGATGATCCTCGGCTTCGGCGGCCTGCTGGTGCTGGCCCCGGTGGGCTACGTGCTGACGTTCGGCAAGCTGGGATTCCCGGAATTGGGCGCAGGCGGCCTGGGCATCGCCTCGGCGCTGACCATGTGGCTGCAGGCCATCGCGTTCGCGACCTACCTGGCGCGCGCGAAGCGGTTCGCCGACCTGCACCTGTTCGCGCACTTCGATCCGCCGCGCCGCGGGCCGATCATGCGGCTGTTGCGCACCGGCCTGCCGATCGGCATCACGGTGCTGATGGAAGGCAGCCTGTTCATCGTCACCGCGCTGCTGATCGCACGCCTGGGGGCCACGCCCGCCGCCGCCCACCAGATCGCCATCAACGTGTCGGCGCTGTGCTTCATGGTGCCGATGGGCGTGGCCGAGGCCACTACCGTACGCGTGGGCCATGCGGTCGGTTCGGGCGACGTGGCCGGCATCCGCCGCGCCGCACATGCGGGTTATGTCATCGTGCTGGCCACGCAGGCGATGTCGGCGCTGTTCCTGCTGCTGGGGCACGACCTGGTGGTGGCCCTGTACACCGACGACTTGGCGGTAGCCGGGCTGGCCGGCACCCTGCTGTTGTTCGCGGCGGCGTTCCAGTTCCCCGACGGCATCCAGGTGCTGTCGGCCGGCGCGCTGCGCGGGCTGAAGGACACCCGCGTGCCCATGTGGCTGGCGGTGGTGTCGTACTGGGGTCTGGGCATGCCGCTGGGCGCCGGATTGGGCCTGGGGCTGGGCTGGGGCCCGCAGGGCATGTGGCTGGGCCTGATCGTGGGCCTGACCGCCGCGGCCGTGCTGCTGGGCTGGCGCTTCGAGCGCAGCAGCCGGCGCCGGACCGCCGTCATGTCAGCTTGACGGGTGACCATCGGGGCATGAAAGCCCGATGGCCGCACGCTACAGTGGTCCCAGTTTCCCGGAGTTCCCCATGAGCCAAGTCCCCCCGCACCCCGTCGCAGCCCGGTCGCCGCCTTCTTCGTCGGCCTGTGGGACGTGGCGAATTTCACCCGCAAGCTGGTCCTCAACCTGATCTTCTTCGGGCTGCTGTTCCTGGTCTTCATCTTCTTCATCATCGCCGCCGGCAGTGGCGGGGTGAAGCCGCTGATGGAGCGCACCACCTTCGTGCTGGCGCCGGAAGGCCGCCTGGTGGAGCAGTTCACCGCCGACCCGGCCACCCGCGCGCTGGCCAAGGCGCTGGGCGACAAGAGCGCGGAGGAAGTGCAGCTGCGCGACCTTCTGCGCGCCATCGAGGCGGCGCAGAAGGACGAGAAGATCGAGCGCATGCTGCTGCGCGTGGACCAGCTGCAACCCACCGGCTACGCCTCGCTGCGCGAAGTCGCCGCCGCGCTGGCGAAGTTCCGCGCCTCCGGCAAGCAGATCGTCGCCTTCGGCGAGAACCTCAGCCAGACCCAGTACCTGCTGGCCGCGCAGGCCGACGAGGTCTACCTGGACCCGATGGGCAGCCTGTTGCTGGAGGGCCTGGGCCGCTACCGCCAGTACTACCGCGAAGGCCTGCAGGACAAGCTGGGCGTGGATGTGCACCTGTTCAAGGTGGGCGAATACAAGTCGGCGGCCGAACCCTACGTGCTGGATGCGGCCTCCAAGGAAGCCAAGGAAGCCGACCTGTACTGGATGAACGACGTGTGGCAGCGCCTGCTGGCCGACATCGCCAAGGTCCGCAAGACCACGCCCGAAGCGCTGGCCGCCGGCATCGACACGCTGCCCGAAGGCATCGCCGCCGCCGGGGGCGACTTGGCCAAGTACGCCCTGCAGCAGAAGCTGGTGGACGGCCTGAAGACCCAGGAGGAAGTCGAGGACCTGCTGATCGAGCGCGGCGTGGCCGATGAGGATTCGGACACCGGCTTCCGCGCCATCGGCCTGACCGGCTACCTGACCCAGCTCGACGCCAAGATCAATCCGCTGGACAAGCGTCCGCAGGTCGCCGTGGTGGTGGCCGAAGGCGAGATCACCGACGGCGACCAGCCGGCCGGCCGCGTCGGTGGGTTGTCCACCTCGGCGCTGCTGCGCGAGGCGCGCGACGACGACGACGTGAAGGCCGTGGTGCTGCGCGTGGATTCGCCCGGCGGCGGCGTGTACGCCTCCGAGCAGATCCGTCGCGAAGTGGCCGCGCTGAAGAAGGCCGGCAAGCCGGTCGTCGTGTCGATGGGCGACCTGGCTGCGTCAGGCGGCTACTGGATCAGCATGAATGCCGACCGCATCTACGCCGACCCGTCCACCATCACCGGCTCGATCGGCATCTTCGGCGTGATTCCCACCGTGCCGCGCACGCTGGAGAAGATCGGCGTGCGCACCGACGGCGTGGGCACCACCCGCTTCGCCGGCGCGTTCGACATCACCCGTCCGCTGGACCCGGCCGTGGGCCAGGTGATCCAGTCGGTCATCGACAAGGGTTACGCCGACTTCACCGGCAAGGTTGCCGACGCGCGCAAGAAGTCCGTCGAGGAGATCGACGCCGTGGCCCGTGGCCGCGTGTGGAGTGGTGCGCAGGCCAAGGAGCGGGGACTGGTCGACGAACTGGCGGGCCTAGACGCGGCGCTGGCCGAGGCCGCGCGCCGCGCCGAGCTGGGCGAGGCCGGCAAGTACCGCGTGCGCTACATCGAGAAGATGTCCTCGCCGTTCTCGCAGTTCATGGGTGGCTTCGCGGGCAGCCGCATCGGTGCGGCCTGGCTGAAGGATTCGGACTTCGCGCGCGCGCTGCTGGCGCGCAGCCTGCCCGAGATGGAAGCACAGCTGCGCTTCGTCGAGGAGGCCGTCAACGACCGCCAGGGTGCGCCGGTGAAGTCGCTGGCGTACTGCTTCTGCGGTTTCTGACGCCGTCGACATCGCCCGATCCAGCGGGCCGCCCGGGTCACCGGGCGGCCCGTTGCGTTTGCGTCATGGGGTGGCCGACGCTCCGGCAATCCGCGTTGTAGGCAGCATCGACGGAGTGCGGGGTGCAGATGAAACGCATATTGGAGGCCGCGCTGGCGATGATCGCGCTGGCATGCGCGGGTGGCGCCCGGGCGACGCAGCCCGGCCTGCCCGACGTACCGTCCTGCGCGCACGCATCGGTGCCGGAAGACGCCGGCCTGGTGGCGACCCCGGGGGGCTTCATGCTGGTGCATCCACGCAACGCGGACCTGCCGGACGACTACACCGGCTGCAAGACGCTATGGGTGATGGATGTCGATCCCGAGCCGTGGCACTGGGCGACGTTGTGGTTCCGGGACGGCCGACTGCAACGGGTGGTGAGCACCTCGCGGGCTGCGCCAGCGCCGCGCGCATGCGACATGCCGGACATGGCGCTGCCTGAAGGATTCGCACCGGCACCGGTGTGCGAAGGCCTTGACGGTCATCCCTGGGTCGCCCTGCGCCTGCCGAGCTGGCCCCGTGCCTGCGCGGGCGGCGCGCCGCCGGCGGTCTGCGGGGGAGAACCGGAATGAGGCCGGTCATGCGCGCCGTCATGACGGCGGCGTTCGCATTCGTCAGCGCCGTGCCGTCCGCACGGGCAGTGGATGCCGACACGGAATTCGAGGCATTCCTCTTGCGCTGGCGCGCGGCCGTCATCGCGGACGATGCCGATGCGCTCGCACGGCTGGCCCAGGTCCCGTTCCTGTTCGAGGGGCGTGGCCATGACCGGGAGAGCATGAAGCAGTGGGTCGTGCCGGCCCTGCTGACCGCCGAGGTACGCCGCTGCCTGCGTACCGCGGCGCCGTTGCCCGAGGACGACCGTTACGTGCTGTCGTGCGCGCCGTACCTGTTCTACCTGGGGCGGGTGGACGGCCAGTGGCGCTGGGTCGAGTTCGCCGCCGACGGCGAAGGCTGAGGCTCAGGGCGCGCTGGCGCTGCCGGCCGCGTCTGCCTCGGCGGTCTCGGTCCGGTCGGCGGCGGCCTGCACCTGGGCTTCCACCGCCTGCGCCCGCTGCATGGGCGCCTGCATCGCGTCGCGCAGCTCGGTGCCGGAGGGCGTGGCGGACGCCGTGGCCTGGGGCTCCGGTGGCTCATCGGTGGGCGGCGGTTCGGGTGCGCGGCATGCGGTTGCGAACAGGGCGAGCGAGGCGAGCAGGGCGAAGCGGATCCCGGGCATGGCGACGATCCTCGTATGGCGTGGCGCTATGCTACGCCCAACGACGAAGGAGGCGCATGTGGCGGCTAACCGATGGCGTTTGGAGGGGCAGCGGGCGCTGGTGACCGGTGCCAGCGCGGGCATCGGACTGGCGACCGCGCGCGAACTGCTGGGCTTCGGCGCGGACCTGATGATGGTGGCGCGCGATGCCGACGCGCTGCAGGACGTGCGGCACGAGCTGGCCGACGAGCATCCCGAGCGCGAGATCAGCGTGCTGGCCGCCGACGTGGCCGACGACGAAGACCGCCGCGCCATCCTGGACTGGGTGGAAGACCATGGCGATGGCCTGAACATCCTGGTCAACAATGCCGGCGGCAACGTCACCCGCGCGGCGGTGGACTACACCGAGGACGAGTGGCGCGGCATCTTCGAGACCAACCTGTTCTCCGCCTTCGAACTGTCGCGCTATGCGCACCCGCTGCTCACCCGGCATGCTGCCTCTTGCATCGTCAATGTCGGCAGCGTGTCGGGCATCACCGCCGTGCGCAGCGGCGCGCCCTACGGCATGACCAAGGCCGCCCTGCACCAGCTGACCCGCAACCTGGCCGCCGAGTGGGCCGAGGACGGCGTGCGGGTGAATGCGGTGGCGCCCTGGTACATCCGCACGCGCCGCACATCGGGGCCGCTGTCGGACCCGGACTATTACGACGAAGTGATCGCGCGCACCCCGATGCGTCGCATCGGTGAGCCGGAAGAAGTCGCCGCCGCCGTCGGATTCCTCTGCCTGCCGGCCTCCAGCTACATCACCGGCGAGTGCATCGCGGTGGATGGCGGGTTCCTGCGCTACGGATTCTGATTGACGTTCGTTTGATGCATGCCCGCTAGCGTGTTCCCGTCACAGAGCGGGGACACGAAGATGGGACGCTGGATCAAGTGGATCGCGACGGCGTGTGGTGCGCTCGTCCTGGTGGTATGCATCGTCGGCTTCGCGTACATGCGCGCACTGGACCTGGACAGCCAGCCCGCCGCGGAAGCGCGAAGCACGGTGGCCGAGCTGGACTTCATGCGCAACGCGGTGGCCGGGTCGCGTGGCCGCATCCTCGCCGTGGTCACCAGCACGTCGCACTTTCCCGATGGCGGAAAGAAGGCCGGCTTCGAGCTGACCGAACTGGCGCGCGCGTACTACGTGTTCCTGGCCAATGGCTACGAGGTGGACATCGCCAGTCCCCGCGGTGGCCTGCCGCCGATGCGGCGGGATGACGAGGACATGGTCCCCGCCGACCATGCCTTCCTCAACGATGCCGGGGCGCGGCGGAAGCTGGCCGCGAGCCTGCGCGTGGCCGACGTGGATGCGTCGCGTTATGACGCGGTGTACTTCGTTGGCGGCAAGGGCACCATGTTCGATTTTCCCGACAATCCCGGCATCCAGCGCCTGGTGCGCCAGGTGTACCAGAGCGGCGGCGTCATCGGCGCCGTCTGCCATGGGCCGGCAGCGCTGCTCGAGGTGACGCTGGACGACGGCGAGCCGCTGCTGCGTGGCCGTCGCGTGGCGGCCTTCAGCAATGCCGAAGAGCTGTTCCTGATGGAGGATGCGCGCGCACGGTTCCCGTATCTCCTTCAGGACCGCATTCTCCAGAAGGGTGGGCGCTACGTGGAAGGCCCGATGTATCTGGACAACACGGTCGTCGATGGCCGCATCGTCACCGGGCAGAACCCGTGGTCGACCTGGTCGACGGCGGAGGCCATGGTGCGTGCGCTGGGCCATGTCCCGGTCACCCGGGCGCCGGGACGCGACGAGCAGGCGGTGCGGGTGATGGCGGCCTACCACCGGCACGGCATCGCCGCCGCGCGCAAGGTGCGGGCCGCCCTGCCCGAGGCGGACAAGCGCCTGTTGCTGATGCACGCCTTGGTCGCGGCCATGCAGGGGCGTGCGGGCGATGCGTGGCATCTCCAGGCGCTGGCGCTGGGCTGACGCGGAACTACTCTCCGCAGTCGCTTTCGGACAGGATGCGCGCCACCCGCTGGTACTCGGCGCGGTTCCTCTCGACATTCTCGCGGCGCGCGAAGCGCCAGGCCACTTCGGTTTCGTCGCGGCGCTTCCTCCACGCATCGCACAGCGCACCGTCCGGCACGCGGGCGCAAGTGTCGCGCACCACTTCGCAGGCCTGGCCCGCGCCGCCCTGCGGGTTGCCGTCCAGTCCGGTCGTGCGCAGCGCGACGCAGCGCGAGGCGGGCTCGCTGTCCTCGGTGACGTAGGTGTCCTTGTCGTAGGTGGTGCACTGGAACAGGACCGGTGGCGGCAGTCGGGGCGCATCGGCCGCGGGTGCGGCGGGTGCGGGCTCCCGCGTCGTGGGGCTGGACGGGGTGGCCGGGGGCCTCTGCGCGGCAGCCGGGGGCGCAGCCGGGCTCGCCGGCGCCATCGGCACCGTGTTGACGCCAGGCAGGGTGCGCTGCTCCTGTTTCATGCCCTTGGGGCACGGTGCGTTCTGCAGCGTCAGCGCGCCGCTGGCGTCGGTGCAGCGATAGATGACGACGTCGCCAGCCCGTGATGCGGGCGCGATGGCGGCGCCAAGGACGATCGCCAGCGCCAGGCGGCGGGCATAGGAAGCGGGGATGCGACTCATGGGTTCCTGCAGTCGTTGGCGATGCGCGCGTCGATGTCGCGCTGTTCCAGATCCAGCGCGCGCCGCTCGCTCGACATCGCGCTGCCGTAGCGCCGGAGTATTTCATACCGGCGGTCGGACAACCGTGCGCAGACTTCGGATTGCGGCAGTGCGTGGCAGGTGTCGCGGATCCATGCGCCGCCCGGTGCGTACCCGGCGCCGCCGTGGCCCGGCCGGGGCGGATGGGGCGGGCGTGGCGGTCGGGGATCGCCGCTCTGGAACGACAGCGTGCCGTTGCCGATGGAGAGGTTGCCCGACACGCTGGCGGAACCCGTGTGGCGGTCGCGTGGCCATGCAGGGGTGCCGAGCGACCAGTACGGTATCCAGCGCGGATTGCCCTCGCCATCGTCGCTGGTGTAGGTCTCGCCTTCGGGCGTCACGCACTCGTACAGGGGGCGGGGCGGGGTGACATACACCACCTGGACGGTGGTGTTCGCGACCGGTGCGGCCGGCGTTGGCGGCGGTGGGGCCGGCGGCGCGGACGGCGCCGGATCGCGCGGGCGCTGCATGGTGCGGACGTCCTGCTGCTCGCCCTTCAGGCAAGGGGAGTCGCGCAGCGTGAGCGCGCCGCTGGCGTTCGTGCAGCGGTAGATGGTGACCTCGGCGGGGACGGCCGCTGGCTTCGCCGGCTGCGCGGAGGACGGCGTCGGGATCAGGAAGACCGGCAGCAGGAGCAGGGCAAGGCGCGGCATGCCGCCATGGTGCGCGCCTGGACAGGGGATGGAAAGCCGGGCGCCGCGGGCGGCGCGCCGCTATTCACGCAGCGCTTGGCCGGTCAGTGCGTCGCGGATGGCGGTGGGACGGGCCAGGCCGCCGGTCTGGCCGGGCACGGTGGCATCCACGCGCGTCAGCAAGGCCGGGTCCAGTGCGCCGTAGTCGCTGACCGCGGGCCGGCCGCTCAGGTTCGCGCTGGTGGACACCAACGCACCGCCATAGGCCTGGCACAGGCCGACCACGGTGGGGTGCCCGCTGACGCGCACGGCGATGCCGCGATGCTGGCCGGTGATCCAGCGGGGTGCCTGCGCGGTCGCCGGCATCACCCACGTGTAGGGCCCCGGCCAGCTGGACAGCACCTCGGCCAGGCGGTCGGTGGGAACGGCGGCGAAATCGATCAGCGGACGCAGCTGTTCCAGCGTGGCCGCGATCAGGATCAGGCCCTTCTCCACCGGCCGCTGCTTGATCGCGAGCAGGCGGTGCACGGCACCCTCGTCGAACGGATCGCAGCCCAGGCCCCATACGGCCTCGGTGGGATAGACGACGATGCCGCCGCTGCGTATCACTTCCGCGGCTTCTTCGATGGTCCGTTCGATGGGCATGGCGCGTGCGTCGTCCGTCAGAAGGGCGCGTCGTCCCCGGCCGCGGCCTTCTTGGCCACTTTCTTCGCCACCTTCTTGGCGGCCGCCTTCTTCGTGGCCGTCTTCTTGGTGGCCTTCTTTGCCACCTTCTTGGCGGGCGCCTTCTTCGCCGCCCCGTCGGCCTTCACCGCCGCCTTCGCCGGGGCCTTCTTCGCGGCGGCTTTCTTGGCGCCGAAGCCGCGGCGCACGGGCTTGCCGGTTTCTTCCAGCAGCTTCTGCACCTCGTCCAGCGTCAGCGACGCCGGCTCGCGGTCCTTCGGGATCTTGCCGTTGAGCTTGCCGTCGCTGATGTACGGGCCGAAGCGGCCGTTCAGCACCTGGATGTCGCTGCCGTCGAATTCCTTGATGATGCGGTTGCGTGCGATCTCTTCCTTCTCTTCGATCAGGAACACCGCACGCGCCAGGTCGATCGTGTACGGGTCGTCTTCCTTCTTCAGCGAAGCGTAGGTGCTGCCGCGCTTGGCGAACGGGCCGAAGCGGCCGATGCCCACGCTGACCTCTTCGCCCTTGTCCTGGCCCAGCTTGCGCGGCAGCTTGAACAGCTCCAGCGCGTCTTCCAGGGTGATGGTGTGCATGGACTGGCCGGGGCGCAGCGAAGCGAACTCCAGCTTCTCGTCGGTGTCCTTGTCGCCGATCTGCGCGTACGGCCCGTAGCGGCCCAGGCGCACGCTGACCGGCTTGCCGGACTTGGGATCGGTGCCCAGCTCGCGTGCGCCGGTGGCTTCGCTGCGGTCCACGGTTTCGGCCTTCTCGGCCACCAGTTCCTTGAACGGGCCCCAGAACTTCTCCATCAGCGGGATCCACTCTTCCTCGCCACGGGAGACGGCGTCCAGCTCGTCCTCCAGCTTGGCGGTGAAATCGTAGTCCACGTATTGGGTGAAGTGGCCGGCCAGGAACTTGCTGACCGCGCGGCCCACGTCGCTGGGCTTGAAGGCACGGCCTTCCATTTCCACGTACTTGCGGAAGATCAGGGTCTGGATGATCGAGGCATAGGTGGAGGGACGGCCGATGCCGTATTCCTCCAGCGCCTTGACCAGCGCCGCTTCGGTGAAGCGCGGCGGCGGCTGGGTGAAATGCTGGTCGGCGTGGATGCGGTCCAGCGGCACGCTGTCGCCGGGCTTCATCGGCGGCAGCTTGCGGCCTTCGTCGTCGTCCTCGGCGTTCTTCTGGTCCTTGCCTTCCTCGTACACGGCCAGGAAGCCGGGGTCGACCACGGTGGTGCCGCTGGCGCGGAAGCTGTGCTGGCTGCCGGCGGCCAGGTCGACCGACACCGTGTTGAGCGTGGCCGGCACCATCTGGCAGGCGACGGCGCGCTTCCAGATCAGATCGTACAGCTTGCGCTCGTCGTCGCTCAGGTGCCTGGCGACCTGCGCGGGCGTGCGCAGCGCGCTGGTCGGGCGCACGGCTTCGTGCGCTTCCTGCGCGTTCTTGGACTTGGTGACGTAGACGTTGGGCTTGTCGGGCAAGGCCTGGGTGCCGTAGTCGCGCGCGATGACGTCGCGGATCTCGGCCAGCGCTTCGGCGGACAGGCTGACCGAGTCGGTACGCATGTAGCTGATCAGGCCGACGGTGCCTTCCTCGTCGCCGATGTTGACGCCTTCGTACAGCTTCTGCGCCACCTGCATGGTCTTGCGGGTGGTGAAGCCGAGCTTGCGCGAGGCTTCCTGCTGCAGCGTGGAGGTGGTGAAGGGAGGCGCCGGACGACGCTTGCGTTCCTTGCTGCTGACATCGGTGACGTGCAGCGAGCCCTGCGCGGCCTGCTGGATGCGCAGGCGCGCGGCTTCGGCGGTGTCGCCGTCGGTAACGGTGAACTGTTCGAACTTCTGCCCGTCGAGCTTCGTCAGCTTGGCGGTGAAGGGCTGGCGCGGATGCGCGCACTCGGCTTCGATGCTCCAGTATTCGCGGGCGACGAAGGCTTCGATCTCCTCCTCGCGCTCCACGATCATGCGCAGGGCGGGCGACTGCACGCGGCCGGCGGACAGGCCGCGCTGCACCTTGCGCCACAGCACCGGCGAGAGGTTGAAGCCGACCAGGTAATCCAGCGCGCGGCGCGCCTGCTGGGCATCGACCAGGTCGCCGGCGATCTGGCGCGGCTGGGTCATGGCTTCCTTGATGGCGCGCGGCGTGATCTCGGTGAACACCACCCGATGCAGCGGCTTGTCCTTCAGCAGGCCGCGTTCCTTCAGGATCTCGGCGATGTGCCAGCTGATGGCTTCCCCTTCGCGGTCCGGGTCGGTGGCCAGGAAGATGTCGTCGGCGCCCTTGGCGGCCTTGGCGATGGCGTCGACGTGCTTCTCGTTCTTGTCTATCAGGTCGTAGCGCATCGCAAACCCGTTGTCCGGGTCCACCGCTCCTTCCTTCGGCACCAGGTCCCGGACGTGGCCATAGGACGCCAGGACGGTGAAGTCCTTGCCGAGGTATTTGTTGATCGTCTTGGCCTTGGCGGGCGACTCGACGATGAGCAGGTGCTTGGGCATGTCAGGGGTTCAGGGGAGTTCGGGTGGGCCGTCCGGGGCCGGCTAGGGTGGCCCAAATGCGGGCGCCAGAGAAGCGGACGCCCGGGGCGCGGGCCCCGGGCGTTCAGATTTCCTATTTATAGTGGTGTCACGGCCGCCCCCGGCCTGTCAAGCCGGCACACCCGGGGCCGCCCGGGTTCCGTGACCCGGGTCGCGGCCTGGAACGGTGGCTCAACGGCCCATCGAGGCCAGTGCGGCGAAACCCACCACCATCAGGATGAAGACACCCACGAGCAGCACGCCGCCCAGGATCAGCACGACCAGTGCCACCGTGCCCAGCTCTTCGCGCTGGCGCTCGGGCTGGGCGGTGAAGGCCCACTTGTCGACCACCAGGGTGTCGCAGACCATGTCGTGCAGGGCCTGCTTGCGGGCCGTGAAGGCAGCCATCAGGTAGCCGATGCCGATCAGGATGGCCGACAGCAGTGTGGCCCAGTAGCGGCCGAATCCGCGCAGGAAGGAAATCTTGTCGCCGTCGGTGCGCACCACTTTGATGCCGATGGCGAGTTTGCCGGGCGTGGCCATCAGCCCGGCGGCAGAGTGGAACCAGCCGTAGGCGAGAGCCGAGAGCACCCAGGAGATGCCGCTTTCACCCGGATTGAACGCATTGGCCGTGCCGGAGAACCCGCCGGCGAAAGAGCTTCCCAGGCCCAGAAGTCCGGCGATGATAGCCGCCACGATTCCTACCGGGATACCGATGGCGAAGGCATCGATGATGCTGGCCGCCACGCGCTTCCAGAAACCTGCGTAGACCACATGGCCGTCCTGCACCGGCGCCGCAAAACGGGTGCCGGCTATCTCGGCCCGGGGCGCCGCATACGGCGATGCCGCAGTGGCCGCAGCCGCGACGGCACCCACCGGGCCCGTCTGCGCAGGGGTGTGCTGAGCGTAGCTGGGCTCACTGGCCGTGAAGACCGCGCGTCCTGTCAGTGGCCGCTCGACCACCGGTTCGGCTGCGGGCGCGGGGGGCGGGGGCGCGGCGATGGGCGCGGGGCCGGCCAGGCCGAGTTCGCTGCCGAGTTCGCCCAGCGGCGTCCACTGGCCCATGCCTTCGCGCCAGGCCAGCGAGGCATCGTTGAGCGCGCCGCTGCGATGCAGCTTCACCAGCGCATCCTGTGGCACCGGGCCCTGGCGCTGGTGCAGGTTGTCGACGTAGTACCACTCGGTCATGCAGGGTCTCCGTGGCTCTTTCAGGATTGCAGGGCCATCGGAATGACGATGGCGGCGATCACGGCGATGAACATCAGCCCGTACAGCACGCCGGCGATCGCCAGGATGACCTTGGTGACGGTGCCCAGCCCGCGCTGCTGCCAGTCCGGATGCGCCGTGTACGCCCAGCGGTCCACCACCAGCGTGCCCACCACCATGTCGTGCAGGCCCTGCTTGCGTTCGGTGAAGGCGGCGATCAGGTACCCGATGTACAGCGTGATGTAGTTGAGGAACACGGCCAGCCACCGCAGCAGCGCGCGGCCCAGGGTCAGGCGGCGGCCTTCGGTGTCGGTCACCTTGATGCCGACCGCCATCTTGCCCAGCGTCGCCTGCTTGCCCGACGACTCGAACCCGGCGTAGTACGCCGCGCTGATCACCGGGTACAGCAGGTAGACCAGCGCCATCATGCCGAACATCGCGGCCATGCCTTCCGTGCTGTCCTGGTTACGCAGCAGCAGGCTGCCACCGACGCCCAGCACCACCACGGCGACGATCAGCACCAGGTAATACGCGAAGCCCACCACCATCGAGTCGATGAACAGGGCGGCCAGGCGCCGCCAGAAGCCGGCCAGCACCACGTCGCCACCGGCGACAGGCGGCTGTTCGGAGGCGAGCTGGGCCGTCGGTGGCGCGTAGGGCGCATCGGCGGCGGGCAGCGCGGCCGGTTCTGCCGGCATGGCCGGTGCGCCAACGGCGATGTCCAGCTCGGACGCCATCGATGCCAGGGGCTGCCATGTCTCCATGCCGTCGCGCCAGACCAGCGAATGGGCGGCCAGACGTTCCGCCCGGACGTGTCCGGCCAGCTCCTCGGCGCTGAAAGGCCCCTGCCGCTGCCCTTCGGCATCGGCGTAATACCAGTGCGTCATTCCTTCATTCCCCGGTGCAGGGCGTGGCGTCGCCACGCCGACGTCGATCAGCCGCGGCAGTCCAGCGGCAGCCACTTGTCGTCCACTTCCGACGAACAATGCCACTGCGCGTTGTCGCTGCCCATGTCCCACCAGAGCTTGCGCCCATCGATCTGCGCGTTGCCGGTGTTGCCCAATTCCAGTTCCAACCCGCACGTGCCGTCATCGAACTCGCCGATGGTGGCGCGGGTGACGTAGGTGCCGGCGTAACTTTCGGGCGTGCCGAAATCGCCTTCGCCGTTGGCCGGGCAGCGGCCCTGGTCGAGACGGAACATCTGCACATCGGCCTTCAGCGCCTGGACCTCGGCATTGGCCTGGACGATCTTGGCGCGCACCGTGTAGTCGTTGTAGGCCGGGATGGCGATGGCGGCCAGGATGCCGGCGATGCCGATGCACGGCACCACCATGACGGCGGCCACGATCAGCGCGATCTTGCCGCCGGACATGCCTGGCTTGCGTGCCGGCGCTACCGGCGTGCGCGGCGGCGAGGGTTGCGCCAGGGGCGGCGCGGCCGGCGGTACCGGAGGCGGCGCGGGGGCCGCCTCCACCGGCGCCGGATCCAGGCCCAGTTCGTCGGCGAAATCGCGCAACGGCCCCCATTGCGGCAGACCTTCGCGCCAGACCAGATCGCCCAGCGCGATGCGCCCGAAACGGTAGTGCGTGACCAGCTCGTCCGCCGTCACCGGACCGTGCTGTTCACGGTTCCGGTCGGCGTAATACCAACCCGACATGCTTCCCCCTGAAGCGGATCAACGCCTCAGTGTACCGGTTCGGGCTCGTCGGCAAACATCTGGGTTTCCATCCAGGCGTAGGCGGCCTCCGAGCCCGGCTGGTTGAACAACACCATCAGCACGACCCATTTCAGGTCGTCCAGGTCCAGTTCGTCCTGGTCCAGCGCCATGGCGCGGTCCAGGACCAGTTCGCGCTGGTCCGCGTCGAGCACGCCGTGCTGCTCCAGGAACAGCAGGAAGCCGCGGCACTCCACGTCCAGCTTCTCCAGCTCGGGACCATGGAAGACCCGGGTCGGACCGCCCACGCGGGGGGTGGAGGCGGCCGGCCGCTGGTCGGCCAGCGCGTCGAGCCAGTCGAAGGCCTTGCTGATTTCGGCGGGGCTGAAACCGGCCTGGATCAGGCCGTTCTGGAGAGAGTCGCGGTCGCGGACCGGGTCCGCGTCTTCGGTGAAGTAGTGTTCGAACAGGTACAGCAGTACATCCAGGATGCTCTCTTTCATTGCCCCTCGGCCTGCGTCGTGGACGCTGTGGAGGTGAAGAAACCGGTCTTTCTCTGGTATCGGCCATGCTCGGCCGTTACTAAGCCATCCAGTTCCATGACCAGCAGCATGGAGGACAGTTCCGCGGCCGTCAATCCAGTGCGTGAGACGAGCTGATCCATACCTGTAGGGTCATGGCCAAGCCCCTCCCACAATCGCTGGTAGTCAGGATCGAGGCGGAAGGGCGTCTCGCCGTTGCCTGCGATTGTCGGGGATTCAGTCTCCCCCAGCCGCACGCGCAGCGCATCGGCCAGGTTGGCGGCCAGCGGCACCAGCGCGGTGATGATCTCGGTGGCCTCTTCCACCAGCGCCGCTCCCTCACGGATCAGCCGATGGCAGCCGCGGGCCCTGGGATTGTGGATCGAGCCGGGAATCGCGAACACCTCGCGACCGGCCTCGCCCGCCTGGCGGGCGGTGATCAGCGCGCCGGACTGCTCGGCCGCTTCCACCACCAGCGTGCCCAGGGTCAGCCCCGCCAGGATCCGGTTGCGGGCGGGGAAGTGGCTGCGCACGGCAGGCGTGCCGGGGGGATGCTCGCTGATCACGGCCCCTTCGCGCGCCAGGCGTTCGCGCAGCCGGTCGTGGGCGGGGGGATAGGTGAGGTCGGGGCCGGTGCCGACGACGGCGAAGGTGCTCCCTGGCCCGCAGGCCAGGGCCGCCTCGTGCGCCGCCGCGTCGACCCCGCGCGCCATGCCGCTGGCGACCACGATGCCCGCCGCCGCCAGTGCGCGGGCGAAGGCGTGTGCGTTGTCGCGGCCGCCACTGGTGGGCGTGCGGCTGCCCACCACCGCCACTGCCGGTCGCCACAGCAGGGCAGGGTCACCGTCGATGAAAAGCGCCAGCGGCGGGCTGGAGAGGGTGCGCAGCGGTGGGGGATAGTCGGGGTCGAGCCAGCCCACCAGGTGATGGCCGGGGACCTGCAGCCAGTCCCGCGTGCGCGCCAGGGCTTCGCCGGTGGCCGGGTCCTGAAGCGCTGCGATCTGCGCCGGGTCCAGCCCGGACGCCCGCCATGCGCCGACGCCCGCGGCGAGGGCCGCCGCAGGCGAGCCGTGGCGGTCGAGCAGCTGTCGCCGGCATTGGGCCGGGCCACCGGCCAGTACCAGCCGGGCCAGGGCGATCGCGTCGTCGAAGGACATGCGGCCAGCGTAGGGGCCAGACGACGACGGCGCCCTCGGGCGCCGTCGCGGTGTTGCGTAGGATTTGCCCGACCCGGGTCAGTAGGTCGCGTCGGGGTGCTTCAGCTCGTAACCCACGCGGGTGGCTTCCACGCCTTCCATGACCAGCGCGTAGCTGACCTTGTCGAAGGTGCGGAACACCATGGCGTGGCTGGCGTATTCGTCCGGCAGGGTCACGCGGCCCGCGCCCGACTTCGGCGACTCGCTGATGCGCGAGGATTCCGGGTGCGCCATGCGGTTGGCGGTGTGGCTGCCGTTGCGCCAGACCGAGAACACCGTGCCGTTGTCAACGCCGTCCAGGCGGCCGCCGGAGATGGCGATGACATCGCGCGGGCCGCCGGAGGTGAGGGCATCGGCCACGGCCAGCACACGCAGCTTGCCGGCCGGATCGCGGGCGGGCGGATGCGGGAAGAAATGCAGGTCGTACGGCTGCGCATCGACGGGGATCAGGCGGTCGCCGACGCGGATCTCATGTCCGCCGATATCGGCCACCAGCGTGCTCACCTCGGTGCCCGGCACCACGCCGCGGGTGAAGGTGGCCACGTTCACCTTGACCAGTTCGTAGCCCAGGAACGCGCCCTTGCCGGTCTGCTCGGTGACGTCCTTCCAGATGTCCACTTCGCCGCGGATCGTCCTGCCGCGGAAGTCCAGGTCCTGCGCGCGCGGATTGTCGGTGAAGCGCGCGCTGGGACGGACCACCGTGAAGCGCTGGCCGGGCTGGGCGCCGTCCAGGCCGCGCACGTAGATGTTGTGGCCACCGGAACTGCGCAGGCGGTCCTCGTCCAGGCCGGCCACGTGCGGCAGGCCCTCGAAGCTGTCCACCACGCGGCGGTCCTTCAGGAACGGCTCGATGTCGGACAGCGGGATGGCGTTCAGCGGCGCTTCCTCGCGCGGGCCGGGCTGCACCGCCACGCGGTCCAGGTAGGCCAGGCTGATCACGTCGCCGGGATAGATGAGGTGCGGGTTCTGGATCTGCGGGTTGGCCTGCCAGATCTCGGGCCACAGCCACGGCTTCTTCAGGAAGCGGGCGGAGATGTCCCACAGCGTGTCGCCGCGCTTGACCACATAGGTGTCGGGATGGCTCCCCGCCATCTCGGCGGCAGCCGCATAGGTGCCGACGGTCAGCACCGCGACGGCGAAAACCGTACGAAAACATTTAAACATGGCGGTATCTACCTGATTCCCCGACAGGTGGTCCGCACTATAGTCCAGAAAACCCGGCGCAACGCAAGCGCCCGCGTTAGAATTCGTGAGGCCTTGCCGGATTCCACTGGCGCCCCCATCCCGAGACGTACCATGGCCCTGCTCCCCATCCTCGAATTCCCCGACCCCCGCCTGCGCACCAAGGCCGTGCCGGTGGAGGCTGGAAACGTGACGACGCCCGACTTCCAGCGCCTGCTCGACGACATGTTCGAGACCATGTACGACGCGCCGGGCATCGGCCTGGCCGCCAGCCAGGTGGACGTGCACCAGCGTTTCATGGTGATCGACATCAGCGAGGAAAAGAACCAGCCCCAGGTCTTCATCAACCCGGAGCTGAGCGACAAGGCGGGCGAGCAGGTGTACCAGGAAGGCTGCCTGTCCGTGCCCGGCATCTTCGCCGACGTGACCCGCGCCGACGAGATCACCGTGCGCTTCCTCGACCGCCAGGGCCAGCCGCAGGAGTTGCGGGCCGACGGCCTGCTGGCCGTCTGCATCCAGCATGAGATGGACCACCTGGATGGCAAGCTGTTCGTCGATTACCTCTCGCCGCTGAAGCGCGAGATGGTGCGCAAGAAGCTGGCCAAGCAGCGCAAGCACGTCGCCTGAGGCGGCGGGGCGCAGGCGGGAACGGCACCGGGCATGACGGTCCGCTGCCGCTCCGGCGGTCCCGTCGCCGCCACCGCCGCCGCCTGCCATTCTCCGTTCCCCACTCCCCATTCCCCGCCTCCATGAGAATCATCTTCGCCGGCACGCCGGCGTTCGCCGTGCCCAGCCTGCGCGCCGCGCATGCCCACCATGAAGTGGTGGCCGTCTACACCCAGCCCGACCGGCCCGCCGGCCGCGGGCGCGGCCTCACGCCCTCACCGGTGAAGCTGGAGGCGATCCAGCGCGGCATTCCCGTGCTGCAGCCGCTGTCGCTGAAGAAGAAGTCCACCCAGGACGCGCTGCGCGAACTGCAGCCCGACGTGATGATCGTGGTGGCCTATGGCCTGATCCTGCCGCAGGCGGTGCTGGACATCCCGCAGTACGGCTGCTGGAACGTGCATGCCTCGCTGCTGCCCCGCTGGCGCGGCGCGGCGCCGATCCAGCGCGCCATCGAAGCCGGCGACGAGGAAACCGGCGTCTGCCTCATGCAGATGGAGGCCGGCCTGGATACCGGACCGGTACTGCTGGCGCAGAGCCTGGAGATCGCGCCCGAGGAAACCGGCGGCCAGCTGCATGACCGCCTGGCCGACCTGGGCGCCCAGGTCCTGCGTGATGCGCTCGGGCTGCTGCGTGCAGGCGTCCGGCTGCCGCCGCATCCGCAAGCGGAGGCCGGCGTGGTCTATGCGCACAAGCTGGACAAGGCCGAAGCCAGGCTCGACTGGACGCAGCCGGCCGACGTGCTGGCGCGCAAGGTGCGTGCCTTCAATCCCTGGCCCGTCGCCGAGGCCCAGGTCGCCGGCGAACGCCTGCGCATCCACGGCGCGGTGGCGGTCGAGCAGGCGCAGAGCGCCGCGCCCGGCACGCTGCTGGCCGCCAGCCGGCAAGGGCTGGACATCGCCTGCGGCAGCGGCGTGCTGCGGTTGCGGGTGGTCCAGCGCGAGGGTGGCAAGGCGATCACCGCGGCGGACTACCTCAACGCCCGGCGCGACCTGGTGGCGCCGTGACCACCCAGGCGGGCGTGGCGGTGCGGGTCATCGCGACCCGCGTGGTCGATGCGGTGATGCATCGCGGCCGCTCGCTGAAGGCCGAACTGGCGGCCAATCTTCCCCGGGTGGAGGACGCGCGCGATCGCGCACTGCTGGAGGCGATCTGTTTCGCGGTGCTGCGTTCCCGTGCCCGCAGCGAGGCCGCCCTCGCGGCCTGGATGGCCAAGCCGCTGGGGCGCGGCGACAACGAACTGCGCGCGCTCCTGCATGTGGGCATCGCGCAGGTGGTGGTGATGGGCCTGCCCGCCCATGCGGCGCTGTCGGCCACCGTCGAGGCCGTGCGCGCGTTGGGACGCCCCCATCAGGACAAGCTGGTCAATGCCCTGCTGCGACGTGCGCAGCGCGAGGGCTTGCCGGCGGTGCCGGCCGATGCCCTGTGGCCGGCGTGGCTGCGGCAGCAGGTGCGCCAGGACTGGCCCACGCAGGCCCATGACATCTTCGCGGCCAGCCAGCAGGAGGCGCCGCTATGGCTGCGGGTCAACCGGCTGCGTGGCAGCCGCGATGCCTATCGGCAACGGTTGTCGGACACGGGGATCGACGCTGAAGTGCCGGACCGCCTGCCTGATGCGCTGCTGCTTCGCGTTCCGGTGGCGGCGACGGGCCTGCCCGGATTCGCCCAGGGCGATGTGTCGGTGCAGGATGGCGCCGCGCAACGCGTGGCCGACCTGCTGGACGGGCTGCCCGCGGGTGCGCGGGTGCTGGACATGTGCGCGGCGCCGGGCGGCAAGTCCGCGCACCTGCTCGAGCGCGACCGTACGCGGCGCCTGCTGGCCATCGACGTGGACGCGCGCAGGCTCCAGCGCGTGCGCGAGACCTTCGACCGCATCGGTGCGCAGGCCGACATGAAAGCCGCGGACGCGGCCGAACCCCCGGCATGGTGGGACGGTGAGCCCTTCGATGCCGTTCTGCTGGATGCCCCCTGTTCCGCCACGGGCATCGTGCGCCGCCAGCCCGATGTCCTGCTGCATCGGCGTGCCGACGATCTGGTGGCGTTGACCCGCCTGCAGGCACGCCTGCTCGATGCCGCGTGGCAGGTGCTGCGTCCGGGCGGGCGCCTGGTCTACACCACCTGCTCGATACTGCGCGCGGAAAATGCACTGCAACTGGAGGCCTTCCGCGCGCGCCACGCCACCGCCGTGGTCGAGCCGCTGGACGAAAGCTGGGGGCACGCCGATGGGGGCGGTCGGCAACGGCTGCCGGGCGAATGCGACATGGACGGGTTCTTCTACGCCGTCCTGCGGAAAGTGTGATCCGCATGGCAGGATGCGGCGTGGCCACGCTGCCTGGTGGTGCTCGTTGGCGGCCCATTCCCCGAATGCGCGATACTTGAGACGAAGGCAGGCGCCGCTGTTCACCTCACCTTGACGTGAAGGGAACGGAGAAGGCGCAGACTCGGGCATCACGATGGGGTCCCGCTCGCCGCCTTCATGAACGTGTCGTCGTACAGCGCAGGATCCAGGGCAATGCAAGGCAGGAGCGATCATCGACAGGATGTCGCGCGCATGTTCGCGTGGCTGTCAGGGTTCAGCGCCCCGGCATTGCTGGTGGTGCCCAAGGGGTTGTCGGTGTTCGCCGTGCTGATGCTGGTGGCCACGCTGTTGGCGTTGCCGGAGGCCTGGCGTGGCCGTGACGAGCGCGCACCGCGCGCATTGCACGTCCTGCTGGGTGCGGCATTGGCTGTCCTGGGCGTCGCCTCGCTGTCCATGTGGGGCAGCGGTGCAGGCACGTCCGCACTCGACAATCCGGCGCGCGCCCTGTTGCTGCCGTGGTGTGCCTGGCTGGCCTGGACGACGCGCGTGCGCGTGACGAGTCTCTGGTATGGCGCGCTGGCCGGCTTGGCGCTCGCATTCGCGGTCTCGGTGGTGCAGGCGTCGTTGGGCGCGGACCGTGCGGGCGGCGAGGCCAACCCCATCGTGTTCGCGAACGCCGTGCTGGCGCTGCTGGTGGTGGGCATGTTCTGCCGGCCGCCCCGCAACGGGTTTCCCATGCAGCTGCTGCTGGCCGTGCTGGTGGCGCTGGCCGTGGTTGCGGTGATCCTCAGCGGCAGCCGTGGCGTGCTGCCCGGCCTGGGGCTGGTGGTGCTGATGCTGCTGGCAGGCGGCGAGGCAGGGCATCGTGGGTGGCGGCTGGGCGCCACCGGCACCGCGCTGGCTTTGCTGCTCGCGGCGTTGTGGACGGTGCCATGGCTGTCGACGCAGTTCCGGCTCGACCAGTTGCACGCGGACGTGGCGGGTTATGCACGGGGCCAGGTGGATCAGCCGATCAGCGCCCGCCTGGCGTTGTGGTCGGTGGCGTGGGATGCATTCCGCGAAGCGCCGCTCACGGGTGCGGGGATCGAGGCCTTCGCGTCGCGGGTCGACGCCAGCACCTACTGCCAGGGCGCGTCCCGGCATTTCTGTGGACTGGAGCATGCGCACAACGATGTCGCGCAGTGGGCCGCCACGATGGGAATTCCGGGTTTGGCCGCGTTGCTGGCGCTGTACGGGGTGCCGTTGGTGGTCGCGGTCCTTCAGGTACGGCGCAATCGGTTGCGCGCACCCGTCGGTCCGTCCTGGGCCGCGGTGATCCTGGTGACGGCCTACATGGTGTCCGGGCTGACCCAGTCGATGTTCTCCCATGCCCTCAGCACCAGCGCCTACGTGGTGCTGGTCGGACTGTTGCTGGGCATGGGGATGGCGCCTGGCGACGCCGCAGCGCCTTCGAACCGTTCAATCGGCCCGGCGGCGGAGAACGGCCCGGGATAGGGGGGCCAGCGGAGACGGGCAGGAAGGCGCGAGGCGTGGGCTCGGCGCGGTCCATCCGGAGGCTCCCGACGCGTTGCCATGACCGGATTCGGTGCGCGCGCTTACCCGACCCTCGGTGGGCCGGCCGCTGGTCGGGGTGAGGCAGGCATGTCGGGCGTCCGCACAGTCCTGCGACGCCGCGAGTGGCCTGCTTCGCCGCTGAGCCTGTCCGGGGACGCCGGGTCCCGGTCCGGACCACGCTCGGAGTCGGGCGCGGGTGCTCCTTGCAGCAGCCGCGCATACACGGCCTCGGTGTGATCGAGAAAGGTCCCGATACCGAACTCGGCGATCGCGCGGTGGCGGGCAGCCCTGCCGCGACGCAGGACTTCTTCGCGGTCGTTCAGCATGTCGCGCAGCGCCGCTGCCATTGCCGCATGCCCATGCACCGGCACGATCCAGCCATCGGTACCGGGGCGGACGTTTTCCGGCAGGCCGGCGTAGTCGGTCACCATCACGGGCTTGCCCATCGCCATCATCTCGCGGCAGGCGAAGGAGATCGTCTCGATGTCATGGGACAGAACGAAGCCGGCATCCAGGCGGGCGATGGTGGGGCGGACGTCGTCCAGAAGGCCGGGGAAATGGAAGCGGTCCTGCAAGCCGGATCGCGCAAGCATCTGCCGTTGGGCCGCCGACGGTGGGTGGCCGGCAATGACGACCTGGATGCGCTCGCGCTCGTCCGGCGCCAGCAATGCCAGGGCTTTCACCAGGTCGGTCCATCCCTTGTAGTCCGCCGTCCCGGCGTTGCTGCCGATCCAAAGCTGTCGGCCATCCGTGCGGCGGTCCGCTTCGGCGGGGGAGAAGAACGCGGTGTCCACGCCGTTGTAGACGGTTTCCGGCTGGCAGCGGCGATACGGAGTATGGCTCAGCTGGCGACGCACGAACTCGCACACCGCGATCACCTTGTCGGTTCCAGCGCGTGCACGCCACACGTGTTGCAGGCCGCGCATCGGTTTGGTGTTGTGCTTGGTCAGCACGACCAGGGGGCGCGGACGCAGGCCTCTCAGGGCCGCGATCACGAGGCGATGATCGGCTGACCCATTCACGTGCACGATATCGAAGCGGTGTTCCTCGAGGTACGCGTGCAGGCGTGCGCAGGCGCGCCTGCGGGCAGGCAGTGTGCGCAGGCCGTTGGGATAGGTCTGGGCGAAGGCATGGAGGCCGGGGATTCCCCTGGCTTCGTGCAACAGCCGGCTGTCCTCCGGCGCCGCGACGTGCACTTCGTGCCGCCCCGACAACCCGCGCGCGAGTTCGCGGATGTAGGTGGTGTGTCCTCCGCCGCTGCCGCTGTGGAAATTGGTGTAAAGGAGTTTCATGCGGCGGTCGGGGCGGAAAGCGGCTCACGCGCAGGGTCGCGCCAGCGATTATGGCGGCTGGGGACGACCTCGGCATAGGCATCACCACGCAGGCAACGGTCCAGCGCGGCCAGTTGTGCTTCGTTCCAGCGCTGCGCATCGACAAAGGCCGCCAGGCCAAGCGACCGCCGCAGGCCCGCGTCCTTCGACAGACGGATGATGTGCTCCGCGAAAGCGTCATGGTCGTGGTCGGGCACTACCAGCAGCCCGTTTCGGAATTCCATCCCCAGGCCCCGCGCTCCGGTGGCCGTGGAGACCGTGGGCACGCCGGCCCCCATCGCATCCAGGAGTTTGATGTTGATGCCCGTGCCGGCGACCGTCGGATTGACCGACAGCGGGGTGCGGGCGAAGGCCAGACGCAGGTCGTCGACGAAGCCGAGCTTTTCCACATGGGGGAGATCGGGCGCCCAGTTGCAGATCGAGCCCGCCAGTCTGAGCTTGAAGTCCGGGACCGCACTCACCACGCGTGGCAGCACCTGCTCCAGGAACTGCCGCAGCGAAATCTGGTTCGACAGCATGTTGGTGCCGACATAGAGCGCGGCATTGTCGGCGCTGTGGTCGGGCACGGGCTGCTCCAGGCCGATGAAATGACTGACGACGGCGATCTCGGGATTGCGTTCGCCCGCTCCGTGCATGGCCAGCTGCTCCCGGAAATGCTCGGCTTCCTGCGCCTGGATGGCGATCGCCGCGTCGGCGCGGCGCAGGCCCCGGTTCTCGTCCTCGGGCGTGAGTGAAACCCAATACCCCTTCCGGAAACCGCGCGCCACGAAAGGGCGATGCCGGTCTGCAAAAGCGTCGTGGGTATCCAACAGTTTGCGCGTCGAGGCCGGGAATGCGTCGAGCGCACGGGAGTTGAAGGCGTATTCGACGAGGACGGCATCGAACCGGCGATCCATGGCCCGCAGCTGATGGGTCCACGCCTCACGCCAGTTCTCGTCGAGCCGGGAATAGTGTCCATGGTCGTACCCGAGCCCCCCCAGGATCTTGCGCCAGCGACGCCGCAGTTTTCCGCGCAGCCAGAAGGCGGCGCGCGCCCGTCGTGGGCCATTGTCCAGATGCAGATAGTGCTGCGTCCCGAAGAAGGCGACATGCGACGCCGTGTCGGGTTTCTGCGTGTCCAGCTTGGAGGTGACGTGGACGAAGGTCAGTTCGTGGCCCAGCGCCTTGATCGCCTTGCACAGTTGCAGGATGCGCACGCTGTGCCCGGCTTTCGCCGGGAAGACCGGCGTCATCGAGACGAGCGCGACCTTCATGGGGGGTGTGGTCGAGCCGGGCAGGAGGGCATCGCAGGCGGATCCTGCGTCATGCATCTCGGGATGCCGCGTCGATGAGGGGACAATCATCCGTGGTGGGCCGGGGTCTGTTGACGGATGCGATCCGGGAAAAAGGACTGGGCCCTGATCCGAATCCGCCGTTGGGGGTGGCGCCAATTCTCCGAACCTCGGATGGCGGCGCCAGCCGCCGCCTGCCAGCAAGACAGCCCCCAGTCAGATTGACGCCTCGCAAGCCGCATGAACGGTCAGCGTGGGCCCCATGATGCGCACCGGGCGCGTGCCAGCCCCAGCGCAGGGCGTCCGTCCAGGGAAATCCCGGAGTGGAAGGATGACCTGCCGCCAGTGAGGGGGGCGATGGCGCAGCAACGCCGTGCCGGTCACCTTACCGCCAGGCGTCCCTCCACGCCTGGAACATCAGCACACTCCAGAGATGCGTGTGCCATTTGCGCTGGCCGCCCAGGAAGTCCGACCACATCGCGCGGACCGGCGCGGCCTCGAAGTGCCCTTCTTCCCGCAGCCTGCGCTCGTCGAGCAATGCCTCGGCCCATTCCCGCAAGGGGCCACGCAGCCAGTCGCCGACGGGGGCGCCGAAGCCGGACTTGCCGCGGTACACCAGCGTCTCGGGCAGATAGCGGCACAACAGCTTCTTGGGTAGGTACTTCAAGGTGCCGTTGCGGTACTTGAGCGACAGGGGCAGGGACCACGCCAGTTCCACCACACGCCAGTCGAGCAGGGGCGCGCGCGCCTCCAGGGCGACGGCCATGCTGGCGCGGTCCACCTTGGTCAGGATGTCCTCCGGCAGATAGCAGGCGAAATCCATCGCCATCAGCTGGTCCGCCGGGGTGCCGTTGCGGAGCAGGGCGGCAGGATCGTCGTACGCCGTGGCCAGCGGATGCGCACCGCGGACGACGCGCTCGGGACGCCGCCAGCGGCTGATCCGGTGACGGGCGACATCCTGCAGGTTGCGCGTGGACAGTTCCGCGCGCAATGCGGACACGCCGCCCAGGCGCGCACGCTCGCCCGGATCGCCCGCCAGCCTGGAGAGCAGGCGCCGGGGCAGGCGTTCCAGGCGCGCGTCGTTGCGCAGCGCGCGCAGGTAACGCCCGTAGCCGAAGAACAGCTCATCGCCGCCGTCGCCGGACAAGGCCACGGTGACGTGCTGGCGTGCCAGCCGGCACAGCAGGGCGGTCGGCAACTGCGAGGAGTCGGCGAACGGCTCGTCGTAAATGCGCGCAATGCCCGGCACCAGGTCCAGCGCGGCACGGCCGTCGGCGCGCAGCTCGGTATGGTCGGTCCGCAGGTGGCGCGCCACCGCGGCGGCGTGCGCACTCTCGTCGTGGACGGCGTTGTCGAACCCGATGGAGAAGCTGCGGACCGGCCGCGTCGCCTGGGCCTGCATCAGCGCGGTGACCAGCGAGGAATCGGTGCCGCCGGACAGGAAGGCGCCCAGCGGCACGTCCGCCTCCATGCGCAGGGCCACGGCATCGCGCAGCAGGGTGTCCAGCGCTTCCAGCGCGCCGTCTTCGTCGCCCTCGAACCCGGCGTCGATCGCCGCCTCATGCCTTGCGTGCGCGTCCCACCAGCCATGCACGTCCGGCAGGGCGCGCCCGTCGGTTCGTGTCGCGTCGATACGCACCAGCGCGCCCGCGGGAAGCTTGCGCACGCCCTTGAGGATGCAATGAGGGGCCGGTATGTAATCCAGCCTCAGCAACAGTGCGAGCGCATCCGGATCGATCTCCGTGCGAAGGGAGGGGCAGGCGCGCAGCGCGGCCAGTTCGCTGCCGAACAGGAACGTACCGTCCCCGGTCCAGCCGTAGTACAGGGGCTTCTTGCCGATGCGGTCCCGTGCCAGCCACAGCGTTCGTGCATGCCGGTCCCACGCGGCCAGGGCCAGCATGCCGTTGCTCCGGGCGAGCGCGGCTTCCACGCCCCAGTGCGCGATCGCGGCCAGCAGCACCTCGGTATCCGAGTGGCCGCGGAATGCCTGGCCGTGCGCGGCGAGTTCGCCGCGCAGCGCACGGTGGTTGTAGATCTCGCCGTTGAAGGCGATCACCCAGCGCCCGTCGTCGGACACCATCGGCTGGTGGCCCTCCGGGCTGAGGTCCACGATGGCCAACCGGCGGTGCGCCAACACCAGGCCGGCGGCCGCGTCCGTCCATGTCCCGGCGTCGTCGGGGCCGCGATGGGCGATGGCTGCGCCCATCGTGGTGCCCAGCTGGCGCAGCGCCTGTTCGTCGAGGCGACCAGGAGGCGCGATGGCGCCGGCGATTCCGCACATCGGCCCGTCCTCAGTCTTCGGTCGGCGGCGACGCGACCGGGAGCCCCTGCTGGAGCATCCACAGCATGATCGCCTTCTGTCGCACGTAGTTGGCACGCACGTACGCGTAAACCAGCCCATGCCAGCCATCGCGGAAGCCGCCGCGCAGCAGGAAGCCGCGCCAGAAGCGCCAGGCGGGAGACAGCACCAGCCCGGTCAGCGTCGCGCGTCGCCCACGGGCCAAATCATGCTCGGCCATCATCCGCGCGTAGCGCTGGGTCTTGGCCAGCTGTTGCTCCAGGGACCGGTAGGGGTAGTGGATCAGGTCGCCGGCGAGGGTCCGCACCGGGCCATCGACCGAGGCGGCCTCGTGCACCTCGCGCGTACCCCGCCAGCCACCGAGCCGACGATCGAACAGCCGCAGCACCCGGTCCGGGTAGGCGTTGCCGTGGCGCAGGAAGCGGCCGAAATAATCGGACAGCCGCGCGAAGCGGTAACCCGCGGCCGTGCCGAAGCCCTCCGCGCGCGCCTGCAGGATGGAAGCCCGCAGCGTGTCGCCCACGCGCTCGTCGGCGTCCAGGCACAGCACCCAGTCGTGCCGTGCCTGTTCGACGGCGTACTGCTTCTGGCTGCGGAAGCCGTCGAAGGGCCGCTGCAGCACGCGCGCGCCCATCGTCTGCGCGATCTCCACCGTCCTGTCGGTGGAATACGAGTCCACCACCACGATGTCGTCGCAGAAATCCAGCGACGCCAGGCAATCCCCGATGCGGTCGGCCTCGTTGAACGCGATAATGCAGGCCGATATCGCAGCCGGGCGGGATGAGGACACGTTGATGGCGGAGTACCTGCTGTTCGGGACCGAGCGCTATGCGCTGCCCATCTTGCAACCGCTGGCGGACGCCCTGCAAGACGCCGGGCACGGCGTGCATGCCTGGTTCGTCGGCGGGGCGAAGGGCGCCGCATTGCGCGGCGGCGTGCGCCCGGTCGCCCACGCGCGCGGGGCGGTGGCCTTGCGGCCGCGGGCGGTCTTCAGCGCGGCCAACGGGGTGCCCACCTTCGTGTCCGGCGCCAAAGTGCAGGTGTTCCACGGTTTCAACGTCGAGAAGCGCGATGAAGCGCGCGGACATTTCCGTGTGCGCGGCCTGTTCGACCTCTACTGCACCCAGGGGCCCGCCACCACCGCGCGCTTCAGCGAGCTGGCCGCCCGGGAGGGCCATTTCAAGGTGGTGGAGACGGGATGGCCGAAGCTGGACCCCGTGTTCCGCGGCGACGACCCGCTGGCCGACGGTTGGCGCGCGGCCGCACAGGGGCGGCCGGTGGTGATGTTCGCATCCACCTTCACCGAACGCCTGAGCGCTGCGCCGCACCTGTTCGACGCCATCGCGGCGGAGGTGGCCCAGGGAGGACGGTTCTGGCTGCTGACGCTGCATCCGAAGTGCCCACCGTCGCTGTTCGACCGCTACCGCAGCCTGTGCGGGCCCCATGCGGTCTTCGTCGATCCATTGGACCTGGTCAGCGCGCAACGCGCAGCCGATGTGCTGGTCGCCGACACCACGTCGGTGGTCAGCGAATTCGTGGTGCAGCGCAAGCCGGTGGTGACCTTCCGCAATCGCGCGCCCAAGCCGCACATGCTGGATTTCGATGCGCCCGACCGGCTCGGCGCGATGCTGCGGCAGGCCTTCGACCCTTCCCCCTCGCTGCGGGCGGCACTCGCGGCCTACGCCGACGACATCCATCCGTTCCGCGATGGCTTGTCCTCGCAACGCGTCATCGCGGCGACCGAGGCATTGATCGCGGGGGAGTTGGGCGCGCTGGGCCGGAAGCCGGTGGCGAGCCTGCTGCGGCGGCTGCAGATCCGGCGCGATCTGGGCTACTGGGGCCGGGCGGCACGCACGCCGTCGCGCTGACCGCGCGAACGAAGCCGGCACCGATGCCCGGTCCCGCGCCCGTGCCGGATCACCACCGCAACCGCCGGCGCGCCAGGGCCAGCGACAGCCGTTCGAAGGCATCGCGCGCCTCGGCTTCGGGGACGAAGCGCAGGGCCAGCGGGGCGGCGATGCCGTTGGCGCCGGCGGTGTCCAGCCACAGCGATGCGGTGCCGCAGGCGTGGTCGAGCGGCGAGCGCGACAGACGCAGCGCCTGCAGCTTGTCGATCTCGGCGAACCGCCAGTAGCGCGACCACCAGCCGCTGCGGACCGCGACCAGATGTCCGTCCAGCGACCAGCCCATCCGTGACGACTGCCGGTGTGCGGCATAGGCCGCCGCCGGCAGCCAGGCCAGGGCGCACCAGGCCCAGGGACCCAGGTGCCATGCGGCCAGCGCGGTCGCCGGCAGCAGCCAGGTGAAGGTCGGCAACACCAGGCGCCAGCGGGCGGAAGCGGCGACCGGCCGCCAGTCCGCGCGCGGCCATGCCGCATGCGGCAACAGGTGGTTGACCAGCGCATCGCAGGCCTCGGGCGTGGCGATCGGCGCCAGGTCCTTCAGCGCGCGCTGGTCCTGCTGGCCGGCCTTCTCGGCCACCGCCGTGTCGATGCGCAGCGAGCGGCGGCCGAACCACCGGTGCAGCACGCCTTCGTGCAGCGTCCACGCCTGGATGCGCCGGCGCGCCACGCTGGTGCGCAGGCGCGCCAGCAGGCCGCGCTCCACCATCAGCCGGCGTGCGTCCTCGCTCAGGCGGAACCCGTGGAACTGCAGCAGCGCCAGCACCACCGACAGCGCGCGGACCAGGGCCAGCGCAAGCACCACCAGCGCGGCGACGCCCGCGGCGCCGGCCAGCCAGCCCAGGTGCAGCTGTTCGGCATACCCGAAGGCCTGCTTCGCGCCCTGGCGGAAGAACTGTTCGATCATCCGCTCCGGCAGGATCTGCCAGGCCGCGCCGAAGCCCGCCGCCACCACGATCATGCCGCGGTTGGAGATCAGGCCCAGGCGGATCACCTCCGCCGTCGACAGCGTCAGCAGCGTTTCCTCGCCCGCCTGCGGCGGACCGTCCGGTGAGGCGGCCTGCGCCGCCGCGGGGCCGCGGGCCTGGTGGCGCGCCAGGTCTTCCAGCGCCAGCGCATCGCGCAGGCCCAGCACGCGCATCTGCGCTTCCGGCTTCTGGCCGCCTGCGGATTCCAGCCGCACCTCCGCCACGCCGAACATCCGGTGCAGCAGCGACTGGTGCACCACCACGTTGTGGATCCGGGAGAAGGGAATCTCGCGCCGCGAACGGTGCAGCAGGCCCTCGCGCACCGTCAGGCCGTCGCGGCCGATCACGTAGCGGTAGGTGAAGTACTGCAGGATGGCCAGCACCACCAGTACCGCGATGCCGATCACGGGCGCGAACGCCAGCCAGGGGTCGCCGTCGTCGCCCTTGCGGGCGCCGAACACCAGCAGCGCGACCAGCGGGAACACGAACTGCTTGAGCTGCTGCAACAGCACGAACAGCCACGACCACGGGTGCAGGCGGCGTTCCTGCGCGTGGGCCTCCACGGCGGGTCCGTCACTCACAGCGCGTCGTCGTGGTCGAGCTGCGTGGCCAGGCGTTCGCGCAGGCGCTCGGCGTCGTCCGCGTCCAGCCCCGACAGCGACACGGCGGCCATGCGCGTGCCGGCGGTGTGCACCACCAGCGTGGACAAGCGCGCGCTGCGTTCCAGAGGGCCGCGCTTCACGTCCAGGTGCTGTACGCGCGAGATCGGCACGTGGGTTTCGCTCTGCCACCAGTTTCCGCGGCGGACCGCGAAGCCCCGGTCGTCCAGCCGCCAGCGCGTGCGCCGGTGCCGCTTCACCGCGATCCAGGCGCCCAGCAGCGCGCCCACGCCCGCGGCCACCGGCACGGCCAGCCACGGCGACACCGCATCGGTGGCCCGGGAGACGAAGAAGACGGGAAAGGCCAGCGGGAACAGCAGCGCCGCGCCGCCCAGCGCGGCCAGCCACGCGCCGCGGGCCGGCAGCGCCTGCCAGGCGTCGGTGGGCGCCAGGGGCATGGAAGTGTCCGTGTCGGTCTGCATCACAGCCTGCCTGCCCTCATCTCGTCGATGGCCCGGTAGTCCAGCACGTAATCGCGGCCGTTGCGATACTTGCCCAGGCGCGCGCCCATCCGCTTCCGCGTGGGGCCGCGCAGGTCGCGGGAGAGTTCCTCGTCGGCGAGCATCTTCTCGATGGCCAGGGTCTGGAACTGCGTAGCCTTCGCGAAATCGCCGCTGGCGGCCAGCGCGGCGGCCACGGTGTCCAGTTCGTGCCACTCCAGTTCGTCCCTGCGCTGGATCATGAACTGAGCCAGCTCGAGGGCGCGGGCGGTGTCGCGCTGGCCCGGTACCGGGCAGGTAGCCAGGATCCACACGCGTTCGTTGCGCGCCTGCTTCGCGCCGGCTTCTTCCGCGCGCGCGGCCCACTCCTCGGCCCGCCGGCAATCGCGCGCCATGCCTGCCAGTCCATCATGGTGGTACTGCGCCATGGTCAGCAGGGCCTGCGGTTCGGTGCCGAGCGCGGCGGCGCGCGCAAGATGGGGCAGGGCGCGCTGCATGGCGTCTTCGGAGAACCCGCCAGTCTCGGTGATGGCCACCGAAGCGAGCCAGGCGGCCTGCCCATGGCCGCCTTCGCTGGCCTTCTCCAGCCAGGCCAGGCCCTCTGCGGTGTCCTTGGGCACCATCTGCGGCATGCCGCCGCCGTACTGCAGCGCGCCGAAGACGAACTGGGCGAACGCATCGCCGGCCTCGGCCTTGCTGCGCACCGCGCGCAGGCGCCAGCGCAACGGCGCGGCGTAGTCCGGCCAGGCCTCGTTGAGGCGGGTGCGCCTGGCCGCCTCGTCCAGCGGGGTGCGGTCCAGCAGCGCCAGACGGGGGGGCTCGCCTTCCAGCATCGTCGCCAGCGCCAGCTCCATGCTGCGCACCTCGCCCATCCCGGACTGCCTGAAGGCCTGGTCCATGAAGGCCGAGACGTCCGGCATCATCGACTCGTAGCGGTAGCGCCACTGTCCGCCCTCGCGCACCAGCACGGGGCCGAACTGGAACTGGCTCTCTGTCGGCGGCGCCACTTCGCCCACGGCCAGGTCATCGATGACGGTGACATTGGACAGCGCCAGCAGGGGCTGGTCCTCGCCGGCGGACTGCACCCCGGACCAGCCCTCGACCATGCACAGCGTCGCCACCGCGCGGTCGTCCATCGCCTTGAGCGCGTCGGGTGGCTGGGTGGCGCGCAGCAGGTAGACCACGAAGCGGTCGCCGCTGGGCAGCCTGCGCAGCTGTTCCGGCGAGGCATACAGCGCCATGTCGCGCAGGAAGCCGAAGTGGACCAGGCTGGACGCCGCCAGCAGGTCGACGCTCTCCGGCTTTTCCTGGCTGCTCAGCTCCGCGTAGCGGTCCCACGCCTGCGAGACTTCGTTCAGCGCGGCCGGCCCCTGCGCCGCCATCGCCGGTACCACGACCCATCCCGCCAACCATCCTGTCAGCCATCCGCGCACGCGCATCGATTCCCCCTTGTCCATCCCCTTCAGCGGTAGGGATTGTCCTCGCCGCTGCTTTCCGGCCGCAGGGTATAGCGTTTGTAGGTCCACTGGTACTGCGCAGGATCGCGGCGCGCGATGCGCTCGACGGCCTGGTTGAGCACGGTCACGGCGGCGACCGGATCCGGATCGGCGATGCCCGGCGGCGCCGGCTCCACGTGCAGCGCGAAGTCCGGCCCGGGCCCGATCCGCTCGCACCAGGCGAACAGCACCGTCGCGCCGGTGCGCTCGGCCAGGCGCGAGACCAGCGTCATCGTCAGCGCCGGCGTGCCGAAGAAGGGGGCGAACTCGCCATCGCCCGCCTTCGGCTGCTGGTCGGGCAGGATGCCCACCGCGCCGCCGTCCTTCAGGACCTTCCAGAGCTGGCGTACGGCGGGGCCTTCCGCGCGCACCTGGCGGATGTTGTCCGCGCCGCGCACCCGCAGCAGGAAGGCGTCGCCGGCCGCAGACTCCGGCGGACGGTAGACGATCGCGATGGGCCCGCGCGAGGCCAGCCACTGGTTGAGCAGTTCCCAGTTGCCGAAATGCGGGGCCGCCACGATCACGCCCTTGCCGCTGGCCAGCGCCGCGTCATACAGCGCTTCGCCGTGCCGCTCGCGCAGCAGGCCCAGGTTCTCGGCCGGCGGCCGGGTCCAGAAGCGCAGCGTCTCCAGCGCCTGGCGGGCGGTGGTGCGCAGGATTGCCCGGTGCAGGTCCTCGCGCTGTCCGGGCAACAGGTCCGGAAAGGCGATCTCCAGGTTGCGCCGCGCCACCCGGCTCTCGCGGGCGTCGGACCGGCGCCAGGCCCAGGCCATCGCATCGCCGAGCGTGCGTAGCCAGGGCCAGGGAAGGCGGCCGACCAGGGCGGCCGCGTGGTAGGCGAGGGAGGCGAGCGTGGCAGGTCTCATCGGGGCAGTGTAGCCAACCGGGCCGCCCCCCCCGGCGCGCCGGCGCGGGCGAAGGCTGCGGCTATGCTGTCGCGCCGTCCCGCGGAGCCCTGCCATGCTGTCCCTGATCCAGCGCGTCACCTCGGCCACCGTCACCGTGGACGGCGAGGTCGTAGGGGCTGTCGGGGCCGGCCTGCTGGCGCTGGTGGGCGTGGAACCGGGCGACGGCGAGGCCGTGATCGCCCGCATGGCCGAGCGCCTGCTGGGGTACCGGGTATTCGCCGACGAGGCCGGCAGGATGAACCGGTCGCTCGTCGATACGGAGGGTGGCCTGCTGCTGGTCAGCCAGTTCACCCTGGCGGCGGATACACGCTCGGGCATGCGTCCCAGCTTCACCACCGCCGCCCCGCCGGAGGAAGCTGAACAGGGATTCAACCGGCTGGTGGAAATCTGCAGGCAAAAGCACCCGGGACGGGTGGAAACCGGCCGCTTCGGCGCCCATATGGTGATCAGCCTCGTCAACGACGGGCCGGTGACCTTCCTGCTGCGGCCGTGACGTTCTTCCCTTGTCGGTGGCCGGGATTCAGGAACCCAACCCGGTCCACGCTGGTATAATACGGGGTTCTCCCTTCCTTACTCCCCGGTGGCGCAACCTCCATGGCCAACGAACGTCCTGCCCAGCAGTCCGACATCAAGCTCTTGATCAGCAAGGGCCTGGAGCAGGGCTATCTGACTTACGCCGAAGTCAACGATCACCTTCCGGACGACCTGGTCGACCCGGAGCAGATCGAGGACATCATCGGCATGATCAACGGCATGGGCATCGATGTCCATGAAGTCGCGCCCGATGCCGAAACCCTGCTGCTCGCCGACGGCAACACCGGCAACCGCGAAGTCGACGAGACCGCGGCCGAAGAAGCCGCCGCCGCCCTGACCTCGCTGGACACCGAGGGTGGCCGCACCACCGACCCGGTGCGCATGTACATGCGCGAGATGGGCACGGTCGAGCTGCTGACCCGCGAGGGCGAGATCGCCATCGCCAAGCGCATCGAGGAAGGCCTGGCCCAGGTGCAGGCCTCGCTGGGCAACTTCCCGTGGTCCATCGAGCTGCTGCTGGAAGAGTACGAACTGCACAAGGCCGGCAAGAAGCGCCTGGCCGAGGTGGTGGTCGGTTTCAACGATGTCGAAGAGCCGGTCGAAGAAGTGCCGGCTCCCGAAGAGGTCGCCGATGCGGCCGAAGACGCCGATGACGACGAGGAAAGCGGCGACGACACCGCCGAGGAAGCGGCGCCGACGGGGCCGGATCCGGAAGAGGTCGCGCGCCGCATGCAGGTGCTGGCCGACGGCTACGCCAAGTTCAAGAAGTCCCACGCCAAGAACGGCCCGGACAACAAGGCGGTCGCCAAGCTGCGCGCCGAGCTGGCCGAGACCTTCGTCACCCTGAAGCTGCCGCTGCCGCTGACCGACACCCTGGTGCGCAAGCTGCGCGAGGTGATGGCGCAGATCAAGGACCACGAGCGCCGCGTGCTGCACCTGTGCGCCAACGTCGCCAAGATGCCGCGCAAGGAATTCCTGCGTGCGTGGGAAGGCAACCAGACCAACCTGGGCTGGGTGGACGAGGTGCTGAAGCGCAAGCAGAAGTGGTCCTCCGGCCTGCGCGACGTGCGGGAACAGATCGTCGCCGAGCAGGAGGCCACCATCGCCGTCGAACAGGCGATGCACCTGACCCTGGCCGACATCAAGGACATCAGCCGCGCGATGGCCTATGGCGAAGCCAAGGCGCGCAAGGCCAAGAAGGAGATGGTGGAGGCCAACCTGCGCCTGGTGATCTCCATCGCCAAGAAGTACACCAATCGCGGCCTGCAGTTCCTGGACCTTATCCAGGAAGGCAACATCGGCCTGATGAAGGCCGTGGACAAGTTCGAATACCGCCGCGGCTACAAGTTCTCGACCTACGCCACCTGGTGGATCCGCCAGGCGATCACCCGCTCGATCGCCGACCAGGCGCGCACCATCCGCATCCCGGTGCACATGATCGAGACCATCAACAAGCTCAACCGCATTTCCCGCCAGATGCTCCAGCAGTACGGCCGCGAGGCCACGCCGGAGGAGCTGGCCAAGGAAATGGACATGCCCGAGGACAAGATCCGTAAGGTGATGAAGATCGCGAAGGAACCGATCTCCATGGAAACCCCGATCGGCGACGACGAAGACTCCCATCTGGGCGACTTCATCGAGGACACCAACGTGGAGTCCCCGATCGAGAACACCACCAACATCAACCTGTCGGAAACGGTCCGCGACGTGCTGGCCGGCCTGACGCCGCGGGAAGCCAAGGTGCTGCGCATGCGCTTCGGCATCGACATGAATACCGACCACACGCTGGAAGAGGTCGGCAAGCAGTTCGACGTCACCCGCGAGCGCATCCGCCAGATAGAGGCCAAGGCCCTGCGCAAGCTGCGCCACCCGTCGCGTTCGGAACAGCTGCGCAGCTTCCTCGATATCGACTGACGCGGCGCGCGGCGATGCACCCGCCAGGCGCGGCCCTTCGGGGCCGCGCTTTTTTTTGGTGCGTCGATGCGCGCCGCATGTTTTTGGTGCATCGATGTGGCCCGCATGCGGCGCGCCTTGTCATGGTCCTCACATCACGCGCTCTACACTGTGCGCTTCACCACGGTCAGAGAACCGCGTGCAGCGACGGGACGCACTCAGGAGCGCGCTCGCCATGGCACTGCTGGGCGGCATGCCCCGTGTGCTGGCGCAGGCGACGACATCGGCAGACGCCGGCACGACTTCGACACGCTTCACGGTGGAAACGGTTCCAGCCCTGGCGCGCTCGCTCGCCAGGCAACCCTATCGCGCACCGGACCAGACGCTGCCCGCCTCGCTGGACACCGGCTACGACGCGTACCGCGACCTGCGCTTCGATCCGCAGCAGGCGATCTGGCGCAAGCAGGGCCTGCCGTTCCAGTTGCAGATGTTCCACCGCGGCTTCCTGTTCAAGCAGCGCGTCGAGCTGTACCGCGTGGACCAAGGCCGTGCGACGCCCATCGCGTATGCGCCGGAACTGTTCTCGTTCCCGCCGGGAACCAAGCCCGAACTCGCCGGCGATCTGGGCTTTGCGGGCTTCCGCGTGCATACGCCGCTCAACTCGCCCGGCGTCTACGACGAACTGGTCGCCTTCCTGGGCGCCAGCTACTTCCGCGCGCTGGGCAGGGGACACGCCTATGGCCTTTCCGCGCGCGGACTCGCGCTGGGCAGTGGCGATGCCGGCGCCGAGGAGTTCCCGGTCTTCCGCGCGTTCTGGATCGAACAGCCGGCACCCGGGGCGGATCACCTGGTCGTGCATGCCCTGCTCGACAGCCCCAGCGTGGCCGGTGCGTTCCGCTTCGACATGAAGCCCGGCGCCGAGACCGTGATCGACGTGCGGTCCAGGCTGTACCCGCGCGTGGATCTGGCGCGCGCCGGCATCGCGCCCCTGACCAGCATGTTCGAGTTCGATGCCGGCGATCGCGTGGGCACCGACGACTACCGTCCCGCCGTGCACGATTCCGATGGCTTGGCGATCTTCAACGGCCACGGCGACCAGATATGGCGCCCGCTCAGCAACCCGCCGCGGGTGCAGGCCAGCGCCTTCATGGACATGCATCCGCGCGGCTTCGGCCTGATGCAGCGCAAGCGCGGCTTCGGCGACTATGCCGACATCGAGGCGCGCTACCACCAGCGCCCCAGCCTGTGGATCGAACCCCTGGGCGACTGGGGCAAGGGCGCGGTGACGCTGGTGGAGATTCCCACCGGCGACGAGTACCACGACAACATCGTCGCGTTCTGGCGGCCCGAGCGCCCGTTGCGCGCCGGCCGCGAGCACCGCTTCGACTACCGCATGCATTGGTGCGACATGCACCGCTGGAAGGACGGCCTGGCCATCGTCAGCGACACGCGCATCGGCGCCGCGCCCGATCCGGCGCGCCGGCTGGTCGTGATCGACCTGGAGGGCGGCCGCCTGGCCTCGATGCCGCGCGAGGCGACGTTGAAGCCCGATGTCTGGGCGGCGCGCGGCGAAGTGAGCGGTGCGGTCGTGTATCCCAACCCGGAGACGCAGGGCTGGCGGCTGAGCTTCGAGTTCCGCCCCCAGGCCGACACCGCCGACGGACGCGATGTCGAACTGCATGCGCGCGTGCTGGAGGGGCACGTGCCGCTGTCCGAAACCTGGCTGTACCGCTGGAGCACCTGAGCATGAGCCACTCCCCTACCGACGACGTCTCCGCATCGCAGTCGTGGCTGCCCCCCGAGTCGCCGCTCGCCATGCCGGTGCAGGATCTGGCCGCGGGCCGCTTGTCCACGCGCCGGTTGCCCACCTCGCCCCGCGACATCGGCGGACGCCGCGCGGTGGTGATCGGTGGCGCGGCATCGCTCACGCTGCTGGCGACCTACCAGATCTGGTGGGTGTTGCGGGGCGGTGGCATCGACGTGCTGGAAGGCGTGGTGCTGCTGCTGTTCGTGGCGCTGTTCGCATGGGTCGCGCTGGCCTTCTCCAGCGCGCTGGCCGGCTTCATCCAGGTGGTGTCGCGTCGCGCGATGCCGTTAGGCATGGATCCCGAGGCGCCGCTGCCCGCGCTAGCGACGCGCACGGCGCTGCTTCTGCCCACCTACAACGAAGATCCCCATCGTCTGCTGGCAGGGCTGCGGGCGATGCACGAATCGCTGGCGGGCACGGGGCAGCTGGATCGTTTCGACTTCTTCGTGCTCAGCGACACCACCCGGGCGCAGGTCAGGCAGGAGGAGGTGCGCGCGGTCCTGGAGTTGAAACGCCGGCTGGGCCCGACGGCGCGGGTGTACTACCGGCGCCGTGAGGACAACACCGAGCGCAAGGCGGGCAACATCGCCGAGTGGGTACGCCGGTTCGGCGCCGCCTATCCGCACATGCTGATCCTGGACGCCGACAGCCTGATGACCGGCGACACGCTCGTGCGCCTGGTTTCGGCCATGGAGAAGCATCCGCAGCTGGCCCTGCTGCAGACGCTGCCTATGATCGTCAACGGGCGCACCTTCTTCGCGCGCATGCAGCAGTTCGCGGCCCGCGTCTACGGCCCCGTCGTCGCCCAGGGCGTGGCATGGTGGCACGGCGCCGAGGGCAATTACTGGGGCCACAATGCGCTGATCCGCACGGCGGCCTTCGCCGCGCACGCGGGCCTGCCGCACCTGGGCGGCGGCAAGCCGTTCGCCGGCGCCGTGCTGAGCCACGACTTCGTCGAGGCCGCGCTGCTGCGCCGGGGTGGCTGGGCCGTGCACATGGTGCCCGGCCTGCAGGGCAGCTACGAGGAAGGTCCGCCATCGCTGACCGACATGCTGGTGCGCGACCGGCGCTGGTGCCAGGGCAATCTTCAGCATGGCGCGGTGCTGCCGGCGCGCGGCCTGCACTGGGTCAGCCGGCTGCACCTGCTGGTGGGCATCGGCCACTACTTCACCGCACCGATGTGGGCCATGCTCATGCTGGTGGGCCTGGCCATTCCGCTGCAGCAGGCCGGCTTCAACCTGGGCCAGCTGCAACTGGAGGGATTCACGCCCGCGCTGTACTGGCGCGGGGGCGACCCGGAGCGGGTCCTGTGGGTCTTCTACTTCACGATGGCGGTGCTGCTGGCGCCCAAGGCCATGGGCTGCCTGGCCACGCTGTCCGATCCCGCCCTGCGCCGTGCATGCGGTGGCGCGGTACGCATCGTCGGCAGCGCGCTGCTGGAGACGGTGATGGCGGCATTGATGGCGCCGGTCACCATGTACGTGCAGTCGCGTGGCGTCGCCGAGGTGCTGGCCGGGCGCGACTCGGGCTGGGAAACGCAGCGCCGCGACGACGGCAGTGTGCCGCTGGGCAGTCTGCTGCGCCGGTATGCGGGCCTGACGCTGGTCGGTGCGTTCGCCGGCGTGCTCGCGTACCTGGTGTCGCCGGCGCTGGCCGCCTGGATGGCGCCGGTGGTGCTGGGCATGGTGCTGTCGGTGCCGATCAACCTGCTTGCATCGTCCGCGTCCGCGGGCCAGTACCTGCGCGCGCACGGATGGTTGCGCACGCCCGAAGAGACTTCGCCGCCGCCCGTCGTCGCGCGCGCCCTGCAGCTGCGCGGTGCCCCCGCCGACCCCGCGATCGACCTGGCCCCATCCGGTACAATTCCGGCACAACGGGCCTATAGCTCAATGGTTAGAGCAGAGGACTCATAATCCTTTGGTTCCAGGTTCGAGTCCTGGTGGGCCCACCACGCCGGAAAGTAGTTTCGCGTAGAGCGCCGCGCCGTAGTGCGGGTCGTGGCATGGCGTGCGGAGATCGAAGGAGGATGACGCCGCTCGAAGGGCGGAGGCGAAGGGGTGCAGCAGCAGGTCGCCGCTGCTGAAGGCGCCCCCCGAGTACGACACGGGAACGGTTTCGCTCTCCATGAAGCCCAGACGGTCGCGGATCGCGATGACGATCCGGGCCAGTTCAAGGCCTGCGCGGTCGTATATGTCTTGCGAGGCGGTATCGCCCGCCCGCGCGGCCTCGGCGACGATGCGTGAGATCTGCGCGATGTCGGCCCGCGAGCCGGCGTTCGGCCCATAGATGCGTGCGCAGAGGTCCAGATCCGTCGCAAGGTCCAGTCGCTGGTTGATCAGGGCGTGCAACGCGCCCTTCGGCAAGCGCCCATCACTCATCCGCGAGTAGGCATTCAAGCCCTGCACGGCGATCCAGTAGGCGGAGCCCTCGTCGGAGAACGCCTCCCCCCAGCCGCCCCCGCGGGCACCCACGCCGCCGCGCTGGCCATAGCCGATCGAACCCGTGCCGGCGACGATGTTGATGCCGTCCGCGCAGGCCAACGATCCTGCCCAGCCGCACACCATGTCGTTGTCGCAGCGATAGCGTCCATGGCCCAGCAACCGCGCGGGGATCGCATCCAGGCGTGCAGTCGCGATCGGGTCTTCGCCATGCGCCGGCAGGCCGAAGAAGGCGTACTCGATGGCATGCGCGTCGTGCAGGCCTGCCTGTTCGAGCACCAGGGCGATGCCATCGGCCAGGATCCTGGCAACGCCGTCCAGGCCGACTTCGGGGTGGTAGGTGGTCCCCGTCTGGGCCTGCCCGACCAGCTGGCCGGCGTCGCCCATCAGGGCGAACCGCGTCTTCGTGCCGCCGCCGTCGACGCCCAGGTAGAAACGTGGGTTCATGGCACCGTGTGCAGCCGGACGCCCTGCACGACGCGATTCACCGTGCCCTGCTTGTTCGGGTTGTCGGGCGAAAGGCCCAGGGCACGGGACATATGGAAGGCGAACATCTGGGCGACGGTCACGTAGGGCCAGAGCAGATCGACATCGGCTGCCTCGGCGAGGAGCGGCACCGCGATGGTATCGCCGCCGGCTTCGGCACGCGGTTGCGCGCTCACCTCGATGACGCGGCCCGCCACCCGGTCCTGGCGCAGCTCGTCGATCAGGTCGTGGTCGTACTTGCGCGTGAGGGGATCATTGGACACGAAGACGACCACCAGCGTGCGCGCCTGCAGGAACGTCTTGGGGCCGTGGCGGAAGCCCAGCGGCGAGTCGTAGCAGGTGGCGACGGCGCCGTTGCTCAGCTCGCCCAGCTTCAGCGCCGCCTCGCGCGCCAGGCCCTGCATCACGCCGCTGCCAAGGTAGACCACGCGCTCATACCCGGCCAGCGCCAGCGCCTGGGTGGTCGCGCCGGCGCCATCGATGGTCTGCGCAGTGGCCTGGCTGATGGGCTGGACGCGCGACGCCAGCCGGGAGGCGCCCACGCAGGCGGCGAGCGTGGCGTACATCATGCAGCTGAAGCTGGATGTCATGGCGAAGCTGGCATCGTGCGTTTCTTCCGGCAACTGCAGCGTCAGCAGGTGGCGGGCCGGTGCACGTCCGAGCGCGCCCTCCGGATTGCAGGTCACCACCAGGTGGCGCACGTCGGCGACCATGGATTCAACCAGCGCGACCGTGGCAAGGCTCTCCGGGCTGTTGCCCGAGCGGCCGAACGAAACCAGCAGCAGGGGCTGTGCGGGATCGAGGTAGAGGTGCGGTGCGCTCACGATGTCGGTGGTCGGCACCGCATCCACCCGGGCCGGGAGGCGACGGTCGAGCAGGGGGGCGAGGCACTGGCCGATGTAGGCGGACGTCCCGGCGCCGGTGAGGATGACGCGCGCACGCGCATCCTGCGCGACCGGGCCGATGAAGGCATCGATCTGCGCCTGCAGTCCGGCGAGCAGCGTGTGCGTGCGCACCAGCATGGCCGGTTGCTGTTCGATCTCGCGCGCGGTCCATAGCGCGCCGCCGGCGAGCAGGTCGGATTCGGGTATGCCGAGAGGGTCAGCGGTCTTCATGGGGATGGCAGGCATGGTGGTAGTCGTCCAGGACGGCACTGACATGCGCCATGGCCAGCGACTGCGGATCGAGTGTCGCGCGGCCGTGGCGGAGGGCATGCAATGCATGGGGGAGGTGTTGGCTGACCAGCGGAAGCGGCGGTGGCGTGTTGCGCAGGTTGGCGAACAGGCGGGCGCGCGCCTGTTCGATCACCGGATCCGGCCAGTAATAGCGGATCCGGTCGCTGAGGCTGTACTGCAGGTCGATGTCCAGCGCGCGCCCGTCGCCGTGGTAGTAGCGACGCCAGTGGAGGGGGTGCTCGTGCAAGCGCCTGATGGCGACCTCGCGCAGGTTGGCACGTGCTTCCGGAGCGATCCATTCGCGCTCGATCGCGTCCAGCGCCCACAGGGCCTCGCGCAATGCGAATGTCAGGCCAGGGCCGACCTTGAGGATGGCGAAATGGTCCCGCACCAGCGCCTGCAGCGCTTCGCGTGTCTGGTAGTCGGTGGAATGCGCTTCGTACACCATGCCCGGCATCGGCACGATGGCCTCGCTCAGTGCGCGCGCCTTCTGCGGCAGGTAGTCGATCACCTCGTGGTGGTCGAACTCGACGCCCGGCTGTACGACCGAGGCGATGACACGTTCCCAGGCGCGCTGCAGGCCTGCGGCGTGGAAGGCCTCGCGATGCGCCTCGATGGTCGCGCGTGCGGCGGCCGGCGTGGTGGTTTCCAGTCCTTCGATCGCTTCGGTGGCGCCGCCAGGCACCGGCACTTCCGTACCGATCACGTATACCGGCGGCTCGCCGCCGGCCATCCCGTAGGCGGCTTCCGCGGCGCGGCAGAGGCGCACGGCGCGGCGGACGATCTCGCTTTCCGGCACCGGCGTGGGATCGCCAGAGCAGGCCATCGAGCAGTCGAGGTGGATCTTGCGGAAGCCGGCGGCGACATAGGCCGCCACCATCACCTCGGCCTTGTCCATCGCGGCGCCCGCGTCCAGCGTGGTCCATGGATTCGGGCCCAGGTGGTCGCCGCCCAGCGCGATGCGCGCGCTATCGAAACCGACGCGTTCGGCGATGCCGTGGACGAAGGCGACGAAATCCGCCGGTGTCATGCCGGTGTAACCGCCGTCCTGGTTGACCTGGTTGCAGGTCGCCTCGAACAGTACGAGCGTCGATGCTTTAGCCATGGCGTGGCGCAGCGTGGCTTCGATCACGATCGGATGTGCGGAGCAGACCGAAGTCACGCCGAGGGCGTGGCCTTGCTTGTGGCGTGCGACGAGGTCGAGCAGGGCGTGCATGCGTGCGTTCCGGTCAGGCGTCGTGCGCGGCGGGGGCGCGTTCGGGTTCCAGCACCAGCAGCAGCGAGGCCACCAGCGCCAGGGCAAGTCCCGCCATCTTCAGCGGACCGGGCACCACGCTGGCGAACACCAGCGACAGGGCCGCGGTCACCAGCGGCGCGCCCGCGTTGGTCAGCGGGGCCACGACGATCGCCTTGCCATAGCGGAAGGCGTAAACCAGCATCAGAGCACCGACGGCATTCAGTACCTGGATCGCCGCCGTCATCCATGGACCGTCGAGGCCGATGTTGATCGGCTGGCTCCAGTCGGTCATCAGCCAGGCCACCGGCGTCAGCAGCAGCGCGCCGACCATCATGTAGAAGAAGATGCTTTCCGCGCTCACCGTGTGGTTGGCCAGCTTCATGAAGTAGGCCTGGATGCCCCAGGCGGCCATGATGATCAGCGCCAGGGCGAACCAGCCCAGCCCCTGTGGGCTACCCGCGCCGAAGGACAGGTCCAGCAACGGCAGGGCGATCAACGCCAGGGCGATGCCGGTCGCGCCCATCCAGCCGGTGCGCTCACGCAGCAGTACGAATGACAACGCGATGGTGATCACCGGCGACAGCGAAATGATCGGGAAGATGAAATAGGCCGGACCGAGGGTGAGCGCCTTGAACAGCAGCATCTGGCCACCGGCGCCCAGCAGGCCGATGGCCATGCCATAGGCCATGGCGCGTGGCGAACGGTCCAGCCGCCAGTTCGCGCGCCACAGGATGAACAGGGCCGGCGGCACCATCGTCAGGGCCCAAACGCAGTACACCAGCGTGTCCGGGAAACCCCGCTGCGCCGACAGGCCGGCCAACGCGCCCCAGACGCCCCACAGGGCGACGGTGGTCAAGGCATAGGCCAGCCAGCGGCGGCGCGGCGCGGTCTGCACGGTGCTCATGCGGCCGTCTCCGGCGTGGCCCGCAGCAGCAGGAAACGGTCGAAGCCCGCGCGCAGCGTGTTCGCTTTCGCGTCGACGGTGCCGAGGTCTCTGTCGTTGAACAGGTCGCGCACGCGGTACCGTCCTTCGCCCAGGCCCCGCAGCTCCAGCGTACCGTTCCATTCCTTCGCGTAGAAGGCGTAGTACATGGCGCCGTCCTTGGCGATGGCGTGCGTTTCGGGCGCGTCGAAGCCGATGTCGTACAGATCGCCGCGGTAGTCGCCCAGCGGCAGCATGTGGGTGCGGTACAGGGCCACCCACTTCTTCCACAGCACCTCTTTTTCCGGCGTCAGCACATAGCCGCCCTCGGGCAGCGGTGCGGTCGGGTTCTGCGTATCGCGCGGCCAGGTGAACTTGGACGAGATCACCGCGCCGATGCCCACGCTGGAGGCGAAATCGTCGCGGCCGTCGGCCAGCTCCACATGGTCGCCGGCATAACTGCTGCCGCCACCCATCAACGCCTTGACGCTCTTGCCCTTGCTGCGCACCTGCCACGACGACAGCGGATCGGAGGAGGGGAACTGGTCGGTCGCCGGCAGGTTGTGGAAGGCGAACGCCGTGCCGCAGGGGCACAGTTCCACCACGGCCTGGGGATTGGCATCGTGCGCAGCCTGGTAGATCGCATTCCAGAAGTCCGGCAGCTTCTCGCAGGAATCCAGGGTGCTGGCATGCTTGTGCGCGGGGTTGTAGCAGGGCGCGACCGCGTTCAGGTGCTGGCCGTCCAGCTTGATGCCCTCGAACCCCCAATCGCCGATCGCCTTCTTCACCAGGGCGACGTAGTAATCGATGGTGGGCTGGTAAGCCGGGCACTGGGTCAGCGCATTCCACCAGCTGACCTTCTGGAAGGCGCCGTATTCGTCCAGCAGCAGCATGTCGCTGTGCCTGTACAACACCTCGCTGCCGGGGTCGGCGGCCAGGGGTGCCAGCCACAGGCGCGGGCGCAGACCTTCGGCGCGCACCGCCTTCACGAAGGCACGCATGTCCTCGTCGCCGCGCGGGAACTTGCGCCGGTCGATCTGCCAGTCGCCCTCGTTGGTCTGCCAGCCGTCGTCCAGGACGGCCCACTGGAAGCCGACCTCGCGCACCTTCGGCAGCGTGGCCAGGATCTGTTCCACGGTGAAGTCGCGCTCATAGCCCCATGCACACCACGTGGATTCGAAGGCCGACGTCGGCGCCTTGGGCGCCGCGATGCCTTCGGCCTTCATGAAGTCGCGATACAGCACCAGCGGCGCGAAGTGGTCGCCGGTATGGGCGCACAGGAACGTACGCTCGGTGGCCAGCGCCTGTCCGGGCGCGAGCGTGATGGCCTGCCTGCCTTCCACGGCGATGCTGGCGCCCTTGGCGGTTTTGCGTACCGGCAGGTCTAGCTGGCGAGGCACCGCTTCGACGTGGCCCACGGCCAGGCCGACATCGCGACGCCAGATGTTGGCGACCGGCGTCCCGCCGCCGTAATCCGACGCATCCATGCCCAGCGTATTGCGCTGGTCGAAGTCGTCGCCGAGTGGCTGTACCCAGTCGCGGCGGTCCTCGTGCGTGGTGCCGGAGAAACTCCAGAAGCCGCCCGGGGCGTCGCCCAGTTCGTGGGCGGCCGAGCGCCAGCCCGCCACCCCGACCGGCTGCGTGCCGGCGTTGCGGTAACGCACCTGGATCAGCGCGAGCCCGGGCGAATGTTCGAAGAACGTCACCGCCACCTGCTTCTCGATGCCCTGTTCCGACACGCCGGTAAAGACATGGCGCAGGCCGGCGCCGTGGCGCGCGTCGGTCACGGGCTGCCGGTCTTCGCTGCTGAAGGCGAAGGTATCGATGGCGCCGCCGTCCTCCAGCAGCAGCACCTCGCTGGCCTGGAACGGGGTCAGGGCCTTGCCCTTGTAGGCGACGCGCGTGCGCAGCGCGCGGTCGAACTGCAGCGAAAGCAGGGCATCCTGGGCCGTCATGGCGGTGCCGCCGACCGCCAGGGCGCGGCCGGGCATCCAGGGCAGGGCGGCCAGGGCGGTGCTGCCGACGGCAAGCTTCAAGACGGCGCGGCGACCAAGAGGGGGCATGGACGGCTTTCCGGTTGAGGTGCGACCGATTGTGCGCGAGGTCGGACAGTTGATGCAACAGTTTTGTTGCGATATGTTTCGTTTCAGGTTTCGTTACGGTGCAGGTGGCGTGATGGGCAAGGCATGGCGGGGGGTGGTCCTGGCGGCGTTGGTGGGCTGGACGGGTGCCGGGGTGGCGCACTCGATGTCGGCGTCGAACGCTTATGGGATGGACGATTTCAGGCGCGTCCCCAAGTTCGATGCGCACGTGCATGCCAACGTCGACCATCCGGCGTTCCTGCAGCAGGCGCGTGAAGACGGCTTCGAACTGATGTCCATCAACGTGGACTATCCGGATTTCCCGAGCATCGCCGACCAGCGTGCGGCGGCCATCGCGCTGGCCAAGGCCGATCCGGCGAGACTGCACTGGGCAACGACGTTCTCGATGGACGGATTCGGCACGCCGGGCTGGGCCGATCGCGTCAACGCCGGCCTGGCCGGGGCGAAAGCTGAAGGTGCGCGCGCGGTGAAGATATGGAAGAACGTCGGCATGATCGAGAAGGACGCCGAGGGTCGCTTGATCATGCTCGATCACCCGGGCCTGTCGCCGGTCGCCGAGCAGGTGCGGTCGCTGGGGCTGGTGCTGATCGGTCACCAGGGCGAGCCGCACAACTGCTGGCTGCCGCTGGAGCGGATGACCACCGACAACGATCGCGAGTACTTCCGGAACCATCCGCAGTACCACATGTACCTGCATCCAGAGCAGCCCAGCTACGACGACCAGATCGCGGCCCGGGACCGCTTCCTGGCGGCGCACCCGCGGCTGCGCTTTGTCGGTGCGCACATGGGCAGCCTCGAGTACGACGTGGACCGTCTTGCTGCGTTCCTGGATCGTTTCCCGGCCGCCACCGTCGACCTCGCCGCGCGGATGAGCCAGGTGCAGTACCAATCGTTGCGCGACCGCGAGAAGGTGCGCTCATTCTTCATCCGCTACCAGGACCGGCTGCTCTACGGCACCGACCTGACCGTCAATCCGGATACCGACCCCGCCGAGTTCCGGGCGTCGGCGCATGCGGTCTGGACGGCCGATTGGCGCTACCTGGCCACGGGCGAGAGACAGCGCGTGGACACGCTGGATGCCGATGTTCCCGGCCTGGCACTGCCACGCGAGGTGATCGACAAGGTGTATTACCGCAACGCGGTGCGCGTGTTCCGGACCGCGAGCCCGGACTAGGCGAGGATCAGCTCGAAGCCCAGGTGCTCGCTCGCTTGGACGATGTCCTCGGGCGCGCTGCGGTCCGTGATCAGCATGTTGAGCTCGGCGATGGGGATGATGCGGTGCAGGCAGATCTTGCCGAACTTGGAGCTGTCGGTGATCGCCACCACGACGCGTGCGGCCTCGACCATCTTGCGGTTGAGCATCGCCTCCGGCTCGTAGTGCGTGGTGATGCCGCGCTCCAGGTCGAAGCCGTCCACGCCCAGGAACAGCATGTCCACGTGCAGGGCATCCAGCGCCTCCACCGTCAGGCCGCCGTAAAACGCCATGTTCTTGCGGCGCAGTTCGCCGCCCAGCATGACGATGTTGATGTTGTTCTTCGGGGCCAGCGCGCCGAGTACGCCGAAGTCGTTGGTCACCACGGTCACGTCGATGTTCGGCAGCGATTCGGCCAGTTGGATCGCCGTGGTGCCCGAATCGATGGCGATGGTGTCGCCCGCCTTGACCAGCGCGGCCGCGCGCTGCCCGATGCGGCGCTTCTCATCCAGGTGGGACGTGCGCTTGGCTTCGTAGTGCGGCTCGGTGGCCGGGCCAGTGCCGACGACGCTGCTGTCGATCGCCCCGCCATACGCCCGGGCCATCACGCCGCGCTCGGCCAGGTAACGCAGGTCCTTCCTGACCGTCTGCATGCTCACTCCGAAACGGCGGGCGAGCGAGGCCACCTGGACGCTGCCGTGCTGTCGCACGAGCTCGCTGATCTGCAGGCGGCGTTGGCTGGTATCACGGGTAACGGACATGGGACCTCCTTGTAGCGCGGACAGTATGGATTATTTCGTTAAATTTCGCTATTGATACAAAACGAAACATGCTATAGGCTCGGTTTCGTTTGGTTGCGTAACATAACTGCCACCTTCTGAGGAGAGACCCATGAAGACCGCGCGGCTGCACCGGAACTTGCTCTTTTGTAGCGTTGCCCTGGCCCTCGCAGCGCCGGTCGGCGCGGCGGCCCAGCAGGCGGAGGCCGATCCCGCGGCCCAGGCGCCGGCCGGGCAGGACCAGGGCGAACCTTCCACGTTGGATACCGTGGTCGTCACCGGCGTGCGCGGCAGCCTGGCGCGCGCCATCGAACTCAAGCGCGATGCCGGCACCGTGCAGGACTCGATCAGTGCATTGGAACTGGGCAAGTTCCCCGACGACAACGTGGCCGACTCGTTGAGCCACATCACCGGCGTCTCCATCTCGCGTACCGCCGGCGGTGAAGGCCAGAAGGTCAGTGTGCGCGGCCTGGGTCCGGAGTACACGCTGACCACGTTCAATGGCCGCATCCTGGCCACCGATGGCGCGGGCCGCGATTTCGCCTACGACGTGCTGCCGGCCGACGTGATCAATGGCGCCGACGTCATCAAGGGCGCGCAGGCGTCGCTGTCGGAAGGGGCCATCGGCGGCCTGATCAACCTGCGCTCGGCCAGCCCCTTCGACCAGAAGGGCCAGCAGGGCATCGTCAGGCTGGAAGGGGATCGCAACCTCATGTCCAGGCTCAACGGACAGAAACTGTCGGCGACCTACAGCAACACCTTCGCCGACGACACGGTCGGCGTGCTGTTCGGCCTGGTGTACGCCAAGCGGAAAGACCGTACCGATATCGCCGGCAACGACGGCGGCTGGAGCCGCAACGCAGACCCCAACGACGAAAGCTGGCTGTGGGGCAACACCTGGGGGGGCGCGATCGATCCCAACGGCAATGGCGTACTGGACCAGGACGAGTACGGCCTGATCGGCCCAGGGCAGTTCCGCGTGGGTTCGATCCTGGAGGAGAAGAAGCGCCGCGCCCTGTCGGGCAAGATCGAATGGCGCCCGAACGACCGTTTCAGGCTGACGATCGACGGCCTGAAGACGCGGCTGGATTCGCCGCAGGTGGGCTACCAGCAATCGTACTATCCGCTGTTCGCGCCCGGACGCTGGTCGGACATGACCATCCAGGACGGCATCGTCACCGGCTTCACCATGGACAACCCCGATCCGGAGCTGCGCCTGAATCCGGAACTGCTGAACATGACCGAGCACCGCGTGGTCGACACCGATCTGTACGGCGCCAATGCCGAGTGGAAGGTCAACGACGACCTGTCGCTTGCCGGCGACGTATACCGCTCCACCTCCAAGCGCTACTCCGGCGGGCAGGACACCTACGTGGTGCTGCGCATGAACCAGCCCAACGTCGCCCGCATCGAACTGGGCGGCGGTGCGGTGCCCAACGTCACCGCCGTCTTCGACGACGGGCGCGAGCTGGCCAGCGGCCTGGCCAACGGCCAGTTCGGCGGTTCCGACTTCAATACGCACTACATGGAGCTGCGCGGCGACAACATCGTCGACGAGATCACCGGTGGAGCGTTGGGCGGCAAGCTGTTCGTCGGCCGCTTCGGGCTGGACAACCTGCATTTCGGTGTCACCGGCACCGACCGCAAGAAGTCGCGCGACCTGATCAACAACACGCTCAACGGTGGCGCGGACTACTACTCCGGCGACAACGCGATCAACGTGGGGGCGCTCGATGGCAATGTGCTGGCGCACGCGTTTTCGCTGCCGAACTTCATGAGTGGCGTGCATTCCAGCTTCCCCCGCACCTTCCTCGCGTTCGATGTGCCGAACTACCTGCGGGCGCTGGCCGCGTACGACGGCAACGCGCGTCCCGGCGGCGGGACTTACGATTTCGGCAACGCGGCCCCTCAATGGAATCCGCTGGAAAGCTACCGCGTCACCGAAAAGACCACGGCGTTCTATGTTCAGGCCGACCTGTCGGGCGAACGATGGAGCGCGGACGTGGGCGTGCGCCTGGTCAAGACCAAGACCACCTCCGAGGCGTGGGATGCCCGGATCCTGAGCATCACCGAGAACGGCGCGTTCAACTACACCGCCGACTACGCCGAGCCGAGCGCGATCCGCCAGGACGGCGACTACCGCTATGTGCTGCCATCGGGCAACTTCACCTGGCGCTTCAACGACGATCTGCAACTGCGTCTCGGCGCGGCGAAGACGATGGCGCGGCCGCCGGTCGACAAGCTGGCGCCCACCAACACCACGGCCAGTGTCTCGTGGGGTGAGTTCACCCAGATCTACGGCGGCAACGTGGACCTGAAACCGTACACCGCCAAACAGGGCGACGCCTCACTGGAGTGGTATTTCAGCGAGAATTCGATCTTCAACGTGGCGGTGTTCTACAAGCGCATCGAAAACCAGATCACCACCAGCTGGGAGCCGGGGCAGGATATCGGCGTGGGCCCGATCGTGGATGCGGACGGCAACCCGATCACCACCGGGCCGACGCTGTTCAATGTCCAGCGCCCCATCAACGGCGACTACGCCAAGGTGCGCGGCATCGAAGCGGGCCTGCAGCACTTCTGGGAGAACGGGCTGGGTTTCCGCGCGCAGTACACGCGCAACTGGTCCAAGAGCTTTGTGGGCGACCAGGAGCGGCCCCTGGAAGGGATCGCGCCGTCGGTGTACTCGCTGGGCGTGATGTACGAGAAGGGCCCGTGGTCGCTCGGTGCCACCGCCGATCGCACCGATGGCTTCGTCACCGCCATCAACGTGCTGGGCGAGGGCTACAACGAACAGGCCGATGCCATCACCTGGCTCACCGCGCATGTCTCCTATAAGTTCAACGATCGCTTCAGCGTGTCGCTGGAAGGCCAGAACCTGCTGGACGAAGCGCAGACCTACAGCATCAACGGCAATCCGTTGCTGTCGCAGGGCTACTACCGTTATGGTCGCTCGCTCAACCTGGGCCTCAGCTACCGCTTCTGACGGGGTGGACGTCAAGAGGCTCCCGTTCCGGGAGCCTCGGGCCCGGCGCAGGAGCCGTCATGTCCTCCCTGTCGGCCAGGGCCGCTGGCGTGGGGATGCCGTCCACCGCTGCGCCGGCCCGCCCTGGCGGGCCTCGCCGCAAGGCAGAGGGCGCAGACGGGTACCCGCTGCCGGTGAAGCGATCGGGTCTGGAACTGTGACGGCCATAACACACGAAATGTGAGTTACGCTATACCGGAGCCGCCGACCACCCTCTCATGAGCCCACCCGATCTGCTGTCTCCACGCGTCGCCGTCGTCGAAGACGAGGACGAACTGCGCGCCCTGATCGTCGGGGAACTGACCGAGCGCGGCTACGACGTTGTAGGGCTGGCGAGCGCGGAAGCCCTGTACCGCCACATGAGTGTCCAGGCGCTGGACATTGTCGTGCTGGACATCGGCCTGCCCGGCGAGAGCGGGCTGGGGGCGGCCTCGCACCTGCGGCAGCTCGACTCGGTGGGCATCATCCTGCTGACCGGTCGCGGCGGCAGGAAACTCATGGCGCAGAGCCTGGCGATGGGCGCCGATCTTTTCCTCACCAAACCCATCGATTACGACGTGCTGGCCGTGGCCGTCGCCAATCTCTACCGCCGCCTGGCGCCTGCGACGAACGATGCGCCTGCGGATGATCCGCGTGCACCCGGCTGGTCCTTGTCCGACGCGGGCTGGACCCTGCATGGGCCCGGTGCCGGGACGCTGGCCCTCAGCGAGGCAGAACGCACGATCCTTGCCCGGCTTCTGGAGCAGCCCGGCACGCCCGTATCGAGAGCGGCCCTGATCGAAGCGCTGACCGATCAGCCATGGGATTTCGATCCTCACCGCCTTGACGTCCTGGTCCACCGTCTTCGCGGCAAGGTCAACAGCCGTTTTTCGCAGCCGCTGCCGCTGCGCGCCGTGCGTGGAATGGGCTACGTGTTCGCGCCCTGACGCTCCCTTCCCGTGAGAAACGGTGAGTTTGGGTGAGCCGTCGTCATTGATGCCCGCACCATCGCAATAGAGACTTCGCGCACTTCCGATACCGGCATCGGTACCGGAACCGCACCGCACGAGCGGTGATGTCTTCTCGCCATCCCGAGGGTCGCCCCCCCGCCACGGTTCACGCCGCGACGCGGGCAAGGCCGTCCTGATGGCTTGCCGGGTCCGATCCGGCCAAGCGGAACAGGGGAAAGTCAGTGAACGAGCAGGGTGAGCCGACGTTGATCGGCGGATGCGCGCGCGCGCGCGCGGGTTCGACAGGATGGCCGCTGCGGAACCGCAGCCGGGCATGGCGCTGGATGACGCTGGCGACATGGCTGCTGGCACCCGCCGCGCTGGCGGCCGATCTGCAGATCACCGACCTTTCCGACACGGGCTACGATCCGACGCCGGCTGGCGGCGAGGTGGTCTACAACGTCACGGTCGAGAACGGCGCCGCCGACACGGTGCCCAACGCCGTGGTCATCTTCGACCTGCCTGCCGGCACCGTGGCCGGCACGCTGCCGGCGTTCTGCAGCGCCGACGCCGGCGTGCCCGCGCGCGTGGTGTGCGCGGTGGGCGAACTGGTGGGTACGCAGACGGCGCAGGGCGCACCGGTCAGTTTCCAGCTGGGCGTCGATACGGGCGGCCAGGCGCCGGGCACGGTGACCCTGCGCGGTGCCATCGGTTTCGGTTCCGCGGTACCGCCGGCCGGCACGCCGATCACGGCGCTCACGCCGGGCGATGCGTTCTTCGCCAGCGACACCAACACCGCCAACAACCAGCGCAACGAAGCCACCACGCTGACCACCGCCGGCGACCTGCGCCTGCTCAAGAGCGCCACACCGGACCCGGTGGTGGGCGGTGCCGAAGTCACCTACACCCTGACCGTCTTCAACGACGGCCCCAGCCCATCCACCCACTTCCGCGTGGTGGACACGCTGCCGGCGGCGACCACGTACGTGGCCAGCAGCTTCAATGGCGCCGGCTGGACGTTCAACAGCGGCACCATGACCGCGACCCACGCCGGCACCCTGGCGGTGGGCGCGAGCAGCAGCTTCAGCTTCCGCGCCCGCGTGAACGCCGGCAGCGGCAACATCATCAACGCGGCGACGGTGGAAGCCATCGGCACGCCCGATGCGGACCCAGGCAACAACGATGCCGACGTCACCACCGGCATCACGCCGGGCGCCGACCTGGCCCTGAGCAAGTCCGCCGCACCCGCGCCCGCGATCGCCGGCCAGTCCGTCACCTTCACCCTGACCGCGCGCAACCTGGGCCCCAGCGTGGCGCAGAACGTCAGCCTCACCGACGCGCTGCCGGCGGGTTTCGTGATCACCGGCGGCACCCAGCCCGGTGGCTGGAGCTGCAGCAACGATGGCGCCAACGGCACGCGCACGTGCACGCGCGCGGCGGACATGCCGGTGGGCGCGGTGGAAACGCTCACCATCGTCGCCACCGTGCCCTCCACGGGCGCCAACAGCAGCGGCGACGTCACCAACACGGCGACGATCACCTCCGCCACGCCGGATCCGAACGGTCCCGTCCTGGGCGTGAACAACAACCAGGGCAGCGTCACCTTCACCGTGCTGGCCGACGGTGCCGACCTGGCGATGACCAAGAGCAAGTCGCCGGCGCTGGTCGCGGTGTGGGATGGCATCGGCCCCGACACCGACAGCCGCATGACCTCGCTGATCCGCGTGCGCAACCTGGGGCCGCGCGCGGCCAGCGGGCAGGTGCAGGTGGTCGACGAACTCGCAGCGGGTGAAGAGTTCGTGTCCGCGTCGGGTCCGTGGACCTGCACGGTGGACAATCCCTACGCCGTGCCGCCCGCGCGGCAGCGCGTGACCTGCGACCTGGATGCCGGTTCGCTTCCGCTGGCGGTGAACAGCGACTCGCCGCAGCTGCAGATCATCAGCCGCGCGCGTGCCGCGGGCGCGCTGACCAATACCGCGTGCACCGGCGGCTCTAACGGTTCGCTCGAACCGCTGACGGCCGGCGGCATCGACCAGGATCCGGAAACCGGCAACGACTGCAGCGGCGCCGGCACGCGCACCACCGACGAGCGCGCCGACCTGCGCATCGCCAAGCAGACCAATGGCCCGGGCGATGCGGACAACGTGCTGACCGCCGCGCAGGATACGGTGACCTACACGCTCACCATCACCAACGACGGCCCGGACAGCACCACCGGCATCGTGGTGAACGATGCCATCCCGGGCTTCGTCGCCGGCCGCACCACCGTCAGCGCGAATGCACCCGCAGGCTGGACCTGCACCACCGGCGCATCGGTGGTGTGCCGCTCCGGCACCACGGCCCTGGCCAACGGCGCCAGCGCCGTCATCGTGCTGACGGTGCAGCGCGCGCTGTTCGACAGTGCCGGCCTGGGCGCGGGCACCTGTGGTGGCGTGCCCACGACCAATGCGTTCTGCAATACCGCCGGGGTCGGCATCGATGCCGCCGTGGCGGGGTCGGTCGGCGAGATCGACGCAGCCAACAACAGTGCGTCGGACTGGCTGCAGGTCGATCGTGTCGCCAACGTGCAGACCACGGCCAAGAGCATCACCTCGGGCGCGACCGGCCAGGCCGGTGTCAATACCACCTACGTGATGTCGTTCCGCAACCAGGGGCCGTCGACGGTGCCGGGCGTGGTGTTCCGCGATGTGTTCACGCTGCCCGCCGACGATGCCGGCTTCGTGCTGATGTCGGCCACGCGCACCGGGGGCGGCACCGCCACGTGCACGGCCACGCCGGGCCCCGGCATCACCACGGCGCCTGCCGCAGGTGGCGTGTCGTACGCCAATCCGACGGCGGGCACCGCACAGGTCACGCTGACCTGCGCGCCGCTGTCGCTGGCCAATGGCCAGACCGAAAGCCTGACGGTGGTGATCCGTCCGAACGTCAACGTCGGCAACACCGGACGCGTGTTCACCAACGTGGCGGACTTCTTCTTCGACCGCAACGGCGACGGTACGCCCGACCCGGCCAGCGGTTCGGATGCCAATGGCAGCTTCGACTTCAATACCGACGCCAGCGCCGGCGACGACCAGCGCAGCGCCAGCCTGCCGTTCAACAGCGGCAGCGTGGACCTGATCACCAACAAGGTGGATACCGGCTTCACCGGTGGCGTGGATCCGTTGGGCTACGACGCCGTCACTGCGGCCAACAACGCCATCACGTATCGCGTGACCGTGCGCAACAACGGGCCGTCGGTGGCGACGAACGTACGCATCAGCGATACGTTGACGCCGCTCGCGGGGCGTACCGTGCGCTTCCTGGGCGTGTCCGCATCCACAGCGGGGCCGTTCGTCGATACGGATTGCAGCGTGACCGCGGGCAGCAACCCCACGGTGGGCGCACCGCTGGTGCTGGATTGCGTGATGCCGGGCATCGGCTTTTCCACCAACCTGCCGGGCGTGGTGGCATCCGGCCAGACCAGCACGCTGTACCTGCGCTATGCCTACGAGACACCGCCCGGCGCCACCGGCGATACGCTGCTGAACTCGGCCACCGCCAGTTCGGCGGAGACCGACACCAACCTCGCCAACAACACCGCGGACCAGGACACGACGATCCGCTCGCGCGCCGACCTGGCCGTCACCAAGACCATGGTCGCGCTGGCGCCGGATCCGGATCCGGCCGTGGCGCTGCCGCCGACCATCGCTTCGGTGTCGCTGCGGCAGCCGTTCTACTACGTGATCGGCGGGGTCAACAATGGTCCGGGCGCGAGTCTCTCGCGCGACCGCACGGGTACCAGTCCGCTCAATGGCACCGGCACGGTGGTGACCGACACGCTGCCGGCGAATCTCATCGTCACCGGCCCGATCACCTGGCGCAAGGACGGCCCTGATCCGGGCGGCGACGAGCAGCCTGTCGGAACGGGCACCTGCAGCCAGGCGGGCACCACCGTCACCTGCAACCTGGGCGACATGACGGTCACCGGTCGCGCACGCATCATCGTGCCCGCGCGCTGGGATGCGTATCCCGCCGGCGGCACCAGCAACAACACCGCGACCATCACGACCGAACAGGTCGATCCGGTCCCGGGCAACAACACCACCACCGTGCCGCTGGGCGTCACCCGCTCCAGCCTGGCGGGCGTGGTGTTCGAAGACCGCGACCGCGCCGGCGCCAACGGGGGTACCCACCAGGGGGCCGCCACCGAACCGGCCATCGCCGGCGTGACCATCACCCTGACCGGCATCGATGCGTACGGCAACGCCGTCAATCGCAACGTCGTCACGGCCGCCGACGGCAGTTACAGCTTCACCGATCTGTCGCCGGCCGATGCCGCCGGCTACACGCTGACGCAGACGCAGCCGGCCGGTCTGATCAACAGTCCCGCGGCCCTGCCCACCAGCGGCGGCGCGGAGCCTTCGCTGGGGGGTACCTACAGCGCCGGTTCGCCCGACTCGGTCATCGCCGCCATTCCCGTCGGTGAAAACCAGGCCGGCGTTCGCTACAACTTCCCCGAAGTGCGCCGCCCGGCGCTGTCGGGCTTCGTCTACATCGATGGCAACTTCAGCGACGTCCGCGACGGGGGCGATGCGCCCATCAGCGGTGCCACGGTCGAACTGCTCGACGCCGGCAGCGGTGCCGTCGTCGCGACGACCACGACCGATGGCAGCGGTGCCTACAGCTTCGGCAATCTGGATCCGCTGATCGTCTACACGCTGCGCGAAGTACTGCCCACCGGCAGCTACCAGAACCGTCCGACCGCGGTGAATCCCGGCCAGGTCGGCGGCGTGCCCTGCGCCACGGGTTGTACGCCGGGCACCGGTGTGGCGGGGGATGCCGCCACCACCGACCGCATCAGCGGCATCGACCTGGGGGCGGGTGCGGACGGCACCGCGTTCAACTTCGGCGAAGACGCCGTGGCCGGCATTTCCGGCAGCGTCTACGTGGACCGCAATGGCAACGGCAACTTCGACGGCGGTGACGCCGGCACGGTCAATTCGCGTCCCAACGGCGGGCTGCAGGGCGTCAGCGTCACGCTGACCGGGGCGGGCGCCGACGGCATTTTCGGCAATGGCGACGATCCGGCCCCGGTGACGGTGCAGACCGATGCCACCGGCGCCTACCAGTTCGCCGGCCTGGTGGTGGGGCAGGACTACCGCGTCAGCGAAACGCAGCCTGAGGGCTATGCCGACGGCAGCGAAAATCCCACCAACGCCATCGACATCGCCAACCTGCCGCCGGCCGGTTCGGCCGGCCACGATTTCGGCGAAACGCTGGGTTCGCTGGCGGGCGTGGTGTTCGAGGATTTCTCGGCCACGGCCGCCAACAACAACAACGGCGCCTTCGATGGCGGCGAGAATCCGATCGCCAACGTCACCGTGACGCTGACCGGTACGGATGTGCTGGGCAACGCGGTGAATGTCGCCGCGCAGACCGACGCGGCCGGCGCGTACGCGTTCCGCGACCTGCTGCCGCCGCAGGGCGGCACCACGTACACGATCACCGAGACGCAGCCGGCGGGGTACATCGACGGCCGGCACACGCCGGGCAATGCCGCCACGCCGGGCAGCGCCACCACGGCGAACGTGATCGACGGCATCGCGATCGATGCGGGTCAGGCCGCCACCGGCTACCTGTTCGGCGAACTCGCCAACGCCGTCATCAGCGGCACGGTCTATCTGGACCGCAACGACAACGGCGACCAGGACGGGGGCGAAGCCGGCATTCCCGGCGTCACCGTGGTCATCGAAGGCGCGGGCCCGGATGGCGTGTTCGGCACCGGCGACGACCTGCCGCCGGTCACCCTGACCACCGATGCGAACGGCGGCTACAGCTACGGCGGTGCCGTCACGGGCCAGAACTACCGCATTGTCGAGACACAGCCCACCGGCCTGGCCGATGGGCAGGAGAACACCTCCAACCGCATCACCCTGACCAACCTGCCGGCTGCCGGTTCCAGCGGCAACGACTTCGGCGAACTGGCGGCATCGCTGTCCGGCAGTGTGTGGCTGGATGCCAACAACAACGGCGTGCGCGACGCAGGCGAGAACGGCATTGCCGGCGTCAGCGTCAGCCTGCCTGCCGGCACGCTGGATGCGCTGGGCAATCCGGTCGCCACGGCCGTGACCGACGCCAACGGCGACTACCGCTTCGGCGATCTGCTGGCCGGCACCTATGCCGTCGTCGAACAGGCGACGCAACCGGTGGTCGGCGGTGTGACCACGCTCAATGGCATCACCGTCGCCGGCACTGTCGGCGGCAGCAACAGCGGCACCGCGACCCCGGTGATCACTGTGCCCAGCGCCGTGACGGGCATCGTGCTGCCTGCGGGCGGTGCGTCCGTGCAGAACGACTTCGGCGAAACGCTGGGCGTGTCGCTGTCCGGGCGCGTGTTCTTCGACGCCGACAACGATGGCGTGCAGTCGGGCGCGGCCGAAACCGGCATCGACGGCGTGACCCTCACCCTGACCGGTACCGATGACACCGGCGCGTCGGTGTCGGTGACCACCACCACCGATGCGAACGGTGACTACGCCTTCGATGGCCTGCGACCCGGCACCTACACGGTGACCGAGCCGCAGCAGCCCACCGGCACCAGCAACGGCCAGACCGTCGCCGGCACCATCGGCGGCACGCCGTCCGGTACCGCCACGCCCATCACCACCGTGCCCAGCGCGATCGGCACCATCGACCTGACCACGCCCGGCACCGCCTCGGTCGACAACCTGTTCGGCGAGATTCCGCTGAACAGCGCGATCAGCGGCCGCGTCTGGGAAGACATCGACAACGATGGCGTCATCGACCCGTCCGAGCAGGGCATCGGCAACGTGGTCGTGCGCCTGAGCGGTACCGACCTGGCCGGCAACGCCATCACCCGCGAGGTGACCACGCAGCCGGACGGCCGCTACGCCTTCACCGGACTGCCGCCCGGCACCTACACCCTCACCGAGCCCGAGCAGCCGGCCGGCACGCTCAACGGCACCACCGTGCCCGGCACCGGCGGCGGCACCGCCACGCCGCCGACCAGCACACCGTCGGTGATCAGCGATGTCGTGCTGGGCGTGGGCCAGGAGGCCAGCGGCAACGACTTCGGCGAAGTGCCTTCCGGCAGCATCGCCGGCCGCGTCTACAACGACGGCAACAACAACGGCGTGATCGATGCCGGCGAAGGCGGCTTCCCCAACGTGCAGGTCGTGCTGACCGGCACCAACGAGCTGGGCGAAACGGTCGAGGTCGCCGTCACCACCGACGGCGAAGGCCGCTACCGCTTCGACGACCTGCGCCCGGGCACCTACACGGTGACCGAGCCCACCCAGCCGGCGGAGACCCTCAATGGCATCACCACGCCGGGCACCGTGGAGGGCACGGCGGTGGGCGTGGCCACGCCGGTGAGCACCACGCCGTCGGCCATCAGCGGCATCGTGCTGCCGCCGGGGGGCGATTCCATCGACAACAACTTCGGCGAGATCGGCGATTCTCCGGACCTGGTGGTCAGCAAGACCGCCACGCCCACCACCTTCACCGTCAACAACCCGGGCAGCTACGCCATCCGTGTGCGCAACATCGGCCAGCAGCCGAGCGCGGGCGAGTACGTGGTGGAGGACCGCCTGCCGGCAGGCCTCACGCTGGCGGCCACGCCGACCGGTAACGGCTGGACCTGCACCGGCGCCTCCGGCGACAACCGATTCCGCTGCAGCAGCAGCGCGGCGATCGCGGCAGGCGCCACGCTGGCCGATGCCATCGTCGCGCAGGTCCGCGTGGATGCGTCGGCGGCGACCGGCTCGCCGGTCGATAACGCCGTGCTGGTGGAAGGCGGCGGCGAGAACGAGTTCCGCACGCCGACCACCGACGAGCGCGCCGACTTCGAAGGCAATCCGGCCGATCTGCCGGTGTGCGATCCGGCGATCACGCAGAACGCGTGCCGCCTGCCCACCGCCGTGCAGTTGTCCGCGTCGGTGTCGGGCACGGTGTGGTTCGACCAGGGCAGCGAGTTCGGCCTGATCGATGGCGGCGACCGTCGCCTGTCCGGCTGGGTGGTGGAAGTGGTGAACGGCAGCGGCCAGGTCGTCGGCACGGCGACCACGGGCGCGGACGGTACGTACTCGATCGCCGACCAGGTGCCGGGCATTCCGCTGGCCATCCGTTTCCGCGACCCGGCGACGGGCGTGGTCTGGGGCCTGCCGGTCAGTGGCGAAACCGTCACCGGTCCGCCGGTGCCGTGCGATGCGGGCAGTGCCATCGCCAATGGCACGGCCAGTTCGTGCCGCAGCAGCGACAGCGGCTTCACGCATCTGGCGGTGGTACTGGCGCCGGGCGCCAACCTGCCGCAGCAGAGCCTGCCGCTGAATCCCGGTGGCGTGGTGTACGACGCAACCACGCGCACGCCGGTGCCCGGCTCACGCGTCACGCTCACGCCGGTGGGTACCTGCGCGGGCTACACGCCGGAACAGCACGTGCTGAACGCCGCGCTGGGCGGTTACACCGTGCAGGGCACGTCGGTGTCGATGACGGTCGGTGCGGAAGGCTTCTATCAGTTCCTGCTGGGTCCGGATGCGCCTGCCTCGTGCCGCTTCCAGCTGGAAGTGACGCCGCCGGCCGGCTACACGTTCGAGTCCGGCATGATCCCGGCGGAAACCGCGCCGCTGTCGCCGCCGTCCACGCCGGGCGTGGGGCATCCCGTGCAGACCAATGCCACCGCGCCGACGGCGCCGGTGGGCACGGAAACCCGCTACTACCTGGAGCTGACGCTGGGTTCGGGCGTGGCGGTGCCGGTGCACAACCACATCCCGCTCGACCCGCAGGTCGCACCGGGCCTGGTCATCACCAAGACCGGCGACCGCAAGACGGTGGAAGTGGGCGACAGCCTGGTCTACACCATCACCATCCGCCAGACGGCGGGTGCGTCGATGGGCACGGTCAATGTGGTCGACCGCCTGCCGCATGGGTTCACCTTCATCGATGGCACCGCGCGTGTCGATGGTGCAGGCATCGCCAATCCGCTGGGCAAGCCCGGCCCGACGCTGGTGTTCGATGTCGGCCCGCTCGCCGTCGGCGCGCAGAAGACGCTCAGCTACCGCGTGCGCGTCGGCGTGGGCAGCATGCAGGGCGATGGCATCAACCGGGCGCGCGCCCACGGCTGCTCGATCGACGGCGGTTGCGTGGATCCGGCCACGCTGGCGCCGTACCCGAACGGCGGCGTGGTGCCGTCCAATCCGGCCGAGTACCGCGTGATCGTCAGCGGTGGCGTGTTCACCGACGAAGGTTGCGTGCTGGGCAAGATCTTCGTGGACTGCAACGTCAACCACGTGCAGGACCGCGAAGAGATCGGCATCCCCGGCGTACGCATGTACTTCGAGGACGGCACCTGGATGGTCAGCGACTCGGAAGGCAAGTACAGCTACTGCGGCCTGCCGCCGAAGAGCCACACGCTGAAGGTCGATGCGTCCACGCTGCCGGTCGGCTCGCGCCTGACCACCAGCAGCAACCGCAACCTGGGCGATGCGGACAGCCTGTTCGTCGATCTGAAGAACGGCGAGCTGCACCGCGCGGACTTCATCGAAGGCAGCTGCTCCAACCCGGTGATGGAACAGGTGAAGGCGCGCCGCACCCAGGGCGAGATCCGCGCGCCGGAGACCGAACGCAACCAGCAACCGTTGCGTTTCGACAGCAAGCCGGCGCGCGCCCCGCAGCAGGCCACCGATTCGGCCAACCAGCAGCCGATCGTCGCGCCCAGGCCGACCGCCACGGATGGGGATGAAGGCAAGGAGGTGCAGCCATGAGCCGCATTTCCTCCCGTCCCTCATCCCTGCCGGAAGCCAAGCCCATGCGTGTCACGCGTCATTCCCATCATCCGCTGGCGTTCGCCCTGGCGCTGGCCCTCGTGCCCACGCTGGCGACGGCGCAGACCGTGTCCGGCGACCAGCGCTTCACGCCCGTGCTGGGGCAGGGCACGCCGCTGTTCCCGCAATCCCCGCAGCTGCAGGACACGGCCTCGCAACCGCTGTACGCGCAGCCGGGCAACGTGGACTACCGCGTCAACGCGGCTGTCGACCGCGTGGTGGTCGAGATCGACCGCGACGGCGTTTCGGCCGACGGCCAGTCGCCGGTGCGCGTGGTGGTGCAGCTGTTCGGTGCCGACGGCAAGCCGCTGGCAGGCGAGGCGTTCGCCACCCTTGAGCACACCGGTGGACGCATCAAGCTGGCGGACGGACGCACCGACGAACTCGGCCCCGGCCGACTGGATGCCGACAAGGTCACCCCCGGCGTGCAGCTTCCCGTGCGCGACGGCAGGGCCGAATTCGAACTGCTCGCGCCGCACGATCCGCAGGACGTGCTGTTGCGGGTGACCTCGGGCGCGCACAGTGCCGAGGGCGTGGTCGGCTTCGTGCCGGAAATGCGCGACATGATCGCCACCGGCCTGATCGAAGGCGTGATCAACTTCCGCCGCAACGGCGACGGGCTGATCAACGGCACCCAGCGCGGCGACGGCTTCGAGCGCGAGATCCGCCGCTGGGAGAAGCAGTTCAACAGCGGCAAGGCCAACGGAGCGGCACGCGCGGCGTTCTTCGCCAAGGGCACCATCAAGGGCGAATACCTGCTCACCGCGGCCTACGATTCGGACAAGGAAGTGCGCGCCCGCCTGTTGCGCGACATCCAGCCGGAAGAGTTCTACCCCGTGTACGGCGACGCCTCGCTGCGCGGCTTCGATGCGCGTTCGGCCGAACGCCTGTACGTGCGCGTGGACAAGGGCCGCAGCTACCTGCTGTACGGCGACTTCCAGACCGGCGACAACCTGGCGACGCAGACCGGCGCGGATGCCGGCACCCGCGCCGCACCGCGCGTGCTGGGCACCTACAACCGTACCGCCACCGGGCTGGGCTGGCACTTCGAGAACGCACGCGTGCGCGGCAACGTGTTCGCCATCGAGGACTCGCTGCGCCAGGTGATCGAGGAACTGCCGGCCGCCGGCAGCGGTCCTTACGGCCTGCGCAATAACGCCGTGCTGGAAGGCAGCGAGCGCGTGGAAGTGGTCGTGCGCGACCGCAACCAGCCCTCGCGCATCGTCTCGGTGCGCCCGCTGGGCCGGCTGGTGGACTACAGCTTCGAGCCGTTCTCCGGCCGCATCCTGCTCAACAGCTTCCTGCCTTCGTTCGACAGCGACCTCAATCCCGTCTCGCTGCGCATCACCTACGAACTGGACCAGGGCACCGAGAAATTCCTGGTGCTGGGCGCGGATGCGCAGCTGCGCGTGGGCGAACATGGCGAGATCGGCGGCTCGTACGTGGACGACCGCAACCCGTTCGCCGCCTTCGAGATGGGCAGCGCGAACATCGGCTACAAGCTGGGCGCCAACACGTGGCTGGTGGCCGAAGCCGCGCGCACGCGCAGCGAAGTGAACACCAACTCGGTCAACCAGTACGGCACGCCCGCGCTGCAGGGCCTCAGCGGGCAGGTGGAAGGCAACGCGTGGCGGGTGGAGCTTGGGCACGCCAGCGCGGACGTGGACCTGAAGCTGTTCGCCGGCCAGTCCGATCCGGAATTCAACAATCCCGCTTCGCCGCTGTACGGCGGCCGCGGCGAGTACAGCCTGACCACGCGCTGGCGTCTCAACGACCGGTTCGAGCTGTATGCCGAAGGACTGCGCAGCGAAGACCGCAACCCCGAGGGCGGCGAACGCAACGCCGCCAGCGCCGGCACGCGGGTGAAGGTCACCGACAGGCTGACGCTGGACTTCGGTTACCGTGCCATCCGCGAGACGGTCGGCGCCTATTACACCTGGGCCACCAGCAGCGGCTACGGCAACATCGGCGGACTGTCGGGCGGCTACGCCACGGGCGCCGGCGGTGGTGCGCTGGGCTACGGCCAGCAGCCGTTGGATCCGTTGACCGGCCTGCCGATCATCAGCAGCGGCAATCCCAACGACGTGGCCAGCGGCCTGCCGGTGGGCACCGAGCTGTCCTCGGACATGCTGCGCATCGGCGCCGGCTACCGCGCCAGCGAACGCTTCAGCCTGGGCGGCGAAGTGGAGCAGGACATCCATGGCCAGGACCGCAACCGCGTGGCGCTGGGCATGGACTACCAGTTGCGCGAACGCAGCCGCCTCTATGGCCGCTACGAGAAGCAGACCGGCATCAGCGGCGTGAACGGCCTGACCCAGGACGGTCGCGAGGCGGACACCGTGGCGCTGGGCGTGGATACCAGCTTCATCAAGGACACGCAGCTGTTCTCCGAGTACCGCCTGCGCGACGCCATCGCCGGCCGCGACATCCAGGCCGCCTCCGGCATGCGCAACCGCTGGGACCTGCGCGAGGGCCTGCGCCTGGATACGTCGTTGGAACATACCAACGTGATTTCCGGCAATGTCGGCGATTCGACCGGCATCGGCGTGGCGCTGGATTACAGCGCCAACCCGCTGTGGCGTGGCAACGTGCGGCTGGAACACCGCATCTCCGACGACGTCGCCGGCACGCCGACCCACGAGGGCTACAACACCACGCTGCTGCAGTTCCTGGCGGCCCGCAAGCTGAGCCGCGACTGGACGCTGCTGGCGCGCAACTACCTGCTGCGCACCGAATACGACGCGCGCGGCGACGTATTGCAGGACCGTTTCCAGATCGGTGCGGCGTACCGCGACACGGACACCAACCGCGTCAACGCGCTGGCCCGCTACGAGTACAAGCTGGAGAAGGACGAGAGCGGCATGGACGGCTCGGGCTTCGGCTCGGACACGGGCCAGGACATCCGCACCAGCGCGCACATCGTCTCGGCGCATGCCGACTGGCATCCGTCGCGGCCGTGGTGGCTGACCGGCCGGGTGGCCGCGAAGTGGCAGCAGGACAGCTTCTTCTACGCCGACACCGGGCGCGTCGACGACGAGTTCAACGCGGTGCTGGTCTCCGGCCGCGTGGTCTACGACATCACCGAGAACTGGGACATCGGCGTGCTGGGTTCGGCGTTCCGCGGCCAGGACGGCGCCAACCAGTATGCGTTCGGCGTGGAAGTGGGGCGCCTGCTGCGGCAGAACCTGTGGCTGTCGGCGGGCTACAACGCCACCGGCTTCCGCGGCGACGAGGACCTGAGCGGTTACGAGTACACGCAGCAGGGCGCGTTCATCCGCCTGCGCTTCAAGTTCGACGAAGACCTTTTCCGTAGAGACGACGTCCGCTACCGCGATCCGGTGCGCTGAGGAAACACGACATGACCATCACCAAGCCCGCCCTTCTCGCCGCCGCCGTCCTCGCCACCCTGGCCATCGGCGCCAGCGCGCAGCAGACCGTGCTCACCCCGCAACGCGACCGGATCACCGACGAGGCCATCCACGCCGACCTGTCCGGCTACGAGCGCACCCAGGGGCGCATCAAGGCGCTCAACGATGCCGGCCGCCCCGTGCGCGACTACCACCTGTCCAAGGCGCAGTGCTGGCTGGACGTGTCCTTCCACGAATACGGCCGCAACGACCGCAGCGACTTCCCGCAGGCAGCGCTGACCGAATCGGAGAAGCTCATTGCCGGCATGGAGCAGGGCGTCGCACCGTTGCCGACCGATACGCCGCTGGTGAACGACGCCGCGCGCGTGCGCGAAGACCTGTGGAAGCGCCTGGGTGCGATCCATGGCACGCCCGGTTTCGCCTGCGCCCAGCAAGCCGTGGCCTGCGGCGAGGTGGAACTGGTGCATGCGGGCAACGAGTTCAACCAGCAGCAGTGGCGGCACGCCAAGCCCTATATCCAGATCGCCGAGGACTGGGTGGGCGACGCCGAAGCGATGGCGCGCCAGTGCGGCGCCGCTGCCGACGCGCCCGCGGTGGTGCCGGCCGGCACCGTGCTGACCGTCAACGTGCTGTTCGAGTTCGACCGCTCCGGCCGCGACGACATCCGGGTTTACTCGCTGTGGAGCCTGGACCGCGAGCTGGCGCGCCTGCCCAAGGAAGGACTGACGCTGACAGGCGTCGAACTGGTCGGCCACGCCGACCGTCTGCAGGGACGCGGGTTCGACTACAACCAGGCGCTCTCCGAACGGCGCGCCCGGACCGTGCAGGCCTTGCTCGTGGAGCGGGGCATCGATCCGGCCATGATCGCCTACACCTTCAAAGGCGACGTGGAGCAGGTCCAGCAGTGCGAGGGCGTCAAGCCCCAGGCGGCCCTGCGCGAATGCCTGATCCCCAATCGCCGGGTGGAAGTGCGGCTGCGCGTCCAGTCCGCCCAGGCCGACCCGCGGTAGCGCCTATACTCGTCTCTCTTCGTGGATGGGTGGAGTGGAGTGATGGGAAACCTGCGCGTGGCCCGGTCGTCTGGAGAGCGGATCCATGAATGACCGCGCCATTCCCGCTACCCGCGAGCGCCATGGCGGTCCTGCATCGCGCCTGGCCCGCCTGTGGCGCGCACCGATGGCCTGGTGGCGCGATGTTCCCATCGCCGATCCGGTGGACAGGCGCAATGCGCCGATGCTGCAGCTGATCTCCTTGCTGCTGGCGGTGCTGCCTGCGCTTGCGTGGGCCTATCGTGCCTTCGCGGTGGATATCCCGTGGCGGCCAGGCGAGCTGACCAGCATGGCGCTGAGCCTGTCGGTATGCGCCGGCGCGGCTCTCAGCTTCGTGCTGATCCGGCATGGGCGCTTCGCGTGGGCCTCGCGGCTGCTGCTGGTGGTGTTCGCCGCCTCGGTGGTGCCCGCCTACCTGACCACCGGGTTCGGCGCGCAACGCTTCGAACAGCCCGTGCTGGTCATCTGGATGGCGATCGCGGCGCTGGTGGTGGGCAGGGGCGCGCTGTGGCTGATGTTCGCCTGCATCGTGGCGGCGTTCTTCCTGGGCATTTCCGTGGATGTGTCCCGCAAGGGCGATGCCGCCGCGCTGTACGGCGACGCCGCATTCAGCGCCGCCATGTTCCTGATGATCGCCATCGTGCTCGACCGCAGTTCGGCCGCGTTGCGCCAGAGCCTGAACGAGGCCACGGTGCGCGGAAACCAGCTCGCGGCCACCAACCAGCGGCTGCAGCAGGAGATCAACGAGCGCGAGCTCGCGCAGGAGCAGCTCATCCACGCCCGCAAGGTCGAGGCGGTGGGTCGCCTGGCGGGCGGCGTGGCGCACGATTTCGGCAACATCATGGCCGTGATCAGCGGCTATGCGCGCAAAGGCCTTCGGGCCGGCCAGGTCGAGGAAGGCAGGGCGTCGTTCGAGGGCATCGAGGCGGCCGCGCGCCGGGCGACGCTGCTGACGCACAAGCTGATGACGTTCGCGCGCCAGGACGACTACGCGGAAGAGACCTTCGATGCCGCCAGCGCCCTGGTGGACATCCAGGCCATGCTGCGCCAGCTGCTCAAGCCCGAGGTGGACCTGCGTCTGGCCCTGGGCGATGCCCCGTCACCGGTCCGGATGGACCGGGACCGGTTCGAACTGATGGTGCTCAACATCGCGGCCAACGCCGACCATGCGATGCCCCACGGCGGCGTCTTCTCCATCGGCGTCGCGCAGGGCGATGAGGGGGGCTGCGTGCTGGAGTTCGCCGATACCGGCACCGGCATGGGCGAAGAAGTGCTTGCGCGCATCTTCGATCCGTTCTTCACCACCAAGCCGGCGGGCGAAGGCACCGGCCTTGGCCTGTCCGTCATACGCGACCTGGTGACACGGGCAGGCGGCACCCTAGGCGCGACCAGCCAGTTGGGGATGGGCACGACGTTCACGGTGGTGCTGCCTGCTGCGGAGTGAATCCGCCCGTGACCGCGGGCTCCACTGATTGCAAGTGAATCCTATTCGCATATAGCATAGTGCGGTCGGACGTCAGCCTGTCGCCGCGTCCCCCATGGCCCATGCAGGGCCTCGTTCTGGGGAACCACCCGTGCAGTACCCCCTGTCCCACGTTGCCGGCCAGCGCGTGTCCGTGCTGGCTGCGTGTCTGTTTTCCGTATTCCAGGCCAACGCCCAGGCCCCTTCTTCCGCCGCTCCGGAACCGACCACGCTCGATGAGATCGTCGTGCGGGGCGAGAAGACCGACCGCTCGCTGCAGGACACCACCGCCAGCGTGGCGGTGTCGACCTCGGTGAGGATCGAGCAGGAAAACCTGCTCAGCCTGTTCGACGTCCTCAACCGGACCGCCAACGTGTCGCAGATGTACGGCGACCGCGGCTTCACCATCCGCGGCATCGCCAACGAGGCCGGGGCGCCCAATCCGCTGGCGACGATCTACGTGGACGGCGCGGCGCTGCCCAGCCAGGTCAGCGATGCGGGCCCGACCGACCTGTGGGACATGGCGCAGGTGGAAGTGCTGCGCGGTCCGCAGTCCACCATCCAGGGCGAGAACGCACTGGCCGGTGCCATCGTGCTGCGCACCGAGGACCCGACGATGGACTGGTCCGGACGTGCGCGCCTGCTGGTGTCCGATCCCTCCGACCGGCGCATCGCCTTCGCCGGCGGCGGCCCGCTGGTGGCCGACGAGCTGGCGTTCCGGGTGGCGGTGGAAGACCGTTCGTTCGACGGTTTCGTCCATAACCCGACACGCGGCGTGGGCGAGGACGAACGCGAATCGACGATGACGCGCGCCAAGCTGCTGTGGTCGCCCAAGGGCATCGAAGGCCTGACCGCGCGCCTGACCTACACGCGCGACGATCGCCAGGGGCCGTACATGTACGCCTACTCGCGCAACGACGTGCCGGACTACTACGACGACCGCATCAACACCTCGGACTATCCGGGCACCACCGATGCGCTGGGCCAGATCGCCACCCTGGAAGTCGACTACGCGCTCGCCGACCGCTGGTCGCTGTCGGCGGTGACGGCGTGGTCGGACACCGACATGCAGCGCCGGTTCGATACCGACCTGACCGAGCGCGCCGAGGCCTACGGCGATACCGACGAGCAGTACGGCACGTTCTCGCAGGAGTTCCGCGCGCACTACCGCGGCGAGCGCCTGCGCGGCCTCGTCGGCCTGTATGCCTCGCAGCGTGAGACCGACAACGTCAGCATCAACCGCACCAACGTGGACACGCCGGTGTCCACGATCGCCGCCGTGCTGCAGGGCGCCGGGCTGGATGCGGCGACCGCGGCCTATGTGGCCGGCCTGTACGCGCAGGCGCTGCCGGTGATCCCGGTGGACTACGCCAGCGACGGCCAGTCGCGTTCGCGCAACGTGGCGCTGTTCACCGACTTCGAAGTGGACCTGACCCAGCGCCTGGCCCTGCTGGGCGGCTTCCGCTACGACCAGGAGGAGTACCGGTTCGGTGCCGTCGCCGTCGCGGATTTCGCCGGCACGCTGCCCGATGCGGCCGCGTTCGGTCCGCAGCTGGCGCCGGCCATCGCCGGCATCAACCAGGCCGTGCTGGGCATGGTGCAGCAGGCCAACAGCCAGACGCCGGAATCCACCCGCGATTTCGATGCGTTCCTGCCCAAGCTGGGCCTGCGCTACGCGTGGACCGACGACGTGTCCACCGCCTTCGTGGTGCAGCGCGGTTACCGCTCCGGTGGCTCGACCTTCAACATCGCACGCGGGCAGAACTATGCGTACGACCCCGAGTTCACCTGGAACGCCGAGCTTTCGCTGCGCTCCCAGTGGCTGGACGACAGGCTGACGCTCAACGCCAACCTGTACTACATCGACTGGGAAGACAAGCAGGTCACTGCGCTGTTCGGCATCAACGACTACGACTACCACACCGTCAACGCCGGCAAGGCGCACCTGTACGGGTTCGAGATCGAGGCCAGCCATCGCGTGGGCGCCGGCTTCGACTGGTATGCGTCGCTGGGCTACTCGCGTACGCGTTACGACGAGTTCAAGACCATCCTCGACGCGCAGATCAGCGACTACACCGGCTCCGAGTTCGCCTACGCGCCGCGCTGGACGTTCGCCGTCGGCGCCAACCTCCGCTTCGGCGAGCACTGGCTGGCCAACCTCAACGCCAACTACCGCAGCGACGTGACGCCCGACATCGGCAGCGACGCACGCAGGCTGTCTTCGCGCACGCTGGTCAACGGCCGCTTCGGCTACGAGAACATGGACTGGAGCGCCTACGTGTTCGCCAGCAACCTGTTCGACCGGGGCTATACGCAGTACGCCTGGTCGGACGACAGCCCGAACGTGATCCTGGGTGCGCCCCGCGTGGTCGGCATCGGCTTCGACTACCGCTGGTAAGCCCCCGGCGTCCGCCACACGGAGTTCCGATGAAGAGCGTCCTCTACCTGCTGCCCGCGCTGGTCGCCTCACTGGCCTTCTACCTGGCCTGTGCGCACCAGCGCTTCTCTCCCGGCGCGATCGCGAAGAAGCGCCCGCTGCGCATCGTCGCATGGCTCTGCACGCTGCTCACGCTCGCGCTGGCCCATGTCCAGCTCGGCGTATGGGCGGGCGTATTCGCCGCGCTTACCGCGCTGATGACGGGATGGGTGGCGCTGCCCTATATCGATGCGTGGTGGCATGCACGAAAGGAGAAGCGCCATGTGGGGTAAGTCGCTGGCTGCGGCACTGTTGGGGCTGCCGCTGACGGTGGGCATCGTCGGCCTGGTGGCGCTGCACTGGCCGGGCGCGCTGACGCGGGTGACGCTGCCCTGGCTGCTGATGTCGTTTCCGATCTGGGTGGCGGTGATGTCCGGTGCGTTCCTGTTCAAGTCCGGCCTGCGCGCCTGGCTGTGGATGGGCGGCGCGACCCTGCTGTGCTTCGGCCTGATCCACCTGTCGAAGCTGCTCGGCTGGGCCACGGAGCTGCCGGCATGAAGGCGGCCACGCTGAGGACGTACCTGTCGGTGCACACCTGGGTGGGACTGGTGGCGGGCATGGGCCTGTTCATTGCGTTCTATGCCGGTTCCATCATCGTGTTCGTCCATGAACTGCAGGGCTGGGAACGTCCCGCCGAGGCGGCGCCCGCGCGGGACGTCGGGTTGGCACAGGCGCAGGCGCTGGTGGACCAGGTGCTGGCGAAGCATCCTGAAGCGGACCATGCCTTCTTCGTCACGCTGCCCGGCGAACATGGCGCGCGGCCGCACCTGTACTGGTTCGACGAGCGCACCTCCCGACAACACAAGTTCGCGCTGGAGGACGAGGGTCTGCGGCAGACGCCCGCGCGCGCCGGCTTCGTCGAATTCATCTACGACCTGCATTTCACCGCGGGCCTGCCACGCACGGCCGGCATGTACCTGTTCGGCGTGTTCTGCATCCTCTACGGCCTGGCGCTGGTCAGCGGCGTGGTGATCTATGCGCCCGGCTTCCTGAAGGACCTGTTCGCGCTGCGGCTGGGGCGCAACATCAAGCGCATGTGGCAGGACGCGCACAACGTCATCGGCGTGCTGTCGCTGCCGTTCCACGTGATCTTCGCGTGGAGCGGCGCGGTGCTGACCATCGGCTTCCTCATGCTGGCGCCGTTCCAGTTCCTGGTCTACGAGAACAAGCTGCTCGGCATCCTGGAGAGCGACTTCGACGTGGCGCCGCACGTGGAGCCCGCCGGCATCGCGCAACCGATGTTGCCGGTGGCCGAGCTGGTGAGGCGGGCGGAACTCGCCCTGCCGGGCATCGCCATCGAAAGCCTCAACTACCACGAGGCCGGCGATGCCCATGCACAGGTCACGCTGTACGGCGAACTGCCGCAGCGACGACTGAACTCCATGGCGGGTGTGGCGCTCAACGCCGCCAGCGGGGAACTGATCAAGGCGCTGCCACCGACGGACTATCCCCTGGGCATGGCCTTCCTGCGCGGCCTGCAGCACCTGCATTACGGCAACTTCGGCGACATGGCGGTGAAGTGGCTCTACTTCGTGCTTGGCATGGCGGGTGCGTTCCTGTTCTACACCGGCAACCTGCTGTGGATCGAGGCGCGCCGCAAGCGCCGCGAGGCGGCGCAACCGCGCCGCACGCGGGTGATGGCAGGTCTGACGCTCGGCGTCTGCCTGGGATGCGTGGCGGGCGTGTCGGCGGTGTTCGTCGCGGCCGCGCTGCTGCCGACCTGGGCCGCAGCGTCGGTGTACTACGCCGTCTTCTTCACGTGCCTGGCCTGGGCGCTGGTGCGCCGTCCCGCGCACGCGGCAAACGAACTGCTGTGGGCATGCGCGGTGCTGACCGCCGCCATTCCCGTGGCGGGAGCCGTGGCCTCGGGCGAACATGTGTTTGCCGCGTTCGCGCACGGCCACTGGCACCGGTTCTTCATCGATGCGACCGCGCTGCTGATGGCGGTGGCGTTCTGGCGGATGGCCGCCGCCACCAGGCATCGCGCGCGGACGGGCGATCCGCATAGCGTCTGGGCCGACCCCCGGCGGGACTGATGTGCTGGGTCCGGCAATGTCGGCCTGCGGTCCGTCGCGGACATCACGCCGCTCGAGGGACCGGGCCACCGATGCTCACGGCGCTCCGCCTGGCTGTCAGGCTGCGCAGATCATCCGCCCCTTTTTGGATGGGTCCTTCACCATAGGGGCCTGAGCGGGCCTCCAGAACAACAAGAGCGGGAGTGACCAGTAGCCGCGTGCGTCACACGTTGATGGTTCATAGAGGCTTGAGTAAGCTGGACCCATGAACACCTCCATTGCTCCCGCCGGTTCCGGCCGTGGGCCGGCGACGCACGACATACGTGACCAGATTGTTGTGGCGGCTACCGAGCACTTCAGCCACTACGGCTATGAAAAGACCACCGTTTCAGACCTGGCCAAGGCGATCGGTTTCTCGAAGGCTTACGTCTACAAGTTCTTCGAGTCGAAGCAGGCCATTGGCGAGGCGATCTGCTCCAATTGCCTGGCACAGCTCGAAAACGAGATCCGTCAGGCCACCGAGGGCGTGGAACAGCCTGCAGAGCGCCTGCGCAAGCTGTTCAAGGCCTCTACAGAGGCGCATCAGCGGCTTTTCTCACAGGACCGGAAGCTCTACGAAATAGCGCAGTCGGCCGCCGCCGAGCGGTGGCCATCGGTCCTGGCATACGAGGAAAGGCTGCGCGCACTGCTCCAGGAGATCATCCAGCAGGGCCGGGACTCGGGCGATTTCGAGCGCAAGACACCTTTGGACGAAACCACCAGTGCCATCCATCTGGTACTGCGCCCCTATCTGAACCCGCTTTTGTTGCCGCATAGCATCGGCTACAGCGAGCAGGCTCCCACGCTGCTGTGCAACCTCGTACTGCGGAGTCTGTCTCCTTGAGCAAGCGGGTTGTGACTATTGACTAATTTAGTCACTAGGTTCAGAGTGCCGTCCACATTGGACCGACGGTACTCTCGATGCGTTATTTTGTTAAAAATTCATTAACTTTCGTACTGGTCGGTCTTCTGGCGGGGTGCGGTACCGAAGCGCCGGCTGACCCGCGAACAGAGGCGCCCTGGGTGCGCACGGCCACCGTAAGAAGTGAGGGCGCCTCATCTCGCGCATTCACAGGAACGGTGGCGGCGAGAGTCCAGAGCGATCTCGGATTCCGCGTATCAGGCAAGGTGTCGCAGCGGCTGGTGGATGCGGGACAGAAGGTGCGCCGCGGGCAGGTCCTGATGCGCATCGACCCGGTCGACCTCCAGTTGTCGGCGCAGGCGCAACAGCAGGCCGTCATGGCCGCGCAAGCCCAAGCCAGACAGGCGATCGCCGATGAGGCCAGGTATCGCGCCCTGCTCGGCACCGGCGCCATCTCCGCCTCGTCGTACGACCAGAGCAGGGCCGCAGCCGATGCAGCACGCGCCCAGCTCAGTGCCGCCAGAGCCCAGGCGCAGGTGGCCAGCAACGCCAATCGCTACGCAGCGCTTCTCGCCGATGCGGACGGTGTGGTGATGGAGACACTGGCCGAGCCGGGCCAGGTCGTGAGCGCCGGCCAGCCTGTCGTGCGCCTTGCGCGGACAGGCGAGCGCGAAGCCATCGTGCAACTTCCCGAGACGCTGCGCCCGGCATTGGGCTCGGTCGGGCAGGCCAAGCTCTATGGCGATCGCAGGGACCCCGTGCCCGCCAGGCTCAGGCAACTCTCCGACGCGGCCGACCCGCTGACACGCACCTATGAGGCCCGATACGTCCTGGACGGCGCGCTCGCAGACGCCCCGCTGGGCGCCACGGTCACGGTCGAAATTGCGGGTGGCGCCTCAGCCGCTGCCGCGCTGCGGGTCCCGATCGGCGCGCTGTTCGACCCCGGGAAAGGGACGGGCGTCTGGGCGCTGGAGGGCAGGCCGGTCAAAGCCGTGTGGCGCCCCGTCCAGGTAATGGGAATCTCGGATGACATGGCGCAGGTCAAAGGCAGCCTGCAAGCAGGCCAGAAAGTCATATCGCTCGGCGCGCATCTGATCAAGAACGGCCAGATCGTCACGCCGCTGGGCGAGGACAAGGCAGCGCACGCCGGGGCTCGGCCATGAGCGAGAGGCGCTTCAATCTTTCCTCGCTCGCGGTTCGCGAACGCTCCGTGACCGTCTTCCTTCTTTTTCTGATCTCGGTGGCGGGCGTCCTCGCATTCTTCCAGCTGGGCCGTGCCGAAGACCCGCCGTTCACCATCAAGCAGATGACCGTCGTCACCGCATGGCCGGGAGCAACGGCGCAGGAAATGCAGGATCTGGTGGCCGAGCCGTTGGAAAAGCGGCTGCAGGAACTGCGGTGGTACGACCGCTCCGAGACCTACACGCGCCCGGGCCTGGCGTTCACGATGGTGTCCCTGCGCGATACGACCCCGCCGTCCCAAGTTCAAGAGGAGTTCTACCAGGCCCGCAAGAAGCTGGGAGACGAGGCCGGGAGGCTGCCCGCAGGTGTCATCGGGCCGATTCTCAACGACGAGTATGCGGACGTGACCTTCGCCCTTTACGCTCTGAAGGCGAAAGGCGAGCCGCAACGCCTGCTGGTGCGCGATGCCGAGGCGCTACGTCAGCAGCTGCTGCATGTGCCTGGGGTCAAGAAGGTCAACATCATCGGCGAGCAGCCTGAGCGCATCTTCGTATCGTTCTCGCACGATCGGCTGGCCACCGTGGGCGTCAGCCCCCAGGAGATTTTCGCAGCACTCAACAGCCAGAACGTGCTGACGCCCGCCGGCTCGATCGAAACGCGTGGGCCGACGGTATTCGTACGGGTGGAGGGCGCATTCGACAGCCTGGAGAAGATCCGCCAGACACCGATCGTGGCGCGCGGACGTACGCTGAAGCTCTCCGATGTGGCCACCGTCGAGCGCGGTTATGAAGACCCCGCTACCTTCCTTGTCCGCAACAACGGTGAGCCTGCGCTCCTGCTGGGCGTCATCATGCGCGACGACTGGAACGGCCTGGATCTGGGCAAGGCGCTGGAATCCGAAGTCGGCAAGATCAACGCCCACCTGCCTTTGGGCATCTCCCTCACCAAGGTCACCGACCAGGCCGTGAACATCAGCTCGGCGGTGGACGAGTTCATGGTCAAGTTCTTCGTCGCGCTGCTGGTGGTGATGCTGGTCTGCTTCATCAGCATGGGCTGGCGCGTCGGCATCGTCGTCGCCGCAGCAGTGCCCCTGACGCTGGCCGCGGTCTTCGTCATCATGGCTGCCACGGGCAAGAACTTCGATCGCATCACGCTGGGCTCGCTCATCCTGGCGTTGGGGTTGCTGGTGGACGATGCCATCATCGCCATCGAAATGATGGTGGTGAAGATGGAGGAGGGGTACAGCCGTGTCGCCGCCTCGGCCTACGCCTGGAGCCACACCGCCGCGCCGATGCTGTCAGGCACCCTGGTCACCGCCATCGGCTTCATGCCCAACGGCTTCGCGCGATCCACCGCGGGCGAGTACACCGGCAACATGTTCTGGGTCGTCGGTATCGCGCTCATCGTGTCCTGGGTGGTGGCCGTGGTGTTCACCCCGTACCTGGGCGTGAAGCTGCTGCCGGACATCAAGCAGGTGGAAGGCGGACACCAGGCCATCTACAACACCCGCAACTACAACCGCTTCCGGGAGCTGCTGGCGCGCGTGATCGCGCGCAAGTGGCTGGTTGCCGGCACGGTGGTGGGACTGTTCGCGCTGGCTGTCGTCGGCATGGGCGCGGTGAAGAAGCAGTTCTTTCCCACCTCGGATCGACCGGAGGTATTGGTCGAAGTGCAGATGCCCTATGGCACCTCCATCCAGCAGACCAGTGCCGCGACGGCCAAAGTCGAGGCCTGGCTCGCCAAGCAGGAAGAGGCAAGGATTGTGACGGCCTACGTCGGCCAGGGCGCTCCGCGCTTCTTCCTGGCGATGTCGCCAGAGCTGCCTGACCCGTCGTTCGCCAAGATCGTGGTGCTGGCCGGCGACGACAAGGAGCGTGAGGCCCTGAAATTCCGCTTGCGCGAGGCGATCGCCGACGGGCTGGCGCCCGAAGCGCAGGTGCGGGTTACCCAGATCGTGTTTGGTCCGCCGTCCCCGTTCCCCGTCGCTTACCGGGTCATGGGCCCGGACACGGGCAAATTGCGGGAGATCGCCGAGGAGGTGGGCGCGATCATGCGGGGCAACCCGATGATGCGCACGGTCAATACCGACTGGGGCCCTCGCGTGCCCACGCTGCACTTCGCCCTGGACCAGGATCGCCTCAATGCCGTGGGTCTGACTTCGAACTCGGTGGCGCTGCAACTGCAGTTCCTGCTCAGCGGTGCGCCGCTCACGGACGTGCGCGAAGACATCCGGTCCGTGCAGGTGGTGGGCCGGGCAGCCGGCGATACGCGCCTGGATCCACAGAAGATCGCAGACTTCACCTTGGCCGGAAGTGCCGGTCAGCGCATCCCGCTTTCCCAGGTGGGCAGCGTGGAGATCCGCATGGAAGACCCCATCCTGCGCCGGCGCGACCGCACGCCCACCATCACCGTCCGGGGCGACATTGCCGAAGGCCTGCAACCGCCGGACGTCTCCACGGCGGTCCTGAAGGACCTGCAACCGCTGATCGAACGACTCCCTGCCGGCTACCGCATCGAACAGGCGGGTGCGATCGAGGAGTCCGGCAAAGCCACGACGGCGATGCTCCCCCTGTTCCCCATCATGATCGCGCTGACGCTACTCATCATCATCCTGCAGGTCCGCTCCATCGCCGCGATGATCATGGTGTTCGCCACCAGCCCGTTGGGCCTGATCGGCGTCGTGCCGACGTTGCTGCTGTTCCAGCAGCCCTTCGGCATCAACGCGCTGGTCGGACTGATCGCGCTGTCCGGCATCCTGATGCGCAACACCCTGATTCTGATCGGCCAGATCCACCATAACGAGCAAGAAGGCCTGGGTGCCTTCGATGCCGTCGTCGAGGCCACGGTGCAGCGGGCGCGCCCGGTCGTCCTGACCGCATTGGCCGCGATTCTGGCCTTCATCCCACTGACGCATTCCGTGTTCTGGGGAACGCTGGCGTACACGTTGATCGGCGGCACTCTGGCAGGAACCGTCCTGACCCTGGTGTTCCTGCCGGCCATGTACGCGATCTGGTTCAAGATCAGACCGTCCTCGCCTGATGAAGAAAGCGGGCCAGCGCTCGCGCCAGCACATTGAAGAGCCGCCAGGCATATGAACCCGGATTCCCTCAAGAAGGCAGCCATGGAAAAGAAAGTCGTTCTGGTCACCGGTGTCTCCTCCGGCATCGGACGCGCCAGTGCACGGGCGCTCGCTGACGCCGGGTGCGTGGTGTACGGCAGCGTCCGCGAGCTCGAACGTGCGGAGCCCGTCAAGGGCGTGACGCTTGTGCGGCTGGATGTCTGCGAGCAGGCAAGTATCGATCACGCGGTCGCGAACCTCATTGCCAGGGAGGGTCGCATCGACGTACTGGTGAACAACGCCGGCCAGAACCTGGTCGGCTCGGTGGAGGAGACCGGAATACCGGAAGTCGAGTCGCTGTTCGATACCAATGTGCTCGGCGCCTTGAGGACCATCCGCGCCGTGCTGCCCCACATGCGCGCGCGCCGCACCGGCCGGATCATCAACCTGAGTTCGGTGCTGGGATTCCTGCCGGCCCCGTACATGGGCGTCTATGCCGCCAGCAAGCACGCCGTCGAGGGGCTGTCCGAGAGCCTGGATCACGAGCTGCGCCAGTTCGGGGTGCGGGTCACGCTGGTGCAGCCCTCCTTTACCAACACCAGTTTCGAGGCGAACACGCAGCGGGTCGGCACTCCGATCTCTGACTACGATCGGGAACGGGAGCTCGCGCTCGGGGCGATCGCGCGCGCATCGAGCGAGGCCCCGGATGCGGCGGCGGTGGCCGATACCGTCGTCGAGGCCGCCCTCGGAAAGTGGAGGATGCGTCGCACGCCCGCCGGGCAGGCATCGCTCCTGGCGAAACTGCGGCGTTTCATGCCTGCCGGGGCGGTGGATGCCAGTCTGCGCAAGACCTTCGGGCTCGCCTGAGTCAAGGCGCATCGGACGCTGCCGAGATGAATGCATCCGCGAAGCGCTGGGAACGCGTGCGCGCACATACCCGGGCATGCATCCTCGAAGCGGCTGCCCAGGCGTTCGAGGCGTCCGGCTACGACGATGCGAGCATGCATCGGATCGCGGAGGTCGCGGGGTATACGAAGGCGACTGTCTACGCGCACTATCGCGACAAGGCGTGCCTGTTCGCGGCGGTCATGGACCTGCATGCGTCGGGCTTTCCCAGGGTCGTTGTGCCTGCCAATCCGGGGTCCGACCTCAAGGAGGCGTTGGCCTATGTCGCGCTCGAGATCCAGAAGCTGGCTCAACCAGGTGCGTGTCGACGCTTCTGCGCGACGCTCCGTCGTTCCACGACGGGGGTGGCCTTCTACACTGAACGCTGGAACGCCTATCTGGCGCCTTACCGGGCGTACATCTGCTCGGCCTTGGCCCGCGAGGGCGTCGATAGGGCAGAGGAGCACGCAAGTCTGTATCTGCAGTTGCTGCAGCAGGCCAACGCGCTGCAGGTCGCGCCGCTGGCGGCGACGAGTACCGACGCAACGCTGAGCCTTTTCAGTCGGGCGTTTGAGGGCCAAAGCCCTCGTGAACAAGGTCATCTCGTTGAAGTTCCTATCTCCGGCATTTCGCGTGCACAGCGTTGACGGCATTTTGCCGGGCCGGACCTACCATCCATCTACTTGGAACGCGGAGCCCACTACCATGAACGACGTCATCATCATTGGCGGCAGCTTTGCCGGTCTCGCCGCCGCCCTTCAGCTCGGCCGCGCCCGCCGGAAAGTCACCGTTCTCGATACCGGGCTGCCCCACAATCGCTTCGCCGGCCACTCCCATGGCGTGCTCGGCCACGATCACAAGCCGCCGCTGGACATCCTGGCCGAGGCGCGGAAGCAACTGGCACGCTATCCCACAATCAGACTCGTCAATGCCCGCGCCGACAGCATTTCTGGCGCCATCGACGAATTTTCTGTTCTTGCTGCGGATGGCGAAAGCATTGGCGCACGCCGCCTGATTCTGAGCTATGGCGTTGTCGACCAGATCCCTGATGTCCCGGGTTTCGCCGAAGGCTGGGGCACGGCCATCGTGCCTTGCCCCTATTGCGATGGCTTCGAAGTCGCGGGACAACACTGGGGTCTCATCTGGTCTGGCCCGCAGTCGATGAATCAGGTCAGACTGTTCCACGATTGGACCGACAGGTTGACGGTCTTCGCCGACGGTCACGACATCGCACCCGATGTCCGGACCGATCTCGCGCGCCGCCACGTAGCTATCGCGGATGGCCGGATCGTCGGGGTCGCTCGTCACGGTGGGCATAAAGCCAGCATCAAGCTCGATGTCGCGCCCGATGTTGCGGTCGACATTCTGTTCGCGCATCCGCGCACCAAGCCGTCCTCAAGCCTGCACGAGTCACTGGGCCTCGACACGGTCGCTACGCCTACGGGTATCGCCCTTAGAGTCGACGAGCGCCGCGAAACCAGCATGCCCGGCATCTACGCGGCCGGCGACCTGGCCAACCCCGGAATGCCCTCGGTCACCACGGCATCATGGCAGGGCGCGACGGCCGGGATCTCCGCTCAACAGTCGATGCTGGTGTGAGCGCAGGGCAAGAGTTCCCTCGGGGAAAACGCTAACCCAGTCGTTCCACGACGCGATGGTTCTCTTGCCGGTAGCCGAAAAACTGCGGCACGGTGGCGCTGCGGCAGAACGCAAGTGCACAACGTCCACGCGGGCCCGCACTCCTTCGGCGTCCGGGACAGCGCCTACTTCGTCACCTGGCTGAACGGACTTGGTTACACTGAGATCTGCAGTGCGCGGCCCTGAACGCCCGCACCGGCTCCTGAACAACCGAGCATCCGCGCCCGTGGCAGAACCTGATTCGCTGTATATCCAGACCTTGGGGGAGATCAAGGTCGTCATCGCCACCGAGTCCGCAGACAAGTCGCAGCACCTGCTCGCCGTCGATCGCGCCTGCGAGCGTCAAGTTCCAACAGTGTCCGAGCATCCCGACGCCGAGCGTCCGCATGACGCCAGCGCGCAGGCAATCGTGAGGCAGACGGATCTCCACGGGTTTTCCTGTGCCTGGAGATAACCCACGCTATCAGAGGCCGTGCCAAGAGGCCTGACGGTGTCCCTGGTCCGGGACCGCCCCGCGGGCCAGGCGGGCCGACCGGAAGTGCACGGTCTTGGCCATCGTTCTGGGGCGCGACGGCCTCAGCGCCTGCATCTTCTGGCCGGACAATACTGGTAGTCCGCTTCTGGCCGGCAGCGGACAGATGAGTTGGGCCGGGCGGCTATCGCCCTCTGTCCATTCCTGCATGTCAGATTACTCCGTCCGCAACACACCCCCGCGTCCACGCGAGTGTCCCCTAGATCGCAGACTTCGATCCCTGGTCGCTATCAGTCCGGGGTCAGTCTGATGGGCCCGCGCTCAGCATCTCACCGCATTTACCTAGAAAGCCATAGCAGCGAAGCTTGAGATGACTGTTCGCGTCATCGAGCAACGCATGGGCGATGGCGAGGTGTAGTCCTGCATATCCAGTTAGATGTCAGGCGGGGCGTAGACGCACCCGTCATGTACGGCGTCTTCAGATACGGAACATCCCAAGGTCGAAACCGGCCGCCACGGCGATCACCAACAAGATGGTGAGCAGCGTAGCGATGCCCCAGGGATGCGCGGAATTGATCGTCCAGCCCAGCAGTGGGACTCTCTTCGGCACCTAGAGACGGGTGTCATGGGGAGAGTGATAGAAGCCGACGCCGCTTCGCGGCGCGGCTTAGTTCAGGCGCTAGGGCTTTTTGGCCGGGGGAAGTAGTTTATCGATCCCTGGATTTTTGCCGACCTCATACCATCCGATCTTCGTACTCACAATCGTGCCGCGCACTGGATTCGATGGCTTGGGCCGGGTCGTTCTCGCCGGCACGCATTCACTGGTTGCGGATGGACAGTACCAGCATCCGTTCGCGGTGCAGACATCAACTTCACCCTTATCGTTAACAGACCACGCGCATTTTGGCCCGGCGTCTATGCACACGCCCACTGCGTTCCTGCCATCTACCGCCACTGCGGTACCGCAGTAGAATCCACCCATCAGGATTACTGTGGCAATCAATAGGGATTTCATAACACCCTCCTTTTCTTTCGGCGCCCCCTGCAAAAAATCCGACGGAGAGCCTAGGCGAACGGGGACACCGTCTGTCGGAAGACTGGTATATGCGCGATTACAAACCGACCTGCGCGACGCAGGACTAGCCCAGCACTCCGACCGGGTGTGCCAATCATCCAGTCGCATAGGACCGTGCTCGATGTGGTTACCTGCCCACCAATCTCGGTAAAGGTATATACATACGAGCGGTAAACCTTGTGGGCTTGGCGCGAGCGCTGGAGGTCAGGGTTGGCGAATGGATGGCGAGGTCGATTTGCGAAATTCCCGGCAACCAGACGACGGCACGCTCGCTGACCAACGCCGGGTCCAGCACTGCAGCCATCGCAGCTACGCTTCATGATGGTCTCTCGATCAGTTTCCGACCCGTTACAGACATCCGTCGCCGCCCGAACGCACTCATCTTCCGGCTGATCGAGGAAGAACCCTGTAGCCGGCATCATTGTGCCATGGGCCCGTGGCGCGATCGGATCCATGCATGGGGCAGGCGGGTGGATCCGCAACCGTCCACGGCATCAAGGTAAGCGAGTAGGCCACCTCAAGCGGGGTGTCCCGGCTTGTGCCAGGCAAGTCCGGGGGCACTGCGCAATGCGGTGGGACACCACGGCCGAGTGGCAGCTCATCCCACGCGAAGCGGAACTTCAGCAGGGGAATGTGCAGCACCATTCCGCTGTTGGGTAACCTCACTTCCCACGTGTAGCCGCTGGTATTGCCGGCGTGCGCTCCCGCCACTTCTTCGCCTACGAACAGTCCGCGTTGCACGTGGTGGAGCATCGAGGAAAGCTCCGCGGCTCCAGAGAACGTCTCCCCACCCGCCAGCACGACAAGTCGGCCATCGAACACGGGCGACCTCCGTTCCCAATGCGACATCAACCCTTCAGGCGGCTCGTTGCGGCGGGACAGGTGGCCATTGGGAAGGCGCTCTTGAGTGGCCAGTTCCTGTTTGTCGAAAACTTCTACCGAGTACAGGCGACCGTGCCTGTCCGCCACGGAAAGCGACGCGTCACGGGCTTCCACCGAGGCGTACTTGCGGAGCGGATCGCGGACGAGATAGGAAAACAGATAGTTCTCGTTGCCTTCCGATCCGCCGCCATTGCTGCGGAGATCCAGTATCAGGTTGCGCGCTCCGCGCTCGTGCAGTGTTTCGAATAGCTGGCCGATGACGGCTTGATAGTCGCTTCCGGCTTTGCGATAACGCTGATTGCTGAAAGTCGGGACCACCAGCCGGGCCGTCTGGCCGTCCAGCCACTCCAGTTTTGCCACCGGTGACTCCTCGGATGCCGTCTGCGCCGGTCGGGCCGAAGCAGGCATGCCCGCGACCACCATTTCGGTGATCGCGCCAGAGGCATCTTGCAAGCGTAGGCGGTAATGCCGGGCCCCTCCACGCATCCAATAGCGCACCATCGCATAGCCCGCGCCTCCGGCCTCGCGCATCGCGCCGGTTGCGATCCGGCCATCGTGTCCCAGCGCTGCCATCGACTCCCGTACCAAGTCGTCCGTCGTTTCTCCGTCTATGGCCAATAGACGTGTGCCGGGGGAAATGAAGGCTGCATCTCCCCATCCCTTCTCGATCCATGCACCACCTTCGGTCCAGTGGATGTCGAGCGGAAGCAGGCCTTGGCCCTGCCTGTCCATGCGCCTCATCGCCGGGCTGCGATGCAGGGTCAGATGACCTTCACCGATCCGGCTGAGCAGCGGCCTGAGCGTTCGAAACAATCCCTGCGCGTCTTCGATGCCGGGAAGGGCTTGATGCGCCTCCTCCTTGGCGAGCCGCCAAGCGCGCTCGGACTGGAACCACGTCGTGTCTGGAAGGCCAGCCTCAACCACTTTCACGGCAAGATCGAAGTCCTCTTCCACCTGCTCGGGCGTCATGACGGTTGACGCGTCGTCAGATGCTGCGCTCAAGCCTGTCGGCAGGCATGCAACGCCCAGGAACAGCCATTTCTTCCACGGATTGACCCGGTTCATCATCCGATGCCTAATAGGCAAAATATTGCCATTCATTGGATGCGAAGAAGCATGCCCAGTCAACCCATCCCTGAATTCCTGACGCATGTCGCCCACAACCTGAGGACGCGCCGCCTTGCGGCCGGCCTGAGCCAGCGCGCGCTTGCCGACGCAGCGGGTGTGAGCTTGCGCATGGTGGGAGCGATCGAGAACGGCACCAGCAGCGCGAGTACCTCCACCCTGGACCGGCTAGGGATCGTGCTGGGTGCCAGTCTGTCCGAGTTGGTGGCCAATCCGCAGAGCCCATCGACGCAGCGGCCACAGCGACTGGGATGGAAGGGGCGTCACGGGGGAACCGGCACGTTGTTGTCCAGCGTCCGTGCTACCCGCGAAGTGGAAACCTGGGAATGGCGGCTGGAGCCGGGCGAGTCCTATCGTGCCGGCGCCGATCCCCAGGGCTGGCACGTGCAACTGGTAGTCGCCGCAGGCCAAGTGACACTACTCATGAATGGTGAGGAACGGACACTGCGCATCGGTGCCCATCTGTACGCCAGCGATCATCCGCATACGTTCGCCAATCGTGGGAAGAGCCAGGCGCACTTCTTCCGTATCACCATCTGCTAGGCATGGCGTGCAGACACAAAGTTGTTCGCGCGCCTTGCAACGGCAACCCTTCCGTGCCGCACCAAGTCGCCGGGCTACGAAACACCGGCAGAGCGATATCGACAAACTGTTGCGTCGATCGGTTGAATCCAAGAGCGTTCTGATCTGCTATGCACGCTACTAACCGGGTACAGAAAGTGAGAAAGCCCGAACGCCTGATGGCACGCGGGCTTTCCATGACAGCGCGGCTTCGGTCCGAGAATCGTGCTACGCCTGCACTTCAGCGCGGAAGGCAATCTCGATCAGCTGTTCGGGGAAGGCGAGCGTGGAAACCCCGATGAGGTTGCTGGCGACCTGCGGAACAGGCTGGCCGTAGACGGCTGGCCTGACCTTGCCGCTGGCGGCGAACGCGGCCGGCACGTCGATGACGAACAGAGTTTCCTCCACCACGTCCGCCAGCGATCCGCCCAGCTCGGCCAACAATACCTGCGCGTTCTCGTAGGTGCGCTTCATTTGCGCCTCCATGGTGTCGAAGTTGGCAGGCTTGCCGTCGGCGCCTAGAGCGGCCGGCGCGACCAGCTGCCCTGCCGGCGTGTGCGAGAGCTGGCCCGACACGAAGATCGAGTTGTTCACGCGCACGGCCTGCACATACCCATAGGCCGATTCCCACGGTACGCCGAAGCTGGCCGTCTTGCGGTTGGAGATGCTCATTGCGTTGCCTTTTCCAGAGGGATAGCACCAGTCTGGCGGTACGTCCGGGGCCCCGCATGCCCCGAACGGGTGAGGCAAGCGCGATCGGTTGGATGTTGGACGTCTGGTTTTGGCCGATAGCGGACGAGAATTGCCACTCGAACCGATGCAGAACGATGTCCATTCGAACCCGCGCCAGCGGCCATGCTTGCAGGCCGTGTGAACTCTTTCCCTGAGTGCGTTTCGGTCGTACCCCGTCTTCCTGCCTGGTTCGCGCGTCTTCCCCTGTCGATGACGGAAGGCAACGGGCGAACCGTCTGAGTACAAGACGGGAGCCGGGTAAATCCCGGCCCGCTGCGTCGCGATATGGATCGATTTAATGCGATGATTCCGGCCAGTCCAGGGCTGTGCTTCCGGGAGGCTGGTTCATGCAGGTGGCGCGAAGCACGCGCGCATGTCTTGTCGCCGACGTCGGCGGCACGAACGCGCGCGTGGGCTGGACCCTCGACGGACAGAGCGTGCGCGACGTGCGGGTGCTGCGCTGCAGCGATCACGCTTCGCTGGCCCACATCCTGGGCGGCTATCTCGAGCGGATGGCGCGCAGCCAGCCGGAGGTGGCGCTTGGCGATGCCGTCGTGGCCATCGCGGGATATCTGCAGGGCGATCGTCTGGTCAACGCCAACCTTCCGTGGGAGGTCTCCGTTGCCCGCACCGCCGAAGCGGCGCGGCTGGATTCGCTGGTCCTGATCAACGACTTCGGCGCCGTGGCCCATGCCATTCCCGGTGTGCCGCGGCAGACGCTGGTGCCGTTGCTGCCCGGGCAGCAGGACCGGGGCATGCAGGTGCCGGCGCTGGTGCTGGGCCCGGGGACCGGCTTGGGGGCCGCCCTGTGCCTGGACCGCACCGGCGCGGAGGTGCTTCTGACCGAGGCGGGCCACGCCGCCCTGGCGGCAGGCAATGCGCTGGAACTGGCGGTGCTGCAGGACCTCGTCACGCGTTGGCGCCACGTCGACAACGAACGCGTGCTGTCGGGGACCGGCATGATGCACCTCTACGGGAGCCTGGCCCGCATGCGAGGGGAAGCGCCACTGCACCTGCGGTCGGAGCAGGTCGTCGCCGCGGCGCATGCATCGGATGCGACGGCCCGACAGACGCTGGACGTCTTCTGCGGCTGGCTCGGCGGTCTGGTGGCCGACCTGGTGCTGACATCGGGCGCGCGCGAGGTGTACCTGGCGGGCGGCGTAACCGCGCACATCGCGCCGTTCCTGCACGCCGGACCCTTCCAGCAACGCTATTGCGCAAGATTCGATCCGCCGCGGGTGCCGCCGCCGGTCTGGCGCATCGATCATGGGCAACTGGGCCTGATCGGTGCCGCGGCCCGCTGGCGGGGCCGGACTTCCCCTTCCTTCCGATCCATCGAGGAGCACGCATGAAAGGCAGAAGAAGGTTCCTGGGTCATATGGCGCTGTCCGCCGGCGCGATGTCGTGGGCCCGCGGCGTCACCGCCGGGCCAACACCGGGTGCGGGCGTCCGCGGCGGGCGCGTGGTGTCCACCTGGGATTTCGGTGTGGCCGCCAACCAGGCGGCATGGCAGCGGCTGTCGACGGGTGGGAGTGCATTGGACGCGGTGGAGCAGGGCGCGCGCTGGGCCGAGAGCGAGCTGTGCAATCCCACGGTAGGACGTTGCGGCCATCCCGACCGGGAGGGCGTACTGACGCTGGACGCCAGCATCATGGATGGAGACGGTCGCTGTGGCGCCGTGGCCGCGCTGGAGGATATCGACCACCCCATCAGCGTGGCGCGACGGGTGATGGAAGACACGCCCCATGTGATGCTGGTGGGCAAGGGCGCACAGCAGTTCGCCATGGCGCAGGGCTTCCGCAGGCAGCGCCTGCTGACGCCGGAAGCCGAGCAGGCGTGGCAGGCATGGCGCGAACGGGCGAAGTACGAACCGCAGATCAATGCCGAGCGGAACCTGAAACCGGGCAACCAGGAAAACCACGACACGCTGGGGATGCTGGCGATCGACCGCAACGGCCGGCTGGCCGGTGCCTGCACCACCAGCGGCATGGCGTGGAAGATGCACGGTCGCGTGGGCGACAGTCCCCTCATCGGGGCGGGCCTGTACGTGGACAACGAGGTCGGCGCCGCCACCGCGTCGGGCGTGGGCGAAGAGATGATCCGCAATGCCGCGAGTTTCCTGGTGGTGGAACTGATGCGTCAGGGGCGGTCGCCGATGGAGGCCTGCCGCGAGGCCATCGCGCGCGTCGTCCGCAAGCGTCCCGAGGCCAGCAGGTCGTTGCAGGTATGCTTCCTGGCCATGAACAGGCAGGGCGAGGTAGGCGCGTTCGCCCTGCATCCGGGCTTCGTCTATGCCGTCTGCGATGCCGGCAGGCAGGACGCCCTGCACGCGGCCGATGCCGTCTACGACGGCGCGGCGGCATGAGTCGCCGCGTATCCCTGTCGCTGGAGATCGCGGCCGGGTCGCTGGTGTCCGCACTGGCCGCGCAGCAGGGCGGCGCAGACCGCGTGGAGCTGTGCGACGCACTCGAGACCGGAGGTACCACGCCCTCGTACGGAACCCTGGCGTTGGCCCGCGACCGGCTGCGCATCCCCCTGTTCGTATTGATCCGCCCCCGCCCCGGCGACTTTGTCTACGACACGCTCGAGGCCGAGGTGATGCTGCGCGACATCGAAACCTGCGTGCGCCTGGGCTGCGACGGTATCGTGGTCGGGGCCCTGGATGCCGATGGCGACATCGATGAAGCCCTGTGCCGGCAGTTGGTGGCAGCGGCGGGACCGCTGCCGGTGACGTTCCACCGGGCGTTCGATGCGGTCCGTGAACCTGCGGCGGCCCTGGAGCGGATCGTCGCGCTGGGATTCTCGCGGCTGTTGACCTCGGGCGGTCGCGCGAACGCCGAGCAAGGAAGCGCGGCCATCGCGGCATGCGTGCGCCAGGCGCAGGGGCGCCTGCAGGTCATGCCGGGCGCCGGCCTCGACGCGGGCAACATCGCGCGGGTCGCCTCGCTCACGCACGCCCGCCAGTTCCATGCCTCCGCGAAAGTGCAGCGCATGTCCGCGATGCGCACGCCGTCGTCCGCGCTGCCGGGCCTGTCCACAAGCTGGAGCGAGACCGATGCCGCCCGCGTGCGCGCGCTGCGCGATGCCCTGGACGCGCTGGAAGCCGCGTAGCGCTGCTCAGCGCGACATGGAGTACGGAAGCGCCAGTCGCCCGCCGGCCCGCGCCGTGTCCGGTGCGGCCTGCATGGTGAAGCGCAGTTCGCCACCGGCCATGATCTCCTCGTGCTCCAGATAGGTGCGCTCCAGCGGCCTGCCATTGAGCGTGATGCTGCCCACGTAGGCATGGGCGTCGTCCAGCGCGTCGGCGACGACGGTGAAGCGCTTGCCGTTGGGAAGGTGAAGCGTGGCGCGGGGCAGGAACGGGCGGCCCAGTACGTACTGGTTGCTGCCCGGCGTGACCGGGTAGAAGCCGAGCGTGGTGAACACGTACCACGCTGACATCTGCCCCAGATCGTCGTTGCCGGCCAGGCCATCCGGTCGCGGCGCGTACTGGGTGTCCATGATCTGCTTCAGGCGCGCCTGCGTGCGCCAGGGCTGGCCCGCATAGGCGTACAGGTAGGCCACGTGGTGGCTCGGCTCGTTGCCGTGCGCATACCAGCCGATCAGCCCGGTGATGTCTTCCATGTGCGCGAACACCGACGGGTCCACCTTCGCGTCGAACACGGCGTCCAGCCGGTCCAGCAGCGCGTCGCTGCCGCCGTGCGCCGCGGCCAGGCCGGCCACGTCCTGCGGTACGTACCAGGAATACTGCCAGGCGTTGCCTTCGGTGTAGTCCGTGCCGTAGCCGCTGGCGGCCGGGTCGAACGGCTCGCGGAACGTGCCGTCGCGCCTGCGCGCGCGCATGAACCCGGTGGCGGGATCGAACGCATGTTTCCAATGCGACGCCCGCCGGCCGAACTCGGTGGCTACGTCGGTCCTGCCCATGGCCTGGGCCATCCGGGCGATGGCCCAGTCGTCGTAGGCGTACTCGAGGGTCTTGCTGGCGGCTTCGCCTTCTTCGTCGATGGGCACGTAGCCCAGCTCGCGATAGGCGGCGATACCGTCGTAGGGGCCGTAGTTGGCGCTGGCCACCATGGCCTGCAGGGCCTGCTCGGCGTCATAGCCGCGTATCCCTTTCATGTAGGCGTCGGCGATCACGGGCGCCGCGTGGTAGCCGATCATGCACCAGGTCTCGAGACCGTGGAACGACCATACCGGCAGCACCCCATACGGACTCTGCCGACGCGAGGCGAGCAGCGAGTTGACGAAGTCGTTGGTGCGCTGCGGCGGCTGCAGCAGGGTGGTCAGCGGATGCAGGGCGCGGTAGGTGTCCCACAGGGAGAAGGTGGAGTAGTTGGTCCAGCCGTCGGCCTGGTGGACGGCATTGTCGGGTCCGCGGTAGCGACCGTCGCTGTCCATGAACAGCGTGGGGCCGAGCAGGGTGTGGTAGAGCGCCGTGTAGAAGCTGGTGCGCTGTGCCGGGTCCCCGTGCGCCTCCACCGCTCCCAGCGCCTGGCTCCACTGCCGCTTCGCCGACGCGCGCATGCCATCGAAGTCCCAGCCCGGGGCCTCCGCATCGAGGTTGGCGATGGCGTTGTCCTCGCTCACCGGCGAAATGGCGACTTTCACCAGCAGTGGCTGGCCGGCGGCCGCTGCGACATCGAAGGCGGCGACCAGTTGGCGTCCCTCGATCTGCGCGCGCTGTCGCGGGTCTTTCTCGCCGGGAGGCGGAAATCCCTTGTAGGGAATGTCCTGTTCGGTGTCGTGCAACTGGTGACCCGTGGGCGGGCGGGAGAAACGCACGGCGAAGTACAGCTGCCGGCCCGGCGCCCAGCCGCGGGTTTCGCGGAAGCCCGTCACGGTGCCATCGGGGCGCACGCGCAGCCGCGACCACGAAATCTTGCCGGGGTAGTCGTACATGCTGGTGCGCAGGTCCAGCACGATGTGCCCCGGCTTGCCCGCGGGGAAGGTGTAGCGGTGCATGCCCACGCGCGCGCTGGCGGTGAGCTCGGCGCGCACCTGGTGGTCGTCCAGGGTGACGGCGTAGTAGCCGGGCTGGGCCGTCTCGGTGGCGTGGCGGAAGCGCGAGGTGTAGCCGCTGCGGGGTTGGTCGGGATCGCCCCGTTCCAGCTTCGGTTCCCCGGTGGCGGGCATCAGCAGCAGATCGCCGAGATCGGAGTGGCCGGTGCCGGAGAAGTGGGTGTGGGAAAACCCGACGATGGTGGTGTCGTCGTAGCGATAGCCCGCCGCCCATCCGTAGCCCTGCTTGCGTGGCTGGATGCGCGTATCCGGCGACAACTGGATCATGCCGTAGGGCACGGTGGCGCCCGGGAAGGTGTGGCCTTCGCCCCCGGTTCCGATGAAGGGATCCACCGCGTGGAAGGCGGCTTCGCCGACGCCGGCCGGGCTGGCCAGCGCCTCACCCGATGCGGTGAAGAACGCCCCCGCGATCCCTGCCAGCATGAGGGCCTTCGTGCCGAGTCGCTTCATCCGCGCACCTTTTGGATCGGTTGAATGCGGGGAAAACTAGCATACCTCCGGCATGGCCAGGAGACGGGCGCGGGCGGAGGCGTGCGTGCGCCGTCTCCTCCCGGCGGGCACGGCAACTGCTGCGCAGCAGCATGCAAGGCGGAGAGCCGCGTGATAAACCTGTCGGCATTGGATCGATCCAATTGTGCCGCCGGCCCGTGCCGGGAGCGTGGCATGGAGGGGAGCGATCGCCCGCGCTTGTCGGCCCCGCCACTGGAATCCGCATGCACACCCGCTTCAAACCGATCACGCCCGTCCATGCAACGCGCAGCCTGGTCGTGCTGCGTGCCTTGTGCTTCATCGCGCTGTTCGCCGTGCTTGCCGGCGCGCAGGCGGTGGAGCAGCGGCGGCTGGACCAGGGCTGGGAGTTCAGGCGGATACCCACCGGGGCGGGTGATGAGGATCCTGCCGGCATCGGGTCCGCATGGCGTACGGCCTCGATGCCGGGCACGGTGCACACCGACCTGCTGGCCCATGGCCTGATTCCGGACCCGTATGTCGGTGCACCGGAAGCAGGGCTGCAATGGATCGGCCTGGCGGACTGGGAATACCGCACCACGTTCCACGTGAGCGCGGGCATGCGCCAGGCCGCGCGCAGCGAGCTGGCGTTCGATGGACTGGACACCTTCGCCGAGGTGTTCCTCAATGACGAGAAGGTGCTGGACGCCGACAACGCCTTCCGTACCTGGCGCATTCCCGTGCAGGGACGCCTGCGCGAAGGGGCCAATGAGCTGCGCGTGGTCCTGCGTTCGCCCATCCGGCGCCTGCTGCCGACGGTGCAGGCCATGCCGCACCGCATTGCCGGCAACTACCCCTCGCCCTACGGCGACGAGCCGAAGGACGCCATGACGGCGAACTTCGCACGCAAGCCCGGCTATCACTACGGCTGGGACTGGGGCCCGCGCTATGTCACCGCCGGCATCTGGCGGGCGGTGCGACTGACCAGCTGGGATGCGGCCCGGGTGCAGGACCTGCAGGTGCGCCAGGACCGTGTGGGCGAAGACCTCGCCGAACTGACCGCCATTCCCACCGTGGAGGTCGCCAGGCCGGGGCGTTACATGGTGCGCGTATGGCAGACCGCACCGGATGGCCGCAGGACGCTCGCGGGCGAGCGTGAGGCTGCGCTGTCCCAGGGCATCGCGCAGGTACCGCTGTCCTTCCGCATCCGGCAGCCGCAGCGCTGGTATCCGGTCGGCTATGGCGGGCAGCCGCTGTATGCGTTCGCGGCGGAGCTCGCGCAGGGCGCGGACGTCATCGATGCGCGCAGCGTGCGCACGGGCCTGCGCAGCGTCGAACTGCGGCGCGAGCGGGACGCGGCAGGGCGCGGCTTCGCGTTCGTGGTCAACGGCATCCCGGTGTTCGCGAAGGGCGCCAACGCCATCCCCTTCGACATGTTCCCCTCGCGGGTGACGCCTGCACAGCTGCGGCGCGTGCTGCAGTCGGCGGTCGACGCCAACATGAACATGGTGCGCAGCTGGGGCGGGGGCTACTACGAAAGCGACGCGTTCTACGACATCGCCGACGAACTGGGCCTGCTGGTGTGGCAGGACTTCATGTTCGGCGGGGGCATGCAGCCGGCCTACGATCCGGCGTTCCGGGCCAACGTGGTGGCCGAGGTGCAGGACCAGGTGCGGCGCCTGCGCAACCACCCCAGCATCGTGCTGTGGTGCGGGAACAACGAAGAAGAGATCGCCTGGAAATACTGGGGCCATGGCAAGACACTGAAGGACGCCGATCCGGCTTTCGCCGCGCGGGTCTGGGAAGGATATGTCCAGCTGTTCGACCGCGACCTGCGCCGCGTCGTGGCCGAAGAGGCGGGCGGCATCGCCTACTGGCCCAGTTCGCCGAGCGACGACATGGCGGAAACGGCCAACACGCCCGCCAGCGGCGACATGCATTACTGGGAGGTGTGGGGCAATCCGGCGCGCCCGCCCTCGGCCTATCTGGGCCTCACGCCGCGCTTCGTGTCCGAGTACGGCCTGCAGGCCTGGCCGGTGCGCAGGACGATAGACCAGGTGATCGGTCGCGACGAACAGCGCATCGATTCGCCGACGGTCGAAGCGCACCAGAAGTTCCTGGCCGGCAAGGGCAACGAACGGCTGCTGCACTACATCCGCATGGAATTCGGCGAGCCGCGCGACTTCGCCGGGTTCGTCTATCTCAGCCAGGTGATGCAGGCCGAAGGCATCGGCTTGGCCGCGCGTCACCACCGTGCCAGCCGGCCGCACACGATGGGCTCGCTCTACTGGCAGCTCAACGACGTGTGGCCGGGCGCTTCGTGGTCGGGCGTCGACTGGTTCGGGCGCTGGAAGGCGCTGCAGTTCCATGCGCGCCGCTTCTTCGCGCCCGTGGCCGTGACGGCGCTGCGCAAGGACGGGCGCACGACGGTCTCCGCGGTGTCGGACCGCACCGTGCCGCGCCGGGGCCAATGGCGATTGAGAGTGATGGACCTGGGTGGGCGCGTGTTGCGCGACGAGCGCAGGGCGATCGAGGTGGCGCCGCTGTCGGCCATGCGGCTGGCCGCCTACGATGATGCCGATCTGCTTGCGGGCGCCGATCCCGCGCGGACCGTGGCGGTGTTCGAGCTGCGCGTGGAAGGCGAGCCGCCCTCACGCCAGCTGGTCTATTTCACCGAGGCCCGGAACATCGCCTGGCCCGCCTCCGCCGTCCGCGCCAAGCTGCACGCCGACCGCCGGGGTGCGGTGCTGGAACTCTCGGCCGATGCGGTGGCGCGCGCGGTCTGGGTGGACTTCGGCGAACTCGATGCCGAGCCGGCCGACAATGCGCTGACCCTGCTTCCCGGCGAACGCACGACGCTGCGCATTTCGTCCAACGCCGCCCCTGGCTCCCTGCGCCGGGCACTTCGCATCACCACCCTGGCGGACGTCCTGTCCGCACCGTCATCCTCCCGGAGCACCGCGACCCCATGAGTCCTGCCATTCCCCCGCATGCCGCTTTCCGCAGCGAGACCTTCCTGCGCGGCCACATCCGCCGCACGATGGCCTTCTACCACCCCCGCTGCATCGACCCCGCGGGCGGGTTCTTCCACTACTTCAAGGACGACGGGCGCGTCTACGACGCGTCGCACCGCCATCTGGTCAGCAGCACGCGGTTCGTCTTCAACTACGCGACGGCGGCGCTGGAGTTCGGCGACGAGGACCCGGGGCTGCGCCAGGTCTACCTGGACGCGGTACACCATGGGTTGAAGTTCCTGCGCCAGCGGCATCTGGACCCGGTGAGCGGAGGCTACTTCTGGACGCTGCGCGATGGCGCGCCGGAAGACACCACGCAGCACTGCTACGGTGCGGCCTTCGTGCTGCTGGCGTACGCCATCGCGTTGAAGGCCGGGGTCGAAAGCTGCCGTGGGTGGATGGATGCGCACTGGGACCTGCTGGAAACGCGCTACTGGGAGCCGGACCACGGCCTGTACCGCGACGAGGCCACGCGCGAGTGGCAGTTCAGCGACTATCGCGGCCAGAACGCCAACATGCACATGTGCGAGGCGATGCTGGCCGCGTACGAAGCCAGCGGCGAGACGCGCTACCTGGAGCGCGCGCTGCTGCTGGCCGACCACATGACACGCCGCCAGGCCGCGCAGACCGAGGGCCTGGTCTGGGAGCATTACGATGCGCAATGGCGCGTGGACACCGACTACCACCGCGACGATCCGAAGCACCTGTTCCGTCCCTGGGGGTTCCAGCCCGGGCACCAGACCGAATGGGCCAAGCTGCTGTTGATCCTGCACGGACACCTGCGCGATGCCGGACGCGATGTGGCGTGGCTGGTGCCGCGTGCGCGGGAGCTCTTCGATCGTTCGATGGAGGCGTCGTGGGATGGGGAGTACGGCGGACTGGTGTACGGCTTTGCGCCCGAGTCGTTGAGGAAGGACATCGCCGGGCCCTCGCTGCCCGATGGCCGGTACTTCGTCTGCGACGACGACAAGTACTTCTGGGTGCAGGCCGAATCCCTGGCCTGCGCCGCCCGGCTGGCGAAGGCGACGGGCGACGACCGCTACTGGCAGTGGTACGACCGGCTGTGGGAGTACGCCTGGGCCCACATGATCGATCACGTCCACGGCGCCTGGTTCCGCATCCTCGACCGGCGCAACCGGAAATACGACGAGGACAAGAGCCCGGCGGGCAAGACCGACTATCACACCATGGGGGCCTGCCATGACGTCCTGTCCGTACTCCGCGCGCATGACTGAGCCATCGCGCCACCGTCGGGCGCCGGTCGCCGCGGCGCTGCTCCTGCTGGCCGGTGCGCTGCCGGCGCAGGCGCACGATGCGGACTTCGCGACCTCGTTCGAGCCGGGTGAACCCGTACCGGCGCCGGCGGAGCAGGCGGACGTCGGCATCGCCGTCGGCAATGGTCCGGCGCGGCCGTATGCCGCTCCGGCGAAGATGGGCTACACCGGGCAGCGGGCGCTGCGCTACCGCGCCGATGCGGCGGGCCGCGCACGCTTGTTCGCGGTCGATATCGAAGTGCAGCAGGACACCGTGCTGTCGTGGCGGGTGCTTCCGGAAATCGTCGACGGCCACACCGCGGCCTCCACCGGCGTTGCGGTCGACCTGCTGTTCGATGACGGAAGCAGGCTGTCGCAACGGGGACTGACCGACCATCACGGTGCGCCGGCCACGGCCGGGGGACAGGCGGCATCGAAGACGCTGTATCCGCAGCAGTGGGCGCACAAGCAGGTCCGCGTGGGCGATCTGGCCGCGCTGCGCGGGAAGCGCATCCGTGCCATCGAACTGCAGGTCCAGCCGGTTCCGGCCGCGGTCTCGACCGGCTGGATCGACGATATCGCCCTGCGCCGCCAGGCGCAGCCGGAGGTCCGGCGTCCCAGCGACTACGTCATCACCACCCGCGGCACCCAGTCCAACGCCACGTTTTCGCGGGGCAACAACATTCCCGCCACGGCCATGCCGCATGGCTTCAACTTCTGGGTCCCCGTGACCGACGCCGGCTCGCTGGGCTGGCTGTACCGGTGGAACGAGCAGAACGGCGACGACAACCGGCCGCGCCTGCAGGCGTTGTCGATCAGCCACCAGCCCAGTCCGTGGATGGGCGACCGCCAGACCTTCCAGGTCATGCCGTCGTCGACGCACGGCGTGCCGGAGGCCGACCGCGGGAAGCGGGCGCTCTCCTTCTCCCACGACAACGAGGAGGCCCGGCCGCACGCCTACCGCGTGGACTTCGACAACGGCATCCGTGCCGAGATCGCGCCTAGCGAACGTGCGGCCATCTTCCGGTTCCGCTTTCCGGAGGGCGGCGAGGCCAACCTGCTGTTCGACAACGTGGATGCCCGCGCCGGGCTGACGCTGGACGCGGCGACGCAGACCGTGCGCGGCTATTCCGACACCCGCAGCGGCCTGTCCAACGGCGCCACGCGCATGTTCGTCTATGCGCGCTTCGACCGGCCGTGGCTGGACAGCGGCAAGATCGACACGGGACGACCCACCGGCTACGTGAAGTTCGCGCCGGGCCAGGCGCGCGAAGTCGTCATGCGCATCGCCACGTCGCTGATCTCGGTGGAGCAGGCGCAGCGCAACCTGGAGCAGGAAATCGGCGACGCCGGCTTCGATCTGGTCCGCGCGCGCGCGCAGGATGCGTGGGACGCACTGCTGGGCCGGGTGAAAGTGGAGGGCGCGAGCCACGACCAGCGGGTCACGGTGTACTCCAATCTGTACCGGCTCTTCCTGTATCCCAACATCGCGCACGAGAACGTCGGCAGTGCCGGGCACCCCGACTGGCGCCATGCGGACCAGAACAGTTGGTCCAAGGAGAACGCCGGCGGCGATGCCGAGCGGACCTCCGCCTCCGTGAAGCCCGGCAGGATCTACGTCAACAACGGCTTCTGGGATACGTTCCGCACCACGTGGCCGGCCTACGCCCTGTTCGCCCCCGAGCGCGCCGGCGAGATGATCGACGGCTTCCTGCAGCAGTACCGCGACGGCGGCTGGGTCGCGCGCTGGTCATCGCCCGGCTATGCCGACCTGATGGTCGGCACCAGTTCCGACGTGGCGTTCGCCGATGCGTGGCTGAAGGGCGTGGGCGGCTTCGATGCCCGCGAGGCATACGAGGCGGCGCTGCGCAACGCCACCGTGGTGCCGCCGGTATCGAACGTCGGCCGCAAGGGGCTGTCGCGGTCGATGTATCGCGGCTATGCCGACCATGGGGTGCATGAAGGCCTGTCGTGGACGCTGGAAGGCGCCCTCAACGATTTCGGCCTTGCGCAGATGGCCAGCGGACTGGCGGCCCGGGAGGAAGACCCCGCACGCGCGCGCCGCTATGCGGAGGAAGCGGAGTACTTCCGGGCCCGCGCGACCGACTACGTGCACCTGTTCGATCCCGCCACCCGGTTCTTCCGCGGCCGCGCGCCGGATGGCCGCTGGCACTCGCCGGCATCGGCGTTCGATCCGCGCGTCTGGGGCGGCGACTACACCGAAGCCAATGCATGGACCTTCGCCTTCACCACGCCGCACGATGCCGCCGGCCTGGCCCACCTGCTGGGCGGAGAGGGCGCGCTGGCGCAGCGGCTGGACGCGTTCTTCGCCACGCCCGAGACCGCGGAGAAGAAGTTCGCCGGTTCCTACGGCAACACCATCCATGAAATGACCGAAGCGCGCGATGTGCGCATGGGCATGTACGCGCACAGCAACCAGCCCTCGCACCACATTCCCTGGATGTACGTGGCGGCAGGACAGCCCTGGAAGACGCAGCGCATCACCCGCGACATCCTGGGCAGGCTGTATCTGGGCAGCGAGATCGGGCAGGGCTATCCCGGCGACGAGGACAACGGCGAGATGTCGGCGTGGTACCTGTTCGGCATGCTGGGCCTGTATCCGCTGAGGATGGGGGCGCCGGAGTACGTCATCGGGTCGCCCGCCTTCCCGTACGCCCAGGTGGATCTGGGCGATGGACGGACGCTGACCGTGATCGCCCGCAACAACGACGCACGCAACGTATACGTGCAATCGCTCAAGGTCGATGGCAAGCCCTGGTCGCAGGCGTGGATCCGCCACCAGGACATCGCCGACGGCGCCACGCTGGAATTCGTCATGGGGAGCGCGCCTTCCGCATGGGGCAGCGGCACCGACGCATTGCCGCCGTCGCTGACGCCGCCGGGCGAAGCGCCGCGCGGCCTGGCCGACCTGACATCGAACGCCCTCAGCGTGTCGCTGGGTGGACGCGGCAAGGCGGGCGCACTGGTCGACGACGACGCGTCCACCGGGCTTTCGCTGCGCGCAGACGCCCCTCTCGACTTCCGCTTCGCGGCCCCGGCGCGCGCCACGCACTACACGCTGACCAGCGCGGACCAGGCACTGGCAGGCCTGTCATGGACGCTGGAAGGCCGTTCCGGCGACGGGGCGTGGACGCGGCTGGACCACAGGCGCGAGCAGGCATTCCCGTCCGGCCGGCAGTTGCGTCCTTTCCGCATCGAGCGCCCGGGCGACTATGCCGAGTACCGGTTGCGGCTGGATGCGCCGGCAGGCGTCGCGCTGGCCGAGGTCGAGCTGCTGCGGCCGGTGACGCGGCAGGCCGTCCCGTGAGGCCGACGGCACCGGTGCCGGAGACGCATGCCGTGGCGTGGTTGTTGCGCGGCAGCATGCAACCCGGAAACCGCTGTGCTAATTATGTGCTCCGTGGATTAGACCGATCTAAACCGGTCTTTCGTGGAGGGGAGGGGCCAGGAAGGGAACCTGGGGCGCCGTCATGGCGCACGGACCGTCCTGTGGTGACAGGTTTTTATTTTCGCGAATTTTAGATCGATACAAATTCCATCGCGTCAGCAGCCGATCAATCTTGGGAGAGGGTGATTGAAATGAAATGCACGCCACACGCACGCACTCGCAGCACGCTGTATGTAGGGATCGCCATCGCGTTGTCCGCGACCGTCGCATCCGCTAACGCGCTCGCACAACAGGCGGACAGCGCGCCCGCCACGCCGGACCAGGCCCAGGTGCAGGCCACCGACCTGGATACGGTGACGGTCAAGGGCTACCGCTACTCGATCGAGCAGAGCCTGGAGCAGAAGCGCAACGCGAACGCCGTGGTGGAAGTCATCACCGCGGAGGACGTCGGCAAGTTCCCCGACAAGAATGTCGCCGATGCGCTGCAGCGCGTGCCGGGCGTGCTCATCAGCCGCGATGGCGGCGAAGGCAAGAACGTCAGCGTCCGCGGCCTGTCCTCGGAGCTGGTCCTGACCCAGTTGAACGGCAACTACATCGCCAGCGCCGAATCCAACGGCGACCCGACCCGTTCTTTCAACTACACGCTGCTGCCGTCGAACATGCTGGGCAGCGCCGAGCTGTTCAAGACGCCGGAGGCGCGCATCGACGAAGGCGGCATCGGCGGCACGGTGATCCTGCACACGCGCCGTCCGCTCGAGCTGGAGCCCAACTCCGGCTTCGTCAATGTCGAAGGCACCTGGTCGGACACCACCAGGAAGACCGATGGACAGATCTCCGGCTCGTATTCCTGGCACGACAAGGAAGACCGGTTCGGCGTGTTCGTCGGCTATACCCAGCAGAAGCGCACCACGCGCACCATGGGGGCCAGCACCGAAAGCTGGCAGTGGTACGGTCGCGACGAGGGCGGCACTGCGGTCGACGTCAACGGCAAGCCCTCGGACTTCAACTCCAACTGGTGGGGCGGCACGGGCTTCTGGGACCAGAACGGCAACTACTACACCGGCTTCATGATGCCGACGTCGGTCAACTTCAACGTCAAGGAAGAAGAACGCGAGCGCAAGGGCGGACAGCTGACCTTCCAGTTCAAGCCGACCGACAACCTGACCCTGACCGCGAACTACTTCCGCTTCGACCTGTCGCAGGACTCGCAGACCAATACGCTGAAGGTTCCGGAATGGAACATCGCCCGTTACCACGGCGACGGCAACTGGCGGGGCGGCCGCCTGCTGGACGGGCTGACCTTCGACCCCAGCGGCACCATCGTCACCGGCGCGAACTACAGCCTGCATCCGGGCAAGGCGTACTACTGCAGTGAGGAAGAGGCCGCCGCTGCCGGCATGGCCCCGGGCGGCTGGGGTTCGGACGACTGCACCGTGCCGACGCCGCAGATCACCGGCAGCTACAACATCGAGAAGTCGCTTTCGCAGACCGCCGACTTCGGCGGCGAGTGGCGCGGCGAGAAGCTGGACGTGTCCTTCAAGGTCGGCCGCACCTGGGCCAAGGGCGGCCCCGAGCTGCAGTTCTCGCTGCCCATCAAGCCGCGCCTGCAGAATGCGGACGGCAGCTGGACCAACGGCAACTACGCCAGTGCCTGGGACCTGACCGGCACGCCGACGATGACGTTCTCGCCGGAGCTGCTGCAGAACCTGCAGAACGGCATCCTGCAGGTCGACCTGGGCTCGACCGGCTCGTCCTGGACCCGCAACGACACCCGCCAGAAGTACGCCCAGATCGACGGCACCTGGCACTTCGACGGCGATGTGTTCGAGTCGCTGCAGTTCGGCATCAAGGGCCGCGACGGCGGCATCCACCGCAGTACCGGCAACAGCTACTGGGTGTGCCCGGGCACCGACCCGGGCGACTACGACAACCGCTACTGGGCCGGCCGCTGCAACAGCGTCGCCACCCAGTTCTCGCCGAGCCTGATCACCTCGCTGGGCAACCTGCCCGGCGGCATCAACGCCAGCGCGTACCCGGCGATCAACTTCCCCGGCTACATCGCCTATCTCAACAGCACCTACGGCGCCATGCAGACCCGCGAGGAGGAGAATTTCGTCTACAACGTCGACGAGAAGATCTACTCCACCTACCTGCAGGCCAACTTCCGCACCGACCGCCTGCGCGGCAACGTCGGCGTGCGCATCGCGCGCACCCGGCAGCACGCCGACTCGACCGACAAGATCACCTCCTACCAGGACTACTTCTTCGACGGCGCCGATGGCAACCCGCTGGCCTGCGTGCAGGGTGACGCGATGCCGACCGGCGCCCCCGCCGACACGTATTGCGGCAGCGAGGGCTTCTGGAGGCTCCACGAGCGGGTGGCGCGGCCCGAATCGTACGAGGTCGCCGCGCTCGACCGCACCTATACCGACGTGCTGCCGAGCTTCAACCTGGCCTACGACCTGACCGATGACCTGGTGCTGCGCGCGGCCGCGTCCAAGGTGATGTCGCGTCCGAGCTACGGCGACATCGCCTCGCCGGGCAGCCTGGAGTACTACAGCCAGGAATACGTCGACGACCGCCGTCTGACCGGTGGCGCGGGCGAGCTGGGCTGGTACGGTTCGGGCAGCAACAAGGGACTGGAGCCGTACCAGGCCGACCAGTTCGACCTGGGCCTGGAGTGGTACTTCCATCCGGGCTCGGTCGCCGGCGTGGGCCTGTTCCGCAAGAACGTGCAGAACTTCGCCGTGAACGTGATCACCGACGTGAACATGCTCGTCGGCGGCGAAATGGTCACCGTGCAGAACTACAGCACCCAGGCCGGCGGCCGGGATGCGGTGTCGCAGGGCGTGGAACTGTATGCCCAGCACACGCTGGATTTCGGCCTGGGCTTCCAGTTCAACTACACCTACAACGACGCCAGCAAGGCGGCCGTGACGCTGGAGGACGGCACCGAAGTCGGCAAGACGTCGATGCCCGGCAGCGCGAAGAACCAGACCAACTTCACCGTGTTCTACGAAACGCAGGACCTGTTGCTGCGCGCCTCGTACAACCGCCGCGGCGAAGTGGTGCAGGGTCTGGTCAACGGGCTGAACGTCTATGAGGAGCCGTACTACCAGATCGATCTGAACGCGGCCTACAACATCACGCCCGCCCTCAGCATCAGCGCGTCGGTGCTCAACCTGACCGAGGAAGAGACGCGCTCGCACCTGGGCAACGACACCAAGGACCGCTTCTACACCAACGGGTATGCGGGCCGCATGGCTTACCTGGGCTTGACCTACAAGTTCTGAGGTCGCGCCGCGTGTTCCGGCCCCATGCTTTCTCTCCCGCCCGGCGACGGGCGGCATGGGGCCGACGGCCCGGCCACGGCCGGGCCACTTTTCTCCTTGCGTGCGGGATGCTTCCGGATGCCGCGCGCGCCGAACCACAGGACGGGAACGCATGAAGCCGACCACCCCGCTTTCGCTGCTCCGCACCGTACCGCTGCTGTTCGCGCTGGCGGCCCCTGCCGCCGTGCCGGCGACGGCGGCCGCGCAGGGCCCGAGTGCCGAGGTCAACACCTTCATCGGCAGCAAGGATGACGGCAACACGTTCCCCGGCGCCTCCGCACCGTTCGGGATGATCCAGGTCAGTCCGATCGGTTCCCACTACTCGGGCTGGCGCTACGACGATCCGCAGATCCGCGGCTTCGGCCACTCCTTCCTTTCCGGCGCGGGATGCTGGGAGCAGGGTGGGCAGGTCTCGGTGCTGCCGGTGACCGGCCGCATCGGTCCCGGCGGCGATTTCGATACGGCCGATCCGAAAGCGTTCGACCACAAGCGCTACGGCGCGCGCTACCGCCACGACGGCGAAAGCGGGCAGGCCGGCTACTACAGGGTGCGGCTGACGGATTACGGCGGGATAGATGCCGAAGCCACCGCGCTGACCCGCGCGGCGGCCGAGCGTTACACCTTCACCGCAACGGGCGAAGGCCATGTGCTGGTCAACATCGGCCAGGCCAACGAACGCCACGCCGTGACCGGCAGCAGCCTGGCCGTGGTCGGCGACCGCACGGTGGAAGGCAAGCTGGTGACCCAGAGCTTCTGCGGTGGGCATCAGTACACCACCTGGTTCCGCCTGGAGTTCGATCGCCCGTTCAAGGCGTTCGGCACCTGGGGCGAGGCCGGCGGCGTGCCGGGTTCGCGTCACGTGATGGAGGGCGAAGGCAAGCCCAGCGGTGCGTGGCTGACCTTCGACCTGGGCCGCGACCGCAGCGTCACCGCCGTGTCGGCGATCTCGCATGTCGACGCCGAAGGCGCGCGCAACAACCTGCGCAGCGAGGGCATGGCCGGGGGCAGGCTGCTCCGCTTCGAGCAGATGCGCGCGCGTGCGCAGAGGGCCTGGGACGCCGAACTGTCCAGCGTGCGCGTGCACGGCGGCGGGCGCGACGATCGCGTGGTCTTCTACACCGCGCTGTACCACGCGCTACTGCAGCCGTTGACCGGCAGCGACGCCGACGGCCGCTACCGGGGCTACGACGATCTGGTCCATCGCGCCGATGGATGGACCTACTACGAATACTTTTCGCTGTGGGACACCTACCGCTCGCAGAACCAGCTGATCGCGCTGTTGCGGCCGCAGCGGGCCATGGACATCGCGCGTTCGCTGCTGGCCATCGACCAGCAGGGAGGCTGGCTGCCGCGCTGGGGGTACGCCAGTTTCGAAACCAACATCATGACCGGCGATCCGGTCACCCCGTTCCTGGTGGATCTGTGGCGCTTCGGCGCGCTGCAGGGGCGTGAGGCGGAAGCGTACGCGGCGCTGCGCAGGAATGCGTTCGGCGTGCCGCCCCTGAACTCGCGCCATGCCGGCCGTTCCGGCAATCCCAACTACCTGGCGCAGGGCTTCGTCCAGTACGACCGTGCGTTCCCCTCCAAGGGCATGGACGTGGACCCCCACCATGGCGGCTCGGCGACCCTGGAATACGCACTGGCCGACTGCTCGCTTTCGGTGATGGCCGGGGCGTTGGGGCATGACGACGATGCCGCCGTGCTGAAGCGCCGCGGACGCAACTGGCGCACGCTGTGGGATGCATCGGTTCGCGACGAGGCGGCGGGCTTTGCCGGCTTTCCACGTCCGCGTACCGAGGATGGGCAGTGGTACACACCGTCCGATGGCCAGTACAGCCCGCGTTCCCACCACGGTTTCCACGAGGGCACGGCGTGGCAGTACCAGTGGCTGGCGCAGCAGGACGTGCCGGGCCTGGTGGAGGCGATGCACGGGCCGCAGGAAGCGGCGCGGCGCCTGGACGACTTCTTCGCGTACGACGCGCTGCTGGCCGATCCGGCCGGCGCCGCGCGCAAGCAGTGGGTCGTCGGGCCCTACAGCTACTACAACCAGTTCCGCTACAACCCCAACAACGAACCGGACCTGCACGTGCCGTGGATGTACACGCTGATCGGCCAGCCGTGGAAGACCTCCACGGTGCTGCATGCCGCGCAGCAGCTGTTCACCAATGCGCCCAACGGCGTGACGGGCAACGACGACCTGGGCACCATGTCGGCGTGGTACCTGTTCAGTGCGATGGGCCTGTATCCGGTGGTGCCCGGGACCGGGCAGTTCGTGCTGCACGCGCCGCGCTTCCCGCGTGTCGACGTGGACATGGGCCAGGGGCGCACGCTGAGGATCGAGGCGCCGCAGGCCGGCGACGGCAAGCCGCGCTACATCCGCGGCGTGTCGCTGGACGGCCGCGAGCATGCCGCCGTCTGGCTGGACTGGGAGCACCTGCGACAGGGCGGCCGCCTGCGCTTCGACCTGGCCGATGCGCCGCAGCCGCAGGGCTGGGGCACGCGGGCGCAGGACCTGCCGGTGTCGCCCTGCGCCGCCGCGCCGTCGTCTTCGTCGGGGGCCGGTCGTTGAGCCCATGCTCCCGCCGCGCATCCAAGTCCGCATGATGGTTTACGCTGGGCGCATCGTCGGAATGGATCGATCCATATGAGCCAGAAACGCCCACCCCGGGCAGGGTCCGCGCGCACGCCCAAGGCCGCGAAGGCGGGGGGCGGCGCCGCTTCCGGGGCCAAGGCCGGCAAGGCGGCGCCCGCGGCGCGCGCGCGCGACCCGCAGCGGGTGGTGACCGTCACCGATATCGCCAACGCCATCGGCGTCTCGCGCGCCACCGTATCGCTGGTGCTGCGCGGCAGTCCGCTGGTCCACGCCGACACGCGCGCCCGCGTGGAAGCGGAACTCAAGCGGCAACGCTACGTCTACAACCGCGGCGCGGCCAACCTGCGCCGGCGCACGTCGTCCAGCGTGGCGCTGGTCATCAACGACCTGGCCAATCCGTTCTTCGCCGAGTTCGCGGCCGGCGTGGACGAGGCCCTGGGCGAGAAGGGTTACGTGACCCTGCTCGGCAGCACGGGCGAGTCGCCCGAGCGGCAGCAGGCCGTGCTGGCCTCGCTGATGGAGCACACGCCGGCGGGCGTGATCCTGTCGCCTGCCGAGGGCAGCGATGCGGCCCAGTTGCACAAGGTGCTGGACGCGCGCGCGAACGTGCTGCTGTTCAATCGCGAACTCGCCGGCGCCGACGACTGGGGCTTCCTGGGACTGGACAACCAGCATGGCGCGCAGCTGGCCACCGAACACCTGATCGCCCTGGGCCATCGCCGCATCGCGTTCTTCGGCGGACATGCCGATTCCAGTTCCTGCCGACAGCGCCGCGCGGGCCATGCGCAGGCGATGAAGCGGGCGGGCCTGCCGGTCGATCCGGCGTGGCTGATCGAATCGGCGCCCAACCGCCTGGAAGCGGCCGCGCGCACGGGCGAGCTGTTCGGCGAGCAGGCACCGCCCACCGCCGCCGTCTGCTACAACGACACGGTCGCGCTGGGCCTGATGCTGGGCCTGCTGGCGCGCGGCATCCAGCCGGGCAAGGGCTTCGCCGTCACCGGCTTCGACGATATCCCCGAGGCGGCCGTGACCACGCCGCCGCTGACCACCCTGGCCGCCAACCCACGCGAGCGTGGGCGGCAGGCCGCGCAGCTGGTGCTCGCGCAGATGGACGAGGGTGCCGTGCCCCGCAGGACCATCGCGCCGGTCACCCTGAGCGTGCGCGAGAGCAGCGGAGCGGCGCTGAAATGAACATGTCGCCGCCCCTCGTCGCATCGGCCTGTTGCGTTACCGCGCGACGACGGCCGCACCCCGTCTCTCCTCTGATGCTTCCTTCGCCATGAAACCCATCGCTCCATTCACCCTCCTTCTCCGCCACGCCGGTCCCGTGCCGGCGCCGTGCGCTTTGCTGCGCGGTGCGTCCGCATGAGTGCTCCGGCGCGCAAGATCGTCTGCTTCGGCGAGGCCCTGATCGACATGCTGGCCCAGCCCCCCGCATCGCCCGAAGCGCCGCGCAATTTCCTGCAGTACGCAGGCGGTGCGCCGGCGAACGTGGCGGTGGCGGCGGCCCGGTTGGGTGCCCAGGTGCACTTCGCCGGCATGCTGGGCGAGGACATGTTCGGCGACTTCCTGTTCGACAGCCTGGCGTCGGTGGGCGTCTCCACGGACTGCATCGTGCGGACCGGCGAGGCGAAGACGGCGCTGGCGTTCGTGGCGCTGGACGAACACGGCGAGCGCAGTTTCAGCTTCTACCGCCCGCCGGCCGCCGACCTGCTGTTCCGGGCCGCGCATTTCAAGCCGGCGTGCTTCGAGGGTACGGGCGTGTTCCATGTCTGTTCGAACAGCCTGACCGGTGCCGACATCGCCGATGCCACCTACGAAGGCATGCGGCGCGCGCGCGCCGGCGGCGCCACGGTCAGCATCGACATGAACCTGCGCCCGGCCCTGTGGCCGCAAGGCGAAGACCCCACGCCGCGGCTGTGGCAGGCGCTGGCCGAGGCCGATCTGGTGAAGCTGTCGCGGGAGGAACTGGAGTACCTGGCGCGACCACTGGGAACCGAGGCAGCGGTCCTGCAGCGCCTCTGGCAGCATCGGGCGCAACTCCTGGTCGTGACGGACGGCGCCGGGCCCATCGCCTGGCATACGCGTGCGGCCAGCGGGACGGTGGAGACGTTCCGGGTCACCCCGCTGGATACCACCGCGGCCGGCGATGCGTTCGTCGGCGGGCTGCTCTTCCATCTGACGCAGCACGACAGGCTTGGCGAAGGCATCGCCGCTTTCGTTTCCCGCCAGGACGATGTCGCCGCTGCCCTGCGCTTCGCTGCCGCCGTCGGTGCATTGGCGGTCACGCGCAAGGGCGCGTTCGCCGCCATGCCGACCGTGCAAGAGGTCAACCAGCTGTTGTCGTGACCGCCCCGCGCCTGGCGGGACAACGTCGTCACGACGCAGGGCCAACCCCGGCCACGAAGAACAGGATCGACCATGACTGCTACCGGCAACCCCATCGGATCCATCGTCGTCGTGGGCGGCGGCAGCGCGGGCTGGATGGCGGCGACCGCGCTGGCCACCTACCTGGGCAGGCAGGCATCGATCCGCCTGGTCGAATCCGAGGAGATCGGGATCGTCGGCGTGGGCGAGGCCAGCGTCCCCTACATGAAGCAGTTCAACGCCGGCCTGCTGGGCATCGACGAGTTCGATTTCGTCGCCCGCACCCAGGGCACCTTCAAGCTCGGCATCCAGTTCAACGACTGGGGCCAGATCGGCGATTCCTACGTCCACGGCTTCGGCAGGATCGGCCAGGGCATCGGGCCGCTGCCTTTCCACCAGTTCTGGCTCAAGCTCTTCCACGCCGGCCGCGCACGGCCCATCGGCGAGTACTCGCTGCCCACCCTGGCCGCGCCGCTGGGGAAGTTCATGTCCAGCCCGGGCAATGTCCCGCCGGATTCGCCGCTGGCGGACATCGCCTATGCCTATCACTTCGACGCGGGGCTGTACGCGGGCTACCTGCGCGAGCTGGCCGAGCGGCGGGGCGTGCAGCGCATCGAAGGCAAGATCACCCATGCCCTGCAGCGCGGCGAAGACGGCTTCATCGAAGCCGTGGTGCTGGAGAGCGGGGAACAGGTCGCCGGCGACCTGTTCATCGACTGCTCCGGTTTCCGTGGCCTGTTGATCGAACAGACGCTGCAGACCGGTTACATCGACTGGACGCACTGGTTGCCCTGCAACCGGGCCATGGCGGTGCCGTGCGCCACGGCCGGCCCGCCGACACCGTACACCCGCTCCACCGCCCGCGCAGCGGGATGGCAATGGCGCATTCCCCTGCAGAGCCGGATCGGCAACGGCTACGTGTACTCCAGCGAGCACATCAGCGATGACGAAGCCGCCGCCACGCTGCTGGCCAACCTCGACGGACGTGCGCTCGCCGATCCGCGCCCGCTGCGCTTCACCACCGGCATGCGCAGGAAGCTGTGGAACAGGAACGTCGTCGCCCTGGGCCTGGCCAGCGGTTTCATGGAGCCGCTGGAATCGACCAGCATCTACCTGGTCCAATCCGGCATCCAGCGGCTGCTGGGCCTGTTCCCCGACCGTGGTTTCGACCCCTTGCTCGAGCGGCAGTTCAACGAGGAATCCGCGTTCGAATACGAAAGCACGCGCGACTTCCTGATCCTGCACTACTGCGCCACCCGGCGGAACGACAGCGCGTTCTGGGACTACTGCCGGACCATGTCGATCCCCGACACCCTGCAGCGGAAGATCGACATGTTCCGCAACGGGGGGCGGTATTTCCGCACCGGCGACGAGTTCTTCGCACTGCCGAGCTGGGTGCAGGTGATGCTGGGGCAGGGCATCGTCCCGGCCGGCTACCATCCCATCGTCGACGACATGCCCGAACAGGCCCTGGTCGAACATGTCGCGCGCGTGCAGCGATCGATCGCGGACAGCGTGGCGGCCATGCCCCGGCATCAGGATTTCATAGACCGCCACTGCCGGGCGCCGGTGGCGTGACGCGCATCCCGCCGGCCGACGGCGGCCGGATCGGGCACGTACTGCCGCCCTACCGGTCCAATGCGTTCCCCAGGTGCGAGCTCAGGTAGTCGAAGTACAGATCGATGTAGCTGATCCCGTTCTCCTGATCGATCAGGTAGGGATTCATCAGGGTGTGCCGCAGTATCACCAGCCGGTCGGCATCGCTGCCACCGTGCATGGAGGCCGGATCGATGCCCAGTTGCCCCAGGATCCGATGCATCTCCGGCTCCCCCACCATGGCGCGCTGCAGGGTGGTGATGGAAGCGAAGAACTGCTTGACCTGCAGTGGCTGCGAGGGGTCGCAGCGCAGCCGGTCGTGGAGCTGGCGGACGAAGGCGTTGGCCTGGCGGATGTCCCGGTTGCCGGCCGGATTCAGCGCCAGGCAGACCAGATTGCTGTCGGGCGGAAACGGTACGCCGGCGGCAAGGCGGGGGGCCATCTCCCGGGTGAAGCGCTCCGCCCGGGCCAGGAACGCCTCCGCGGCCAACACGGTCTGCCGGGGCATGATGCCGAAGTGGACGTGGTCCAGGGGCAGGACGCGATGGGTGACGTAGACGGCGGCGGCCGCAGCTCCCGATTTCGATCCCTCGGGGATGTACTGGCCGAGTTGCCGGTATCGGCTCATGTAGTCGTCGGCGGCACCTTCGCGGAAAACGTAGTCCGCATGCTCGGACAGCAGTTCCACCGCACGGTGGTCGCGGCAGACGAAGGCGCCGGTGCCATAGGGCAGATAGCCCAGCTTGTGCGGGTCCACGGTGACCGAGTCGACCTGGGACAACGCGGAGAACGCGGCATGCACTTCCGGACGCGGAAAGTCCCGGTATTCCCGGCGGATGTCCTCGAAGGCGCGGAGCGCGCCGTCCGGTTCGCGGAACAGCGTGGCCAGGTAGCCTCCCCACGCCGCGTCCACATGCACACTGAAGCCCAGCCCATGCCTGCGCGAGCGCTCGCGCGCCACCACCACCTCGTCGACGGGATCGATCGTGCCGTACTCGGTGCTCCCCAGTACCGCAACGGCCATCAGCACCGGCTGCCGTTCGTACTCGCAGCGTTCGAGCTCCTGTTGCAGCGCGGCCGGGTCCAGGCGCATGCCCGCTACCGGCAGCAGCCGGAGCTGGTCGCGGCCCAGGCCCAGCAGCTTCAGCCCCTTGCTCCACGAATAGTGCGCGGTGATCGGCGCCAGCACGCAGGGCGTGCGCAGGTCGCGATGCCGTGAGAAGAACTTCGTCAATCCCAGATGCTCGATGCGCTGCGCGTCGACCGCGGCGCGCCAGCGCTGCCGCTCATCGTGGTCCTGGCAGGAAAGCCAGTGCCGCCACGCCTCGAGCAGCGCGATCGCGTCCGCAGGCCCCAGGTTGAAGGCCTGCCAGTCGTCGTCGGGCAGTGCCAGGCCGGGCACGCCTGCGGCACGCAGCGCCACGGGGAACGCCTTCAGTGCCAGCGCCAGGCGCAAGGCCTGATAGTTCGCCAAGGTGCCGCCCGAGGTCAGGTGTCCGAACGCACAATCCGGCCGTGAGGGATCCGCGACAAAGCCCAGCATGCGGGCCAGCTGCAGTCCCACCTGGACCTCCAGCTGCACGGTGATCGGCGCTGCGTCCTCGCTGACGTTGTTGGGGTTGTAGGGCAGGGCGAGGATCTGCGCCGCCAGGCCCGGCAGCAGGAGGTCGGAGGCCATGTGCCCGATGTAGCGGGGGCTGTGGAAGGGCACCGATTGCTTGAGCGCGGCCGACAGTTGGTGCAGTTCGCGCCGCATCCTGGCCTCGAAGGCCTGGTACTGCGGCTGCAGCGTCGCCGAGGTGGGGATCGCCGGCGGGTCTTCAGGATGGAAGTTGCGCCGCCAGTGCACATGGTCGCGCAGGAATTCCACCACCAGCTTCTCGAGCAGGGTGTCGTTCTCGCCGTAGGGCCCGAGGAAGCAGGCGGCCAGCATGTGGCGGTCCGCCTGCGCTTGCGCATGGACAGGGGCCGCGGGCCAGGCTTGGGGAGTCTGTGTCATGGCCGCAGCCTAGGCGGCTTTGGCCGTGCCCTCTCTGATCTGGATCAACCGGCGGTCAACACGCGGGTCCGACCGTTACCGCCGGACCCGCGACGACATGCCGCAGGTGGAGCAGCGCCCTTCGATGCGGTTGACACAGGTCAAGACCATCACCGCCGTGCATGACTAGTCTTCCGCGCGGCCAGGGCCACGCGCTGCGATGAATCATCGCGACACCCGTCGGCGGCAAGACGCCGGCGCGCGTCGCCCGACGGTCCCGGACGTTGTTCCCGCACTCACCACGAGCACTCCCTACCATGCATATCGAGAGGCAACGTTCTTCCCTTCCGGTCCGGCGCGTCCACGTGCCGGAGGGCTCCTCGTTCCCGCTTCGTGAAGGTTGCGGACAGGGAGGCCCCGCGCTGCCTCCGCTTGTCATGCGCGCGGCGTTGCTGGTCGCGCTTTCGGCCGCCACCGCGGCCGCCGTCGCCACCCCTGCGGAAGGGAGCGAAGGGCGCCTCACCCTGGACGCCCGCTATCGCTTCGAGCATGTCGAGCAGGATGGCCCCTTGCAGAACGCGAGCGCCCACACGCTGCGCACGCGGCTCGGCTACATGACCGCGACATGGCATGGCCTGAGCGGGCTCCTGGAGGTCGACGACGTGCGTCCGCTGGGGGCGGACCACTACAACGACACGCGTAATCGCCAGGGCGCCTACGCCACCGTCGCCGACCCGCAGGGCACGTCGGTCAACCAGTTGCTGGCAAGGAGCCGCTTTGCCAAGGGAAGCGTCACGGCAGGCCGCCAGCGCATCAACCTGGACAACCAGCGCTTCGTGGGCGGCGTGGGCTGGCGGCAGAACGAACAGACCTACGATGGCGGTGTGATCGAGTTCAAGCCGACGCCGGCCTCCACGCTCACCTACGCCTACATCGACAACATCGATACCGTCTTCGGTCCCGATGGCCCCGCCACGCCGGGCAGGACAGCGCCGGCCGACATCGAAGGCCACAGCCATCTGGTCAATACCCGGCATGTCTTCGGGCCCTCCTTGACCGTGGCGGCCTACCACTACCGGCTTGGCCTGGACAACATCGCGGTGAACGCCACGGCGCCGCTGGGAACGCTGTCCAGCAGGACGAGCGGCGTGCGGATGCAGGGCGTGCTGGGCAGCACCGCGTACACGCTCGAACACGCATGGCAATCCTCGCTCGCTGGCAATCCCTGGCATCTGGACAGCCGTTACCGGCTGATCGAAGCCGGCCACCCATGGGCCGGCACGCAGTGGACGCTGGGACAGGAAGTGCTGGGTGCGGGGCGCGGACCGGGCGTGGGCAACCGGGCATTCCAGACGCCGCTGGCCACCAAGCATGCCTTCCAGGGATGGGCCGACGTGTTCCTCACCACCCCGGCGGACGGCCTGCGCGACGCCTACGTCACGGCGAACCGGCCGGTCGCGGGCGGGAAGCTGCAGGTGGCCTATCACGATTTCCGCAGCGACCGCGACGGCCGACGCTTCGGCAGCGAATGGGACGCCGCGTACAGCCGGGCGATTCCTGCGGCAACGGGGTGGGTGGCGACGCTGAAATACGCCGCTTATGAAAGCGCTCGCGGATCGGGCACGACGGATACCCGCAAGTTCTGGCTGCAGGTGCAGTACACGCGCTGAGTCCCGGCGGCGAATGACGCGGGCTTGATCCAGGTCAAGCGGCAGGCGCAGCGGCGTCGCCAGAATGCGACGCTGCCGACCACGAACGGATGCCATGGCTTTCCACGATCTGCGCCACTTCCTGCAACATCTGGGTGACAGAGGAGAGCTGCAGCATGTCGACGCACCGGTGAGCGTCGAACTGGAGAGCACTGCGCTGTGCCAGCGGGCGCTGCGCGAGCAGGGCCCTGCCCTGCTGATGCGCAACACGGGCTCGGCGCATCCGTTGCTGGGCAATCTGTTCGGACACCGGCGCAGGATCGAAATGGCGATGGCCGGCCGGCCCATCGCTTCGCTGCGCGAACTGGGTGGATTGCTGGCGTCGATCAAGGAGCCGCGCTGGCCCGGCAGCCTTCGCGATGCGCTGGCGCAGTGGCCGGAACTGGCGCAGCTGGCGCATGTCGCGCCAAGGGCGGTGACCGACGCAGCGTTCAACGAGCATGTGCTGGAAGGCGGCGACATCGATCTTGGCCGCCTGCCGATCCAGCGGTGCTGGCCCGGCGACGCGGCGCCGCTGATCACCTTCGGCCTGGTGATCACCCGTGGCACCCGCCAGGCGAGGCAGAACGTGGCCATCTACCGCCAGCAGGTGATAGACCGCGATCGCGTGATCATGCGATGGCTGCCGCACCGCGGCGGTGCGCTGGACCATGCGGATTGGCAGGCCGCGCAACCGGAACGTCCGTTCCCGGTGCTGGTGGCGATAGGCGCGGACCCGGCCACCCTGCTCGCAGCGGTGGCGCCCGTGCCCGACACGCTGTCCGAATACGAGTTCGCCGGCCTGTTGCGCGCATCGCGCACGCGCGTCTGGCACAGCGAACTGACCGGACTGGACGCCCCCGCGGGCGCCGAGGTGCTGCTGGAGGGCTTCATCCATCCGGACGACACCGCGCTGGAGGGGCCGTTCGGCGACCACACCGGCTACTACAACGCGCAGGGCCGCTTCCCGGTGATGACGATCGAGCGCATGCGCATGCGCTCGGACGCCATCTACCACGGCAGCTACATGGGACGTGCGCCATTGGACGAGCCGTCCGTGCTGTCGATGGCCCTCAACGAGGTCTTCGTCCCGATCCTGCGCAAGGTGTTCCCCGAGATCGTCGACTTCCACCTGCCGCCGGAGGCGTGTTCCTACCGCGTGGCGGTGGTCAGCATCCGCAAGCAGTACGCGGGCCATGCGCGGCGCGTGATGATGGGCGTGTGGTCGTACCTGAGGCAGTTCACCTACACCAAGTTCGTCGTCGTCACCGACGAGGACATCGACGTGCGCGACTGGGCCCAGGTGGTCTGGGCCATCTCCACCCGCGTCGACCCGGCGCGCGACAGCCTGCTGGTGGAGAACACGCCCATCGACTATCTCGACTTCGCCTCGCCGGTGGCCGGACTGGGATCCAAGCTGGGCCTGGACGCGACCCGGAAATGGAAGGGCGAAAGCGATCGCGAATGGGGGCGCCCCATCGTGTCCGATCCCGGCGTGGAGAAGCGCGTGGACGCGCTGTGGGAGCAGATCCGCCTTGCCCGGTCCGGCATGGACGCCCACGCCGCACCGGCATGGGCGCGAGCCCCCGACACATCCAGGAGGCACTGATGCAACTCGTCTGTCCCGCCGGCAACCTGCCGGCCCTGCGCACCGCGATCGATGCCGGTGCCGACGCGGTCTATGTCGGCTTCCGCGACCAGACCAATGCGCGCGCGTTTCCCGGCCTGAACTTCGATGAGGAGGAGCTGCGCCAGGGCATCGCCTATGCGCATGCGCGCGGGCGCAAGGTCTACGTCGCCCTGAACACCTATCCCGACAGCGCGCGCCTGTCCCACTGGCAGCGCGCCGTCGATCAAGCCGCCGGGCTGGGCATGGACGCGATCATCGCCGCGGAAATGGCCGTGCTGCACTACGCGAGCACCCGCCACCCGGACCTGCCGCGTCATCTGTCGGTGCAGGGATCGGCCACCACCGCCGCCGCGCTGCGCTATGCGCACCAGCGGTTCGGCATCTCGCGGGCGGTGTTGCCACGCGTGCTGTCCATCCAGCAGGTCGAGCGGTTGTGCACGGTGTCGCCGGTACCGCTGGAGGTGTTCGCCTTCGGCAGCCTGTGCATCATGGTCGAGGGCCGCTGCCAGCTGTCCAGTTACGTCACCGGCGCATCGCCCAACCGCCACGGGGTCTGTTCTCCTGCCTCGTTCGTGCGCTGGGAAGAAGGCGAGGCGGGGCGCAGCGTGCGCCTGAATGGCGTGCTGATCGATCGGTTCGCACCCGCCGAGCCCGCGGGCTACCCGACGGTGTGCAAGGGCCGCTTCGACGTGGGCGGGGAGGTCTTCCATGCGCTGGAGGAACCCACCAGCCTGAATACCCTGGAGCTGCTGCCGCGCCTGGCGCAGGCGGGAGTGGCGGCGTTGAAGATCGAGGGCCGCCAGCGTGGCGCCGCGTACGTGGGATCGGTCACCCGCGTCTGGCGCGAAGCGATCGACCAGCAGCGGCGCGCATCGCAGGGATGGCAAGCCCGTCCGCAATGGCAGGACACCCTGGCGTCCCACGCGGAAGGGCGGCAGACCACGCTGGGACCCTACCACCGTGCATGGCACTGAACCGATGAAACTGAGCCTTGGCCCGTTGCAGTATTTCTGGCCGCGCGAGCGCGTGCTGTCCTTCTATCGCGACGCCGCCGGCTGGCCTCGTCGACATCGTCTACCTGGGCGAAACCATCTGCAGCAAGCGGCGGGAACTGCGCACGCGCGACTGGCTGGCGCTGGCGGAAGAACTCGCCGACAGCGGCAAGGACGTGGTCCTGTCGACGCTGGCGTTGATCGAGGCCGAATCCGAACTGGGCGTGGTGCAGCGCCTGGCCGACAACGGCCGCTTCCTGCTCGAGGCGAACGACCTGTCCGCCGTTCAGGTGTGTCGCGAGCGCGGCATCGGCTTCGTCGGCGGGCCCACCCTGAACGTCTACAACCACCATGCATTGCAGCTCTTGATGGAAGACGGGCTGCGGCGCTGGGTGCCCGGCGTCGAGCAGGGGCGGGAACTGCTGAAGGCGTTGCGCGCGGCCATGGACGCCGACGGCCAACCGATGCCGGAGCTGGAGGTGATGGCATGGGGCCGCTTGTCGCTGGCCTATTCGGCACGGTGTTTCACCGCGCGCGCCGCGGACGTGCCCAAGGACCAGTGCGGATTCCGCTGCATCGAACATCCGGACGGGCTGCCGCTGGACACCCGCGAGGGCGAGCCCTTCATGGTGATCAACGGCATCCAGGTGCAGGGCATGGAAACCGTCGACATGGCGCCCGAACGCGATGAGCTGGCCGAATGCGGTGTCGGCATCCTGCGCCTGTCGCCGCAGCACGAGGACATGGCCGCGGTGGTGGAGCACTTCCACGCGATGCTGCGCTCGCCGGTGCCGCCGCCCCGTCTGGGGGCGCGGAACGGTTACTGGCTCGGGCGTCCGGGCAAGGCGTCGCTGGCGGGACCGGCCCTCGACTGAAGGCCGGGTTGTCGGGCGCTTGCGTGGAGGCGGGTCGGGCTCAGCCGGCGTCATCGACGCAGAAGTGCGCACCCAGGCTCTTCCGGCGTTGCAGGGCCGCCTGCAGGAAACGGAGCACGAGCTTTCCCTGCCAGGTGTGGCCAAGCCCCGGGTGGACGGCGAGGTGGTCCATGGCATCGCGCATGCGCGCGCGCTGGCGCACCGGGCCCAGGGCCGAGCCCGCGAGTCGCCGGAGTTCGCGAAGTGCGGGCATGTCCGCGGCCTGGCTGCGATCGACCCAGCGCGGGTGCCCGTGCACGGGGGCATGCAGGCGGATGTCGGCGAGGCGGCGGCCCAGCCGGCGCCCGAACACCACCCCCTCCAGCAACGAATTGCTCGCCAGCCGGTTGGCGCCGTGCACGCCGTTGCAGGCCACTTCGCCGACGGCGTACAGGCCCGGCACGTCGCTGCTGCCGTCCAGGTCCACGGCGATGCCGCCCATGTGGAAGTGCGCGGCCGGCGTCACCGGAATGCGCTGGTGGCGCGGATCGATGCCGTGCCGCCCGCACAGGGCCAAGACCGTGGGAAACCGCTGCGCCCAGTCGCCTTTCAGGGGGGTGGCGTCCAACCAGACCCGCGTGCCTGCCTGCCGGCATTCCCACACCCTGCGCGCGACGTGGTCGCGCGGCGCCAGGTCCCCCATGGCGTGGTGGCCATCCATCACCGCGCGTCCCTGGTCATCCACCAGCCGCGCGCCGGCACCGCGCAGGGCTTCGGTGATCAGCGGCAGCGCGCCTTCCTGTTCCACGTCCATGGCCGTGGGATGGAACTGCACGAACTCCGCGTCGCGCAGGCGCGCACCGCAGGCCAGCGCGAGCGCCAGGCCGTTGCCGTCGGCGCTGGCCGGATTGGTGGTGGCCGCGAACAGCGCGCCGCAGCCGCCGGTGGCCAGCACCAGTTCGGCGCATTCGAGTTCCTGTGGCGGCGTCCACGCTTCGATCAGCGCCACGCCCGACACCCGGCCGTCGCATAGCCGGATGGCGTCCAGCCAGGCCGGTGCCCGCCAGGTGATGTGGGGCGCCCGGCGTGCCGCATCCGCCAGCGCCTGCAACAGCGCCTGGCCGCTGGCATCGCCACCGGCGTGCACGATGCGGGAACAGCCGTGGCCACCCTCGCGCCCCAGCTGCAGCCCGTCACCGTCGCGATCGAAGACCACGCCCTGCGCCTGCAGCCAGCGCACAGCCCGGCCGGCGTCACCGACCAGGTAGTGGACGGCATCGTGGTCGTTGTGGTGGGCGCCGGCCGCCAGTGTGTCCCGCGCGTGTTCCGCCGCGGAGTCGTCGAAGGCCATGGCCGCTGCGATACCGCCCTGCGCCAGCGCGGTGCAGCCGCCGCTGCCGGGGGGCGAGCCGCCCACCAGCAGCACCGGCCTGGGCGCGGCGGACAGCGCGGTGACCAGGCCGGCGACCCCGGTGCCGACCACGACCAGGCGGTTGGCGGGCAGGTTCACACCCGCTCCCGCCGGCCCACCGCGAGCATCCGCTCGAGTGCGGCGCGCGCGCGGCGCGAGGTCTCCGCGTCGATCTCCACCCGGTGCCGCAGGTCGCGCAGGCAGTCGAAGATCCCGGGCAGCGTGATCCGCTTCATGTGAGGACACAGGTTGCACGGTTTCACGAACTCGATGTCCGGGAAGCGCGTGCGCAGGTTGTCGCCCATCGAGCACTCGGTGATCAGGGCGACCCGGGCAGGGCGTTCGCGTTCCAGCCAGCGGCCCATGGCGGTGGTGGAGCCGACGAAATCGGCTTCCTCCAGCACCTCCGGCGGACACTCCGGGTGGGCGATGACCCGCGCGTCGAAGCGCGCGCGCGCATGCCTGGCCTGTTGCGCCGTGAACCGCTCGTGCACTTCGCAACGGCCCTCCCACAGCACCAGTTCCACGGACGTCATCGAAGCGACATGACGGCCGAGGAACTGGTCGGGCAGGAAGATCACCTTGTCGGCCCCCATCGATTCGACCACCTGCAGCGCATTGGCCGAGGTGCAACAGGCGTCGGACTCGGCCTTCACCGCGGCGCTGGTATTGACGTAGGTGACCACGGGCGCACCGGGATGGCGCGCGCGCAGGGCGCGCACGTCTGCGGCGGTGATCGAGCTGGCCAGCGAGCAGCCGGCTTCGGGGTCGGGGATGAGCACCGTCCGCTGCGGTGCGAGGATCTTCGCGGTCTCGGCCATGAAATGCACGCCGCACATGACCACCACGTCGCTGTCCACGGTGGCGGCCGCCTGCGCCAGGGCCAGCGAGTCGCCGGTGATGTCGGCCACGCCGTGGAAGATCTCCGGCGACTGGTAGCTGTGCGCCATGATCACCGCGCCGCGCTCGCGCTTGAGCTTGGCGATGGCGTCGATCCAGGGCAGATGGAACGGCCATTCCAGGCAGGGCACGCCACTGCCCGCACGTTCCATCACATCGGCGTAGCGCTCCTCCAGGTCGGGCGACCACGCCGGGCGGACGGCCGCGTTCATGCCGCCACCTCGCGGGACCGGTGGGCGCTGCGTGCGCGCTGCAGCAGCCGGGCGCCCCGCTGCAGCAGGATGCGCGAGCCCAGCGGAAAGGTCTCCCACGGCAGGCGGTCGAGCAGGTTGCGCAGCAGCAGGCCGAGTTCGGTGTCGCCGGTCAGCATCAGCCGTCGCTGGAAGAAGAGCGTGTCGGCGTCTTCCAGCCGGCTCGCCAACAGCAGCAGATCGGTGACCGGACCGGACACGGTCGCTTCCGCCGCTTCCGTGCTGGGCCGCAGCCGTTCGCCTTCCAGCGTGAGGACCCACCGCAGTCCCAGATCGCTCACCTCGATGCCGATGCGGCGCCCCGCGATGGGCGCCAGGGTGCGCCGGGCGTCGGGCGATGCCAGGGCCTGGGTGAGCAGGCGGGGCACTGCGATGTGATGCACCGGGTCGGGAACACGTGTCAGCAGCAGGCGCCAGTAGCGCGGCGGCGGCAGCAGGCGCAGCACGGGATCGGTGATGTGCGGAAGGTCGGATGCGGACATGGAGGGCGCCTGTGGAGGGGAGGCCTGGAATTCGGGAGCGCGTTGCCGCTGGTGGGCGTGCGCGATCAGCCAGGCCATCAGCAACTGGCCACGGTCGGGATCGAGCCCGCAGCGCCGTGCCCGGACGCGTGCCCGCGCGATCACCTGCTGTTCGCGTGCGGCGTCCAGCGCAGGCATGCCCGCGCGTGCCTTGATCCTCCCCGCCAGCGCGGCCAGCCGTTGGCGCAGGGAGAACAGCACGACCATGCGGTCATCCACGCGATCGATCGCCAGCCGGGTGCCGGCCAGGGCCAGAGCGTCGAACCGCGTCACCGTCGTGCGCCATCCGCATGCGTGATGGGCGTAGCAATCATGGCAGGACGCGACTTCCTTGCAGGACCGGGTAGCGGGCCATGCTAGGGGCCCTGCCGGCGCGGGCCATTGACCTGGATCAAGTGGATGGCACCGGCCTGGCCATCAGTCCGGCGCGGGGTGACTGCCGGTGTCGCAGGTCGCGTTACTGCGGCCCCGTCGCCTCGGTGCCGGCATGCCTTGCGCGCACTTCGCGCGATGCGGCCTGTCCCGCCGTGCGCGGAATCCATGCGGCGTTTTGTTGACCAGGATCAACACTGTGCCGGCGCTGCGGGCCCATCCTCCCTGCGCGGTCCGCACATGGGGCCGATGACCTTGAGGAGATCCGCCATGGCACTGCCCACCCGCTGGAACCCGTTCCGCCAGGACAACCGTCTGGACTGGTTTCCCGAGCTTGAAGACCTGGTACGCAACCTGGGCGCGCGTGGCCCGCTGGCGCGTCAGTACGAGCACATGCTGGAGATGCGCATGGACGTGCGCGAGGACGAGCAGGGATACCACGTGAAGGTCGATGTGCCGGGGGTGAAGAAGGAGGACATCGATATCGCCATCCAAGGCAACCAGGTCACCATCACCGCCGAAGCGAAGCGCGAGAAGAAGCGCGACGAGCAGAAGGAGCTCTACAGCGAGCGCTACGAAGGCCAGGCCTACCGTTCGTTCACGCTGCCCTCGGAGATCGACGACGCCCGGGCCGAAGCGCACTACGACGGCGGGGTGCTCAGCCTGCTTCTGCCGAAGAAGCCAGGCAACGGTTCCCGCAAGCTGACCGTCAACTGATCCTTGAACGCCCGCGCGTCGCACGGCGCCGCGCGGGCACGGCATCCGGAGCAGGCCATGGCACGCATCCAGCACCCGCCTGGCGCCGCGCGGCGACGCGCGCCCTCGACGGACACCCGCCACCCGGCGCCGGCACGTGCCGTCATGCCCAACGAGGTGGGCGGGCGCCTGCGCGCCATGCTCCAGCATGTGACCCGCTACGTGGGCGAACATCCCTGGATATTCTTCGGTGGGCTGGCAGCGCTGATGCTGGTGGCGGGCGCATTGTCGCGCACGCGCCCCTGACGCGCCGACCGGCCCGCCCGGACCCGCCCTCCGCGGCCGACGGTCGCGGACGACACGCCTGCGCATGACCTGGCAGGCGTCGCCCCTGCCACGGGCCATCCGCGGCATCACCTGCCGCGCGGCGCCACACGCATGTCCTGGCGCAATCCGCTGCCCGGGTACAGCACCACCTGCACACCCTCCTCCAGGCCCGAGAGCACCTGCGCGTGCTCCTGTCCGGTGTGGCCGATGCGCACATGGCGCAGGCGGGCGCGGCCCTGCTGCACCGCATAGACGGCCCATGCGTCGCCATCGCGGAACAGCGCCGCCAGGGGAACGCGCAACACGGAGGGATGCTGCCAGACGATGAATTCGGCCTGCAGCTGGAAGCCGTCCCCCAGCGCGCCGGACCACGCGACCTGCCTGCTGGCGTCATCCAGGGCGATCCGCACCCGGGTGCGGCGCTCTTCGACGCCCAGGGCGGAAACCTTGGCGAATCCACCGGGCTCCACGCTGCGCACCTGCCCCGCAAGCGGCTGTGCACCTCCCCAGTCGCTCAGGCGCACGCGCATGCCGGGCCGGAGCCGCACGGCATCGGTGGTCAGCACATCGGCCACCACATCCAGGTCGAGGGTCTGCCCAAAGTCGAGCAGCGGCTGTCCCCGGGCGACCGGCACCGCGCTCTCGACATGGCGGCGGATCACGCGGCCGGCCACCGGCGCGCGCAGCTGGACGCCCTGCGCGCGCGAGCCGGCGCCCTGCAGGCCCAGCGCGCGCCGGTAGCCGTCCTCGATCCGTTCCAGCGTCTGCACGCGCTTGCGCGCCGACAGCAATGCGGCGGCGTCGGACACCGCCTGCGCCTCCAGCTCGTCCAGACTGTCGTCGGAGATGAGCCGGTCGTGGGCGAGCAGAAGGCCACGCTGCAGCGCGAGCGCGCTGCGCACCTGCGACGCTTCGGCCGCCGCCGCGGCGAAGCGCGCGGCCTCGATTTCGCTGGTGACGGCCGCCAGTTGCGCGGCGTCCTGCGCCCGGCTGGCCGGATCCAGCAAGGGCGAGGAAGAGGGCCTCACGACCGCGACCACCTCGCCCTCCCGCACCTGCTGCCCCGGTTCCACGGCGATGCGCTCGACCATGCCGTCCACCGGCGCGGCCAGCCGATAGGGGGAACGCAGGTCGGTGCGCGCTTCTTCGGTGAAGCCCGACATGAGCGGCCCGCTGTCGACCCGGGCCATCTCCACCGGTACCGGCCTGGGCAGCCAGCCCCATAGCGCCACCGCGACCAGCGCGATCACGGGCAGCGCGTACAGGGGCGCGCGCAGACGTCGGGGTTTCGAAGGTGCACGCGCCATGGCCGCTCCTCAGTCGCGTGCCTTCAGCACGCCGACCAGATCCAGGCGAAGGACCTGGCGCCACAGCGCAAGCGCGCTGCCCGCCGCCGACGCCAGCGCCACGGCACCGGCCATGCCATAGGTCTGGGCGCTGACATGGTGGGGCACCCGGACCAGTTCGGAGTCGTAGCCGAGCAGCAGCAGTGCGATCAGCGCATGACCCAGCGCGAAGCCGACCGGCAACGCGCAGACCACCAGCAGCGAAAGCTCTCCCAGCAGCAGGTAGCCGACTTCGTGCGGCGTGAATCCCAGCACGCGCAGGCTGGCCAGCTCGCGCAGCCGTTCGGACAACGCCACGCGCGTGGCGCTGTACACCACGCCTGCGGTGATCACCACGCCGAACGACGTGGCCACCACGGTAAAGGTCAGGATGGTGCGGCCCAGGCTCGCATAGAAGTTGCGGATGCTCTCCAGGCGCTGGACGATGCCCGCCACCGCGGGACGGCGGTCGAGTTCGGCCAGCAGCCGCGGGAGGCGCGCGGCATCGACGCGCAAGGCCAGCGCATCGACGCGCCTGCCGTCGCCGAGCGCGTCGTGCAGGGCATCCATCGGGAGATAGGCCTGGGCGCCGAACGGTTCGTCCACCAGGCGCGCGACGGGCATGCGCAGGACGCGCCGACGCTCGACCAGGACCTCCAGTTCGACCACCTCGCCTGGACGCACGTCCAGCACCTGCGCCAGATAGCGGGTCAGCGTCACCCCACGGAGCGGCAGGTCGAGGGGGTCTCCCGCAGGATCGAGCGGTCGCCGCAGGCGCGCGTCGGCGGTCAGTCCCATCAGGACCGTGCGATGCACCGCGGAGCGGAAGCGGAGCTGCACCGGGACCGCGCGCTGTGCTTCCGTCCGCAGCACGCCGCCGAGGGAGGCGGCTTCGGCGAGCGCGGACTGCGACACGGGATCGCCCAGCGTGACGTACAGGTCGTAGCGGTCGGCGCGTTCGAACTGGTGGTCGATCAGATACCGGATGGCGTCTTCCTGGAAGCGGCCGACCAGCATCACGCCGGTCCCCAGCGCCAGGCCGATGCAGGTCAGCACCGTGCGCAACGGACGTTCCGTGAGGCTGCGTCCGATCAGCCGATGGGCAGGGTCGAGCCACGTACCGGCGCGCCACGGTCCGCGCGGCCGGATGCGCGCGGGCGTTCGTGCCCGCATGGCTTCGGCCGGGGCCAGGCGGGCGGCATGCATGATCGGAAGGCTGGCGCCCAGCAGGGCGCTGCCCACACTGACCAGCAGGGCCGTCACCAGCACCATCGGCCGCAGCTGGAAATCGAGGAACGGCAGCCGGTAGAACTGGCGATAGAGATCCGCCAGCCGTTCGCCCAGGCCCGCGCCCAGGGCGATGCCCAGCACGGCGCCCGCCAGGCCGATGGGAAGGGCAAGCCCGGCATAGTGCCGCCAGACCTCGCCGTCGGTGTAGCCGAACGCCTTCAGCGTGCCGATCTGTTCGCGCTGCAGCGTCACCAGGCGCCCCAGCACCACGTACAGCACGAACGCCGATACGCCCAGGAACACGGCGGGAAACAACCGGGCCATGGTCCGCAACTGGCGCAGTTCCTCGTGCAGGTAGCGATGCGAGCGCTGGTCCCGGCGGGCGATCGCGCCTGTTCCGCCGAAGCGGGCGAGCCTGGCGTCCACCGCATCGAGCACCGCCGGCAGCTGTGCCTGGCCGTGCACGGCGATGGCGGCGCTGTTGAACGCCCCGCGCATGCCCAGCATGCCTTCCAGCGTCGCGCGCGGCAGCCAGACGATGGCGAAGGTCCGTGCGTCGGGGAACAGGCTCTGCGGGGAGATCTGCGCGACGAACTCGGGGGTGGCGCCGATGCCGACGATCGTGAACGCCTGCCGGTGGCCGTTGATCAGCAGTGGCAGGGAGTTGCCCTCCCGCAGCGCGTGCGCATCGGCGAAGGCATCGCTGACCACCAGCACGCGCTGCTCGCCCCGCGCGGGAAGCCGCCCGCTTCTAAGGTGCAGGCGGTTCAGGGCGCCGGCGTCGGCCAGGGGTGCGCTGACCGCGTGGATCCTGACCGGTTCGCCGAGGCCCGGCACCTGCGCGCGTCCCCACGCCACCACGCGCGTGTCCACGCGGGCGACGCCCGGGATGGAGGCCAGTGCGTCGGCCACGCGCAACGGCGCGCGCTTGAGATCGACGAACACGTCGGCGAAGCCGTACTGCTGGTAATAGCGGTCGCGGCTGGACTGCAGCGAGTCCAGCGTGGCGCGCGACATGACCAGGTTGGCCACGCCGATGGCGGCGACCAGCGCCACCGCGCCCGCCTGTCCCCGCAGATGCCACAGGTCCCTCCACCGCTTGCGCGCGAGCGTCTTCACCACTGCAGGTCCGCAGGCCGGGAGCGGGTGGCGTTGGTGGCCTCCCTGACGATGCGTCCGTCGCCCAGATGCAGGACCCGGTGGGCCATGCGGGCGATGTCGGCGTTGTGGGTGATGATCAGGGTGGTGGTGCGCAAGGTCCTGTTGGCCTGGTCCAGTGCCTCCAGGACGCACTTCCCGGTGGCCAGGTCCAACGCGCCCGTGGGCTCGTCGCACAGCAGGATGTCCGGACGCTTGGCGATGGCGCGCGCGATGGCGACACGCTGCTGTTCGCCGCCCGAGAGCTGGGAGGGAAAGTGGTCCAGCCGCTCGCCCAGTCCCACCATGGACAGCGCGTCCTCGGGCGCCATCGGCGCGTCCGCGATCTCGGTGATCAGTGCCACGTTCTCGCGGGCGGTGAGGCTGGGAAGCAGGTTGTAGAACTGGAACACGAAGCCGACATGCTTCCTGCGGAAGCGTGTCAGTTCGGCGTCGCCCGCACCGTCCAGCCGCTGGCCGCAGTACCGCACTTCGCCCCCGGTCGCCGTGTCCAGGCCGCCCAGGATGTTGAGCAGGGTGGACTTGCCGCTACCGGACGGCCCCAGCAGCACCACGAACTCGCCGCGTTCCAGGGTCAGGTCGACGCCCCGCAACGCATGCACGACCGAGGCGCCCATCGCGTAGGACTTCGTCAGGCCCGTGGCGCGGAACACCGCGTCGGTGGTGGCTGCCTCAGCCTGCATCGCGGCGGACGGGCGGGGCGCGCCCGAGCGCGGCGATGAAGGCGTCCAGGGCCGCCGCGTGACGGGGCGGCGGCAGGTGCGCGCCATCGACCACCAGGGTGGCGACGGGGGCGCGCCCGCAGATCCGTTCCATCTCGGAAAAGGCAGCGGCCGCGCCGTTGCCGCCCTGGGTACAGAACAGGGCGATGCGGGGGGCCGAGCCGCCATGCGAGCGGGCGTAGGTCCGTACCGGTGCCGCCATGCGGCCCATCCAGATGGGGCCGCCCAGCACCAGCAGATCGTGCGCGCCCGGCGGGAAGCGCGCCGGCAGGAGGGCGGGGGCGCTTCGTGCGACGGCATGGAACATGGCACCCAGCAGGCCCAGCGCGCCCCGCCGCGCGCGGGGCTCGCGGATGGCCTCGATGTCCGCTTCCTGTCCCAGCCTGGCGCGTATCTCTTCGGCCAGCTGCCGGGTGTGGCCGGTCATCGAGTAATAGGCGACGAGCGTGCGTCCGCGTGTCATCCGCGCGCCTGCTCAGCCGGTCGCCTGGGAGGAAGGCGCTTCCACCTTCTGCTGGAGCGCCCGCTCGATATGCGAAAGGATGCTGCGCTCGTCGGCGCCGGTCAGCTCCTTGGCGATCTGCAGCGCCACACGCTCGCGCAGGTGCGGTCCCATCGCATGGTGGAGGGCGCCCAGGAACCGCGCAGGGGCGATCAGCACGAGTTCGTCGAACGCATGTTCCGAGCGGCCGCTCTCCAGCGCGTCGCGCACCTGCTGGGCGAAGCGGTCCGCCACCTTCCGGGCCGACGGCGTGTGCGGCTCGACCGCATGGCGCCCATGGCCGAAGCGATCGTGCGTGGTGGGTGGGCGATCGCTTTCCAGCTCGCGGGGACGCATGCGGCCCTCCGCATTGGTGAAGCATTCCAGCTGCCGCACCAGGCCCTCGTCGCTGTCCAGCGAAAGCAGGCGCGCGCGCGACCGGTCGGCTACCAGTATCCAGGTGATGCTCATCGTCGTGCCGCTCCCGCCTTGTGGAGACTTCACGTTGGCACGGCCTGCAACGGGGACGTTGACCGCGATCAAACAAAACGTCGGACGCGCAGGCGCCGTGGCGGTCAGGAGCAGGCGGAGGCGACCGCGTCCTGTCCCGGCGCGCCGCCCCTCGTGGCGGGGTGGGCGCAGCGGCTGCGTGCATCGTCCGCGCGCAGGGGCCGGTCCACGTACGCCCGGACCGCGTCCATCAACCGTTCCCGGGCGATGCGGACGCAGTGCCCCTGCGCGTCGTAGCGGCGGGCGGCGTCCTCGGGCATCGGCTCCAGCGAATCGGCCACATCGTTGGCCAGGCAGGCCAGGGCGGGATGGGCATCCAGTGCGGTGATCCGCAGGTGGCGAACCCCCTGCCGCGCGGCTTCTTCGATGAGCGGACCGGGCATCCGCCTGCGCACGAGCCCATCCACCCATGCGTCCGCGCAGGCCGACGCATCCGCGGGTCCGCGTTCGGTGGCAAGATCGATGTTGGCGCGCAGGCAACCCTCGGCCACCTGCGCCGCCGCGACGGCGACCAGGTCCTGCGCCGCATCCGAACCGTAGGGCAGCTCCAGCATGCGCAGGGCGTCGGCCACCCCGATGAGACTGATCCGCGGGCCATCGCCCTGGGTGTGCGGGTACACCATCATCGCGTCGTCCAGCAGCCGGGTCGCCAGCGCCGCCGCCTCGACCAGCCGGGCACGGTCGAGCCGCGGCACGCCGAAGACGTCATCGGCGACGAACCCCGACAGATTGATGGCCGCCGCCGGCATCCAGCCATCGGGTCCGTGGTCGGTTCCCGCGCAGGCGAGCAGCGGTTCCCCCGGCAGCACCTGCCATCGGCTGCAGGCGGCGACGAAGCGGTGCGCCCACAGGGGTGCCATTGCGCCCTCGGCGGTGGCCACGGCGTCGGCGATCCGGCGCCACGTCGCATCGATGGTCGCGTCGCGGACCAGGCCGTCCTGGCGCCATCGGTACAGGCCGTCCCAGGCTTTCACCGACGCCAGCGACGTGAAGCGGGTGACCGGTACCATGGACATGCTCCCCCTGTATCGGAAGCACTACTCTGGCGGGCACCTCGCCTGGCGATATTGATCCACGTCAACCTGCGATGGGCGGACGTCCTGCAGGCAGCGGCGCAGCGCGGCGGCCAGGTCCTCGCGGCTGTAGGGCTTGCGCAGCAGCGCGTGCGCAGGGGGATGCGCGCGCGGCTGCTCCAGCAGCTGCGCATCCTCGTAGCCGGACGTCAGCAGGATGGCCAGGTCCGGACGCGCGGCGCGCACTTCCGCCGCCAGCTGGGCGCCGTTCATGCCTCCCCCGAGCATGACGTCGCTGAACACGGCCGCCACATCGCGTTCGCGGGCAAGCAATGCCAGCGCCTGGCCCGCGTCGCCGACCGCCGTGGCGCGATAGCCCAGCGAGGCGAGGAAGGCGATGGCGATGTCGCGCACTTCCGGTTCGTCTTCGACCACCAGCACGTGTTCGCCGCGGCCCTCCACGATGGGCGGCGCGCCTGCGTGTTCGACGCTGGCGCAGGCCGGTGCGACGGGAAGCGCCAGCGTGACCTGGGTGCCATGACCGAGACGGCTGCGGATGCGCAGCTGGCCGCCGCTCTGTTCGGCGAAACCGTACACCATGCTCAAGCCCAGCCCGCTGCCATGTCCGGCCCGCTTGGTGGTGAAGAATGGCTCGCAGGCGCGCGCCAGGGTCTCGGCCGTCATGCCGTGCCCGGTGTCCTCCACGCAGAACTCGATGCGCGATCCCTGCGGGCGATCCGCCGCGGCATCCCGTGCCTCGTCCGTCACTTCGCGGACGCTCAGCCGGATGGTGCCGCCCTGCGGCATCGCATCGCGTGCGTTCAGCACCAGGTTGACCAGCGCCGAGTCCAGCTGCGCGGCATCGGCGTACACCGGTGGCAGGCTCGCAGGGCAGTCCACGCTCAGCCGGATGGACTCGCCCAGGGTGCGTCGTAGCATCTTTTCCAGGTCTTCCAGCAACCGCGGCGGCGATACCGCGATGGGACTGAGCCGCTGCCGGCGCGCGAACGCCAGCAGCTTGCGGGTGAGTTCGGCGCCCCTGGACGCGGAGCGCAACGCGCTGGCGATCAGGTCCGCCGCCTCCGGGTCGTCCGCACAGCGGACCTGCAGCAGCTGCAGGCTGCCCGACATGACCGTCAGCAGGTTGTTGAAGTCGTGTGCGATGCCGCCGGTCAACTGGCCGATCGCATCCAGCCGTTGCGCGTGCGCCAGCTGCTCTTCCGTGCGCCGGCGCTGGATCATGCCGGCCACCAGGTTCGCCACCGAGCGCAGCAGGTGCATGGCGTCGTGGTCCAGCGCCCGGGGCGCCGGCGCGCGCACCAGCAGGGCGCCCATGACGTGCCCCCGGTCCATCAACGGAACGGTGGCGCCGCTGCCGGTATCGCCCCCCAGCAACGGCAGCGGCCAGGCCGTGCCGCGCAGGTCGTCGATGACCCGCGGGTGGCTGCGGCCGAGCTGCTGCCAGTGTTCGGGCACGCTGAAGAGTCCGCGCGAAAGCGGCGGCGGGCCGAAGTAGGCCTGCACGTCGACATGCGGCGCCTCCTTCAAAAACACGATCGCCACCGCTTCGGCCCCCAGCGCGCTGGCCAGCATTTCCGGCAGCCGCGGAACAAGTGCCTCTTCATCGGCCAGTTCCACCGCTTCCTGGCCGATGCGGGCGACCAGGGCGTCGTAGCGCGCGCGCACCAGCGCCTGGCGCGCGCGCTGGGTCTCGGAGATGTCGCGGATCGACGCCAGGTAGCGGGGACCTTCGTCCGTCTGCAGGGGACTCAACGCGATCTCGACCGGAAACTGCGCGCCATCGCGCCGCTGGCCGACCAGCGCCATGCCGGCACCGCCCATCGGCCGCGTGCGCGGCATGCGCATGTAGTCCGCGCGGTGGGAGCGGTGGCGCTCGCGCGCGTCTTCGGGGATCAGCTGTTCGACCGGCAGGCCGGTCAGCCCGGCGGGCGGATAGCCGAACAGCCGCTCCGCCTGCCGGTTCGCCATCGCGATCAGCCCGGCGCCGTCCACCACCACCAGCGCATCGGGCACCGTATCGAACAGCTGCGGGAACACGCCATCACCCCGGGGTCTTGTGCACCTGGACGGCCAGCAGGTAGCCCGCTCCGCGCACCGACTTGATGATGGCCGGATGCGCCGGGTCGGATTCGATCTTGCGGCGCAGGCGGTTGACCTGCATGTCGATGGCGCGGTCGAACGGCCCGGGCTCGCGCCCGTGCGTGGCGTTCATCAGCTGGTCGCGGCTGAGCACCTGGTTCGGCCTTCTCAGCATCGCCACCAGCAGGTCGAAGTCGCCGGTGGTCAGTTCGATGTCGCATCCGTCGCGGCCGATCAGGCGGCGCGACGATATCTCCAGGCGCAGGCCCGCGAACTCGAGCACGCCAGCGGCCTGCGCGGAGGCCGTCGCGGTCGCGACCGCGGGCGCACGACGCAGTACCGAGCGGATGCGGGCCAGCAGTTCGCGCAGGTCGAACGGCTTGGCGACGTAGTCGTCCGCACCCAGCTCAAGGCCGACCACGCGGTCCACGGCGTCGCCGCGCCCGCTGACCACGATGAGCGGGCCGTGCCAGCGGTCGCGAAGCTCCCGCACCAGGCTCAGGCCATCGGCGTCCGGCAGGCCCAGGTCCAGCAGGATGGCGTCGACGGATGAGGCATCCAGCACCGCGCGCAGGCGCGCGCCGCTGTCCGCCAGCGTGACCTTCAGGCCGTGGCCCTCCAGGTAGCGCGACAGCATCCTTGCGATCTCGGCGTCGTCGTCGACCACCAGCACATGCGGTGCCGTCGAAGGCGCTTCATCGCGGCGGGAGAGGCGATCCGGCGTCAAGAGGGAGGCCCGGGGCCGAGGGGCTCATGTCATGTTAGTCCCGCGAACGGCAGCGGGAGAGCGCCGCTGGCCTGCGCCGCAGGCCGTCCGACGAGCGGCAGGAGCGGACTGCCGCGATACCCAGAAGCGGACATGCCGTCGGCATGGCCTGCCGGGTGGCGTCGGGAGCTAGGCGTGCTGCAGCATCGCCCTCAGGCCGGCCTCGTCCCGGATGACGATCTCCCGGCGTGCCACCGAGATCAGGCCATGCGCACCCAGCCGCGAGAGCGCGCGGGTCACCGTTTCGAGCTGCAGTGCCAGGAAACTGCCCAGGTCCGCGCGGGTCATGCGCAGCAGCAGATGATGGGCACTGAACCCGAGGGCGTGCATCCTCGCTGCCAGATCCAGCAGGAACGCGGCCACGCGCTGCTCCGCGTTGAAACTCCCTATCGCCAGCATCCAGTTCCAGTCGCGGCGCACTTCCGCCGCCAGCATTCGGGTGACATACGGCAGCAGTTCGCTTCCCTCCGTCCTCAGCCAGGACAGCGGCAGCTCCCACACTTCGCAGGTGTCCAGGGCGATGGCATCGCAGGCATGCACGGATATGTCGAACGAATCGATGCCCAGCAGGGCGCCGCGGACATGGAATCCGGTCACCCGTTCCCTGCCGTCCTCGCTCAGCACGCAGGTCTTGAACACGCCGGCGTGGACGAGGAACAGCGAACGGCAGGGCTGTCCCGCGCGGAACAGCCGGCGCCGCGCCTGCAGCCGGCGGCGCTGCAGGGGGGCATGCCGCATCAGCAGGTCTTCCCCCTGGACCTCGGACGGAGGGGCGACCGCCCGGACGCCGTCCGACGGCCCGGCGAGGGTGGGGGGCTCCGCGAAATGGCCGACATCCAGCATCACTGCGTCCTCCGGATGGGGAAGGACGAGGCTATGCCGCGCGTGGCACGCGCCGGCATCGCGCCGGACACGGTCTGTAACGGCCTGTAACGGCACCGCGCCCCGGTGGCATGCGCACTGCCGCTGGCGGGCCCTGGGAACGATGCGTTGTTGATCCACGTCAACTCGCTCGACGGCGCGCCGCGGTCAACTCCCTCCGGCACGTACGGGCGTGCGGCAAACCGGAGACGAACATGAACGACAAGCAATTGCGTCAGGCGGTCATCGACGAGCTGGATTTCGAACCCAGCATCGACGCCGCCGATATCGGAGTGATGGCCGAGGATGGCGTGGTCACCCTGACGGGGCATGCGAGCACCTACTACCAGAAGCTCAGCGCCGAACGCGCCGTGTGGCGGGTCAAGGGCGTCAGGGCGGTCGTGCAGAACATCGAGGTCCGTTTCGTCGGCGATACCAGCGATGAGGAGATCGCCAAGCGCGCCCTCGGCGTCCTGAAGTGGAACAGCGCCGTGCCGACCGACATCCATGTCACCGTCAACAAGGGATGGGTGACCCTGGATGGCCGGGTGGAATGGCAGTACCAGCGCACCGGCGCGGAAACCGCGCTGCGCACGCTGCGCGGGGTGACGGGCATCACCAACAACATCGCCATCAAGCCTTCCGTGCAGGTGCCCGTGGTGCAGCAGCGGATCGAGGATGCGCTCAAGCGCAGCGCCGAAGTGGAAGCCAAGCAGATCCGGATCGCCATCAAGAACGGCGACACCGTGACGCTGGACGGCAAGGTCGATACCTGGAGCGAACGGGTGGCGGTCGAGCGGGCGGTATGGTCCGCGCCGGGCGTCAAGGATGTCGTCGACCATCTGGTCATCGCCTGACACCGCCTGCGTGCCTGCCCGCCGGCGCATGCGTGGGCAGGGCCGGACCAGACACAGGCCCGCGTGCGCGCTGCGCAGGATATGCCCGGGAGACGGTCCGTGGCGGGGCCGCCGTCCCGGGATGGCATGACGCGGGCGAGGGGTCACTTCCACTTCGCCGATCCGTGGCAGCGCGGCCGCTGCGCATCCTCCGTGGCACGGCCCCCGTGCCTGCGGACCACCGACTACGAGCACCGACATGAACGACACCGCATCCCCGCAGGTCTGGTACGAGACCCTGCGCGACAACAGCCACGTGCTGATCCGGCACATCCGTCCGCAGGACCGGCAGGCCGAGCGCGATTTCATCGAACGGCTTTCCAGCCAGGCCAAGCACTACCGCTTCCTCGGCGGCGTGTGCCATCCCAGCGAAGCGCTGCTGTCGCAGCTGACCGTGCTGGACCCGACGCGTGCGGCCGCCCTGGTCGCGCTGGAGGCGGGCGACCAGGGCGATGGCAGCCTGCTGGGCGTCGCCCGCTACGGGGCCGATGCCGAGGGCGCGCGTTGCGAACTGGCGGTCGCGGTGGCCGACGCGTGGCAGCAGAAGGGGCTTGCGACCGTGCTGATGCAGCGCCTGATCGACATCGCGCGGTCGGCTGGCATGAAGGCGCTCTATTCCGTCGACTTTGCCGACAACACCGCGATGCACGACCTGGTGCGTCCGCTGGGCTTCACCACCCGGCCCGACCCCGACGAGGCCTCGCAGGTGATCCACGAACTCCTGCTGTAGTTCCCCGTGGGGGCGATGCACACCGGCTCCGCCGGCCGGTAACCGGCCAGCGGAGTCCGCGCGCCGCCGGATCGGCTCAGTGCGCGAAAAGCATGGGGATGGCGGACTTGCGCAGGAGTTCGCGGGTTGCGCCGCCCAGCAGCCATTCGCGCGCGCGGGTATGGCCATAGGCGCCGGCGACCATCAACTGCGCACCCGATTCCCTGCAGTGCTGCAGCAGGGTCAGCGCCACGGAGTCGGCCACCAGCGGCCGGGAGACCGTGTTGACCTCCAGCCCATGCCGCGCCAGGTGCAGGCTGATGTCCAGTCCGGCATCGCCCTCCCCGCGTGCCGCTCCGCCCGGTGCTGCGACATGCACCACGTCGACCGATGTCGCCGACGCGAGCAACGGAAGCGCATCGTTCAGCGCCCTGGCCGCTTCGCGGGCGGGATGCCAGGCGACGACGACGTGTCCGGACGACGACGGCGGCGAGGCCTTGGCCGGGACCGTCAGGACCGGACGCCCCGACTCGAACAGCAGCGCTTCGAAGTAGCCGTAGGCGGTTCGGGCGCCGGGCTGGTCCGCGTCCGGAACGCCGACGATGGAGAAGTCCGCATACAGCGCGTGTTGCGCGGCCAGGCGGGTGGGATCGCCCGCCAGGGACTCGTCCAGGCGCACTTCCCACGAGATGCCCTCCTTCTCCAGGCGGGTGCGCAGCTTGGCCGCATTGCGCTTGCCGGTTTCGCGCAGATCGTCGTACAGCGCGATCATGCCGGGCTCCGGCGTCAGGCCCCAGGGATCGACGGCGGACACCGGCAGGCTGACAAGCTCGAGCACCGCCAGATGGGCCTGCAACCGCGACGCCAGCGCGATGCCGTGCGCAAGCGCCCCCTCGTCGGCGGAGGTCGCGGTGACGGGAACGAAGATGTCTTTGATCATGGCGGCATTCCTCAGCTGGGCGATGCGTACACCATGCCCACCGCAGCAACCGGCATGTTGATCTGGATCAACAGGACTAAGGCCGTGGCGCAGGCGACCTGCAGTGCCCCTGGCGGCCGCGCGGCACGAGGGCGCGCGCCGTCCAGGTGGCCAGCCACAGCAGGGCAGGCGGCAGCACGGCCGCCACCAGCGTCAAGGTCACCGGCGGGGGCTGGAAGCCGAACCAGGCGCTCGGGCCGTGCAGGTGCGTCACCACGCCCAGCAGCACGCCGGCCGGCACCGCAATGCACCACAGCAACGGGTTGCGCCGGCGCCACCATGCTTTGCGTCCGGGCGCGAGGTTGGCGACCAGCAGCGACAGGTTGCCCATCACCAGCGCGATGAAGGCCAGTGCGCCGGTCTGGGCAGAGGGCAGGCCGGCCCCGCGTCCCAGCAGGTAGAGCGCGCTCACCGCGAGCAGCGCGACGATGCCCTGGGCGAAGCTGCGCAGCAGCAGCCGGACATCGAGCAGATGCCGCGACGGGTCGCGCGGCGGACGGCGCATCACGTCGCGCACGCCGGGCTCGCGCTCGAACACCAGCGATGAAGCCGGGTCGATGATCAGTTCCAGGAACACCACGTGCAGGGGAAGCAGGACCAGCGGCTCGCCCAGCAGCAGGGGCAGCAGGGCCAGTCCGGTGATGGGCACGTGCACGGCCAGGATGTAGCGCACCGCGCGGACGATGTTGTCGTAGATGATGCGTCCGGCCCTGATCGCGCGCACGAGGGTGACGAAGTTGTCGTCGAGCAGCACGATGGACGCCGCCTCCCGTGCGACCTCCGTGCCGCGGGCGCCCATGGCGATGCCGACATGGGCGGCGGCAAGCGCGGGCGCGTCGTTGACGCCGTCGCCGGTCATCGCCACGACATGGCCGGCCCGACGCAGTTCCAGCACCATGTCCAGCTTCTGCTCCGGCCTGACCCGGGCGAACACGTTGGTGCCCGCCATCACCCCGCTGCGTGCGTCGCCGCCGGATGCCGCCAGATGTTCGCCCAGCGCCACCGTGGTGCCGGGGATGCCGGCCTGCTGTGCGATCGCACGGGCGGTTTCCGGATGATCGCCGGTCAGCATCACCACGCGCACGCCCGCCGCCAGCGCCTCATGCACGGCGTCGGCGACGCCTTCGCGCAGCGGATCTGCGAAGCCGACCAGCCCCGACCATTGGAGTGCGCAGTCCTCCAGGCGGGCAGGGGGTGAGGCGAAACCGGCATCGACCGCGCTCGCCGCCACAGCGAGCACCCGCAGGCCACGGCGGGCCATCGCCGCGGCATCGGCTAGGTGGCGCGCCCGCTCATCCGGCGGCAGACCGCAGAGCGTCGCGACCGCCTCGGGTGCGCCCTTGCAATAGATGCGGACCTCGTCCGCATGCCGTCCGGCGCGCCATGCGTGGCCCACGACCGGCAAGGGCTGCATCAGCGGGTACTCGTGCATCCGCTGCGCATCGTGCGGGCGCGCCAGGGAAGGTTGGCCGCCGAGCGTGGTCCGCAGGGCGCGCTCCATCGGGTCGATCGTGTCGTCGGCGCTGGCCGCATCCGCGTACTCGAGCAGGGTGCGCAGGGACGGCGGCAGGGAGGCGGGAAGGGTGGCCCGCGCGGCCGGCGCGACCAGTTCCGCCACGGCCATGCGGTTCTCGGTCAGGGTGCCGGTCTTGTCGGCGCACAGTACGGTCACCGCGCCCAGCGCCTCGATCGCCGGCGGGCGCCGGACCAGGGCGCGATGACGCACCATGCGCCACGCGCCCAGGGCCAGGAACACGGTCAGCACCACCGGGAACTCTTCGGGAATGTTCGCCATCGCCAGGGTGATGCCGGCCAGTGCGGCCTGCACCCAGTCGCCGTGGAGGGAGGCATGCAGCGTGGTGACCGTCGCGCTGACCAGCAGGGCGAGCACGGCGAACACCGCGACCACGTGCTTCATCTGGCGCTGCATCGGCGTGCGCGGCGTGCGCACCTTGTCCAGGGTCGCGCCGATGCGCCCGATGGCGCTGTCGGCGCCGATGGCCACCACCTCCGCCAGCCCATGTCCTGCGAGCACCAGGGTCCCGGCATGCACGCGGTCGCCCGGCGCCGATCCCGCGCTGCGTCGCACCGGGACGGATTCGCCCGTCAGCAGCGATTCGTCCAGCTCCAGCCCCGGTGACGCGTCGCCGGCGTCGCACAGGCGGGCATCGGCCGCGACGCGCTCGCCTTCCTCCAGCAGCAGGAGGTCGCCCACCACCACCTCGCGAGCCGGCAGCGATACGGTCTGTCCGTCGCGGCGGACGCGGGCGCGCGGGCTGCCGAGGTCGCGCAATGCGTCCAGCGCGCGTTCGGACCGGTATTCCTGGAAGAACGCCAGCCCCACCACCACCAGCACGGAGACGCCCAGCACCACGGCTTCAGACAGCTCCCCGAGCACCAGATACAGGGCCGTCGCACCCAGCAGCAGCGCCAGCATCGGCTCACGGATCACGCCCAGGCCGATCCGCAGTGCGGTGCGGCGTTCGGACCGTGGCACCAGGTTGGGCCCCTGCGCTTGCTGGCGGCGCTGCGCTTCGGCGGCCGTGAGGCCCGGTGGCAGCGCGCCAGCGGGCGCTGGACGGCAGGCCTGTCCCTCGGGCTGCGGGGTGGGCGCGTCGGCCATCAGCGTACTCCGCGGCCGGCGAGGGCGCAGGGCACGTCCGCCGCGTTCGGCCTCGAACCGCCCTGGCGGATGCGGACGGCGGCGCCGCGTGGCATCGATGGCTCCTTGTGGCCCCAGGTCTGCGACGCTACGCCCTCGTGGCGGTCCGCGTGTTGATCCGCATCAAGGTCCGGCGGTGGCGCCTCCCGCGCCGGCAGGCGTGGGGTGTTTGATCGGGATCAAGTCGGCGCCGCGCGCGAAGGGCCAGGATAGGGCGGCGCCGATATCGGCGTGTCCGTCTGCAGGGAATCGGATCATGAACAAGACAACGGTACGTCTGCTGGCCGCCACCCTGTGGGTGGGGACGGCCTGCGCGTCGGCGGCGGAGCGCGAACTGAGCTGCACGCTCGCATTCAGTACCCAGGAGTGGTCCGCCCTGTACGCCAGCACCGTCGGCGAAGGGACGGTGACCTGCAGCGATGGCGCCTCGCTCCCCGTGGCGATCCGCGCGAACGGCATCGGCATCACCGCCGGCAAGTGGAAGATCGTGCAGGGAACGGGCAGGTTCACCCGGGTGACCGACATCGATGACGTGCTGGGCCATTACGTGGCGCTGAGCGGCGACGTGGGCGTGGTGAAGACGGGCACGGCGCGCGTGCTGACCAAGGGCAGGGTGTCGTTGGCATTGAGCGGCACGGGGGAGGGATTCGACCTGGGCGTGGCCATCGGCGATTTCCGGATCGGCCGCCGCCATTGGCGCGCGCTGCCCGACGACGGGCGTTGACGCCGGCGATGGACGATCGCGTCCCGGCGCCGCCGCCTGCGCGTGCGGCGGCCTGCGGCTCAGGAGCTCAGCCGGAAGACCGTGGCCGGCCGGCGGGGGGCGTGTCGGCATGCGGCTTCAACCGCTCGATGCCCAGTGCGCCCAGCACGTATTTCTCCACGACAGGCTCGCTGGTGCCGTGGCGCATCTTGAACAGGAAGTACTTCTCGAAGGCGACCTTGGCCAGGTGCACCCAGTGCCCCTCGCGGGTCCAGGTGACGTTGCGCGGCGGGATCTGCGGCAAGGCCACGAACGCGATGCCCGTATCGCCCATGTCGGCCAGGCAGACGGCATTCCACGTGCCTTCGAACGTGGCGGGCTTGCCGTCGAGTTCGGCCTGGATGTTGCGTACCAGGGTCGTCACCATCGATTCGATCATGAAGCCGGTCTTGGGCGCGCCGGTGGGCACGGGCGTGCTTTCCACCGGCGGGATGGCCACGCAGACGCCTGCGGCGAAGATGTTGCGATGGCGCACGCTGCGCTGGTGGCGGTCGACCAGCACGAAGCCGCGCGGGTTGCACAGCCCCTCGACGGCCGCGACCGCATCGACGCCCTTGAAGGCCGGCAGGAGCATCGCGTAACGGAACGGCAGGACGTGCTCGTTCTTGGGTTCGCCGTGTGCGTCGACCTCCACCACCGACATTTCCGCTTCACGCACGCCGCGCACCCGCGCGTTGTCGATCCAGCGGATATGCCGCTTGCGCAGCTCCGATTCCAGCATGCCCTTGGAATCGCCGACGCCCCCCAGCCCCAGGTGGCCGATGTAGGGCTCGCTGGTGACGAAGGACATGGGTACCCGGTCGCGCAGCCTGCGCCGGCGCAGGTCGGTATCGAGGATCAGCGCGAACTCGTAGGCCGGCCCGAAGCAGCTCGCACCCTGCACCGCGCCGATCACGATGGGGCCGGGATCTTCCAGGAAATGCTGGTAGGCCTCCCAGGCCCGCGCGGCGTGCGCGGTGGTGCAGATCGACTGGGTGAACCCCTCTCCCGGGCCCAGTCCGGGCACTTCCGCGAAGGCCAACTGCGGCCCCGTGCAGATGATCAGGTAGTCGTAGCTGTGCCAGCTGCCGTCGGCGCTGCGCACGCAGTTGCCGGCGGTGTCGATGTGCGCCGCCGGCGAAGGACTGAAGGCGATGTCCTTGTTGTGCAGCGGCGGGGCCGCTGGCAGGGTGAAATCGTCGGCCTGGCGCCAGCCCACGGCCAACCATGGATTGGAAGGCGTGAAGCTGAAGCGCTCGCCGTCGCCCAGCACCGTGATGGGGTGGGCCGGCCCCAGCGTGCTGCGCAGTTCGTAGGCCGCACTCATGCCGGCCAGGCCGGCGCCGAGGATGAGGAATCTGGCCATGACGGGTGCCTCGCAAGGGGTGTTCCATGATCGTCAGCGCGTGGACGCATCCATTGACCGGGATCAACGATGCGGCCGATTCCGGCGTCGGCCTGCAACCCGCCTAGGCCGCGTCGCCGTGCGGGCGTCCATCAGACTGCGCGCGCTCGCGCCGTATCGTCTGGAATTCCTCCAGTTGGCGGCGCAGGGCATCGATGGCCTCGCTGGCGGCCACGTAGGCGTCTTCGTGCGCGCGGTCCGCCTCGCAGCTGCGGCCGGCATGGAATTCGCCGCCCGGCAACGACGCATGCGCGGTCACGCTGAAGCGGTTCCCGCTGTGGTGGCGGTGCTCGCTGCGGCTGACGGTCACGCGGCAAGCCTGCAGGCGCGGGGCGAAATGCTGCAGGCGGTGGGCGTGGCGCGTGATGTGGTCGCTGAGCGCCGGCGAAGGCGGCAGTCCCAGATAGGTGATCTCCACGGGGATGTTCATGGCGGCAGCTCCGGGTGCGCGTCGGGGTGGAATCCGGTCCGCTGGCGGACCGACGGGGCCTGCTTCACAGGCCGGATGGATAGGTGTCGGGCGGCTCGTGGCGGGACCAGAGACCGGTCACCTCCAGCGGCTCCACCGCGGAGGTCTCGTCGAGATGGAAGAGGGCATCGAACTGGCCGGGCAGGGTCGCGCCGAAGTAGTGGCTCGCCAGTTCGCTCTGTGGCCGGTAGACCACGCCGATGGCGCGCTCCAGCCGGGGGGCGTCCAGCGCGTCCGCCACCGGGCCGGACAGCGCCAGGAAGAAGCGATCCTTGCCGGTCCGGTACAGCAGGTGCTCATGACTGTCGGGATGGGCCGGGCGCACCCAGCGACGTTCGGCCGGCGCACCCCAGTCGCGCGCGGCGGTCACGTGGCCGGTGTAGGTGGTGAAGCCCACGCTCAGCGTGGCCGGGCCGCCCATGCGCTCGCGCAGCAGCTGGCCCACGTTCCACTCGCCCCGGTGCGCCATCTCGGTGGCCCGCGCGTCGCCCAGGTGCGAGTTGTGCGCCCACACCACGATCCGTCCCTGCCTGCCGCTGCCGCGCAGATGCCAGCGCAGGTCGAGCAGGGTGTCCACCATGTGGCTGTCGCGCAGGTTCCACGACGTGGCCCGGCCGGCGAACATGGCCCGGTAGTAGCGTTCGGCATGCACGACCACCTGCGCGTTGCGTTCGGCATGGAACTGCGCATCCGCGGCCGCGGCTCCATCGCTGCTGCGGTAGTCGGCGGCCCGTGCGCACAGGTCCACCAGCAGCGCCGCCGCCGCATCCCGGCAGGGCGGGCGCAGGCCGGCGGCCACTTCCGCGCCGTAATCCTGCGGGTCGCGCACATGGTCCAGGCAGGCATACAGGCCGCGTGCGACGGCGGCCTGTTCCGGATCCACGTGTTCCAGATAGGCCACCACGGCGTCGGCCGAGCGATAGAGGCTGTACAGGTCCATGCCGTAGAAGCCGGCCTGCCGGTGGGGGGAACGGCCCGCGTTGTGGCTTCGCAGCCAGTCGATGAACGCGTGGACATCGCGATTGCGCCACATCCAGGCGGGAAAGCGCTCGAAGTCCTGGAACGCCTGGTCCAGCGCATCCTCCCCGGCCGCGGTGGCATACCGGTGCAATCGCAGTACGTCGGGCCAGTCCCCTTCCACGACCACCGCGTCGAAGCCCGCTTCCGCGATGAGGCGCCGGGTGATGGCGGCGCGCATGGCGTAGAACTCGTGCGTGCCGTGCGTCGCCTCGCCCAGCAGGGCGAAATCGCGGGTGGCCGCCATGCGCAGCAGCGGGTCGTAGTCGCTGGGATCCTCGCGCAGTACGTGTGCGTGGTCGCGCAGGACCGCCAGTGGCGTGTGGATGGCCATGCATCGGATCGGCGTGCGTGGGTGCACGATCATCCCTGGCCCGGTGCGGGGCGATGTTGACGTGGGTCAATACCCGGCGGCGCCGGCCACGCCATCGTGATGGCGCCACCGCAGGAGGTCGCACGCCATGATGCAGCTGCCATTCCAGGACCGCGAGCAGGCCGCCCACGCGCTGGCGGCCGCCTTGGCGCGCTATCGCGGCATGCATCCGGTGGTGCTGGGCATACCGCGGGGCGCCATGCCGATGGCGCGCATCGTGGCCGACGCACTGGACGCGGACCTGGACATGATCCTGGTACGCAAGCTGGGCGCGCCCGGCAACCCGGAGCACGCCATCGGTGCGGTGGACGAGCGCGGCTCGGTGCTGCTCAACGAAGCCTCGGTCTGGTCGGGCGCCGGCCGCGCCTACCTGCAGGCGGAGATCGACCAGCAGATGGCCCTGATGCGCGAACGCCGGGCCCGCTACGGGGGCGATGCCCTGGGCGACCTGACCGGCCGCACGGTGATCGTCCTGGACGATGGCCTGGCCACCGGCGCGACCATGGTGGCGGCCTTGCGCGCGGTGCGCGCGCAGTCGCCGGCGCGCCTGGTCTGCGCGGTTCCGGTGGCCGCGGCGGACAGCCTGGCGGACGTGCGGCAGGTGGCGGACGACGTGGTGTACCTGGCTACACCTTATCCGTTCCGGGCGGTCAGCCTGTACTACCGGAACTTCGCCGAGGTGACCGATGACGATGTGGCGGCCGCGCTGCAGGGGCGGCGGAAGGCCGCATCGCGCGGTATCGCCAGCCAGCCGGTGCGCATTCCGGCCGGACAATGGCTGCTGGAGGGCGCGCTGCGCGTTCCCGAACATGCCATCGGCCTGGTGGTGTTCGCGCATGGCAGCGGCAGCAGCCACCTGAGTCCGCGCAATCGTCACGTGGCCGATGCCCTGGCGCAGAAGGGCATCGCCAGCCTGCTGTTCGACCTGTTGACGCCGCGGGAGGATGTCACGCCCTCGGTGCGTTTCGATATCGCCATCCTCGCCTCGCGGCTGGAATCGGCGGTGGCGTGGGTGCGCCGGCAGCCGCATTGCCTGGGGTTGCCGCTCGGCCTGTTCGGTGCCAGCACGGGCGCGGCCGCGGCCCTGCGGGTGGCCGCGGCCCACCCGGACCTGATTGCCGGTGTGGTGTCCCGGGGCGGGCGACCCGACCTGGCCGGGCGCGACATCCTGCAGCGCGTGCGGACCCCGGTGCTGCTGATCGTCGGCGCCGCAGACCCGGACGTGCTCGAACTCAACCGGAGCGCCCGCGGCGTGATGGGCGCCCGGGCCGAACTGGTCACCATTCCCGGCGCGGGTCATCTGTTCGAAGAACCCGGCACCCTGGAGGCGATGACCGTGGTCGCGGCCGACTGGTTCGCGCGGGAACTGGGTGCCCACGGCGAGCGGCGTCTCCAGCAGCGCCAGTAGCGCCTGCCCGGTGCGAAGGGGCCGGCTCAGCGCGCGGTGTAGCCGCCGTCGATCACCAGTTCGGAACCGGTCACGAAGCCGGCTTCATCCGACGCGAGATAGACCACGCCCCACGCGATGTCCCGCGGATCGCCCAGCCTGCCCAGCGGATGCAGCTGGCCCAGCGTCTCCAGGGCGGCCTCGAGGTCTTCGGCGCCGCCTGCCAGGACGTGGCCTTCGACCATGGGCGTACGGATGTAGCCGGGGTGGATGGAGTTCACCCGGATGCGGTCCGGGGCGTAGAACAGGGCGTCGGTCTTGCTCATGAGCCTGACCGCGCCCTTGGAGGCATGGTACGGCGGCACGTCCGCGGCCCCCACCAGGCCGTAGATGGAGGAGAGGTTGATGATGCTGCCCCCGCCCGCGCGGCGCATCGCGGGGATCGCATGCTTGGTGCAGAAGAACACCCCCTTCACGTTGATGGCCTGCACCCTGTCCCACTCGGCCTCGGTGAGCTCGTGGGTGGGCTTGTCGGTACCTGCGATGCCGGCATTGTTGACCAGCACGTCGATGCTGCCGAAGGCGGCAGCGACGTCGTGGATGGCGCGGCATACGTCGGACTCGCGGGCGACGTCCACATGCCAGTAGCGGGCCGCATGTCCGGCAGAGGAAAGCTGGTCGGCGAGCGTGTGTCCTTCTTCGTCCAGCACGTCGAAGAGGGCGACGCGCGCGCCTTCCTGCGCCATGCACATCGCGCAGGCCCGGCCGATGCCGCGCGCTGCGCCGGTGACGATGCAGGTCTTGCCGAGCAGTCTGTCCATGGCGATCCGGGCCTCCCGCAACGTGGCCGTCGAACAACCCGGCTGCCAGCGTGCAGCTGCCCCAGCGTGCCGGAGTTGACCGTGGTCAATGATCGGCCCGAAAGGGCGGTCGGCCGTGGGTACGCGCCGCGGCGCCGTCCTCGACGTCGCGGCCCACGCGATGCGCCGCGCTACTCCAGCGGCATGCGCGCCAGGTAGCGGTCCACCAGGCGCTGCGCCACGGGCGGATCGACGTTCGCAAGGCCGATCACCACCCGGCCCAGGGTGGGGAACACGCGGAATTCGGTGTTCATCCCGGCGGTGCCGCCCCCATGGCCGTACCACGGCAGGCCCTCGAATTCGCCTGCGGTGAATCCCAGGCCATAGCCGGCATCGTCCGGGCGCGTGGCGACGGCCAGCAGGGACGGGTCCAGCAGGCGGCCGCCCTGCAATGCGCGTGCGAAGCGCAGCAGGTCGCCGACCGTGCTGTAGCCGCCGCCGGCAGCGGTTCCGCGCCACGGCAGCGTGTGCGCCGCATCCAGCCATTGGCCGCGGGTGCGCATGTAGGCGCGCGCGCGCCGGGGCATGTCGTCGGACTCGGGCAGCGAACCGGTGTCGCGCATGCCGGCCGGGACCAGGATGTGTTCTTCGACGTAGGCGTAATAGTCCTGGCCCGACACCGCTTCGATGATCGCGCCCAGCAGCACGAAACCGTAGTTGGAGTAGTCGTGGCGGGACCCGGGGGGATGCGCGGGCGCACGCGCGCCGTACAGCGCCAGGTAGTCCGCATGCGTGCGCAGGCGCTCGCGTTGGCGATCGAACGCCGGACCGAAGATGTCGCCCGCGCCGGCACGGTGCGACAGCAGCTGCCGCACCGTCGCCCTGCGCATGTCGGGGTTGGGGTAGGCCTGCAGATAGTCGCCCAGCGTGCCGTCCAGCGACACCTTCCCGGCCTGCACCAGCTGCAGGATCGCCACCGAGGTCAGCATCTTGTTCATCGAGCCCAGCCGGAAGCGGGTATCCAGCGTGTTGCCGGCGCCCGTGGCGCGGTCGGCCAGGCCCCAGGCGCCCTGCAGCAGGACCTCGTCGCCCTGCGCGATCAACAGGGCGCCGGCAAAGGCGTCCTTGGCCGACGCCGCTTCGGCGAAGGCGGCCACGTCGTCGAGCGCACCCTGCGCATCCAGGCGGGCAGGCTTCAGGTCCGGTGGCGTGGCCACGCCGGCCAGGTCGATGCGCGCCGTCGGTCCCGGCTCCAGCGTGACCCGCAGCCGTGCGTGGTTGTCGGATTCCCTTTCACGCAGCAGCGCTACCGCGGTGTCGCCCTCGGCGGGCTCGCGCCTGGCCAGGATGAAACCGCCGATGCTGTCGCGGAACTCGAGCAGGTTGTCGATGTTCATCGCCGACCCGTAGCGCTGGCCGAACGCCTCCCATGTCGCCCGGTCGCCCCTGTTGAAGGCGGCGATCCAGGCATCCAGGGCCTGCCGGGCGTCGGCCTCGGTCGCGGGGTGCGGTGTCGATGCCGGCGCGTCGTCCGTGGGGGCGGGCCGGGCGGACAGGGTGGGGCAGGCGCAGAGGCAGGCCAGCAGCAGGAGCGGTCGGATCATGGCGGTACTCGGGAGGGGTCGCTCCTGCAGATGCCGGCCCGTGCCGAAAGGTTGCAGTCGCGTCGCGGACGACGGCGGAGGGTTCCGTGGCGCGACCTGCGGACGATATGCGGATCGTATATGATTCGTATATCCACCCGATGCGAGGCCCCCATGGGCATAGTGAACATCGACGACGACCTGCACGATCAGATCCGGCGCGCCTGTACCGTCACCCATCGTTCCATCAACGCGCAGGCCAACTTCTGGATCAAGGTCGGCCTGTTGTGCGAGATGAATCCCCATCTGAGCTTCCAGGAGATCGTCGCCGACGAGTTGCGGGCGGCGGGGGTAAAGCCACATCCCCTGCGGCCGGCGCGCGCGTGATCAAGAGCGCCGCCGAAATCGCCTTGATGGCCCGGGCCGGTGCGCTCCTGGCCGGAGTGTTCGATGCCTTGGGACGGCTGCGGCTGGAAGGCCGCAGCACGCTGGAGGTCAACGACCTGGTGGAACGCATGATCGTGGACGATCTGCATGCGCGGCCCGCCAGCAAGGGCCAGTACGGTTTCCCTTACGTGCTGAACGCCTCGATCGACGACGTGGTCTGTCACGGGGTGCCGTCATCGGACGATGTGCTCCGCAGCGGCCAGATCGTCAATTTCGACATCACGCTAGAAAAGGACGGCTATATCGCCGACTCCAGCACGACCTATCTGGTGGGCGAGGTGGCCTACCCCGCACGGCGCCTGGTGGAGGCGACGTACCGGGCGATGTGGAAGGGAATCGCGGCGGTGCGCCCGGGCGCGCGCCTGGGCGACATCGGCCATGCGATCGCGCACTACGCCCGTGCCCAGGGCTACAGCGTGGTGAAGGAGTACTGCGGGCATGGCATCGGCCGGGCCATGCACGAAGCGCCGCAGGTGCTCCACTACGGCCGTCCCGGTACCGGCCTGGCGCTGGAGGAAGGCATGGTGTTCACCATCGAGCCGATGCTCAACCAGGGCAAGGCCGCGATCCGCGCGCATCCGGACGCGTGGCCGGTGTACACCCGCGACGGCAGGCTGTCGGCGCAGTTCGAGCACACCGTCGCGGTCACCCGCACCGGCGTGCGCGTGCTGACGTTGCGAGCCGGCGAAGCGCCGCTTTGCGAGGTGGACTGAGCGCGCGCGGCACGAAGGCCCGGGATGATCGTTGGCCGCAACCGGAGCGGTCGGGTTGCCGTCGCGCCGGCCTCGCCGGCTGAGCAGATGGCGAAATCCACACCTGGTATATGCTGCCGCCCACGTTCCACTCCTTCGTTTCGGGCTCAATGTCGGCGCCCGGCGACAACCGACCGGTGCTGCGCGCTACGCGCGCGTGGTCGCGGGTCGCGCAGGGCCGGCGTGCCGCGCCGGCCGGTTACCTGCATGCATGCGATGTCGCGATTCTGTTGTGTGGTCTGGGGTGCCACGCTGGCGCCCCTGGCGCTGACCGGAGAAGCCGGCACATCACGCGCGGCCGAGACCCTGGACCGTGTGGTGGTGACCGCCACGCGGCTGGAAGCGGTCACCGCATTCGATACGCCCGCCTCGATCAGCGTGGTGCCCATGGGGGATGGAGGCGCGCGCACGCAGGCCGCGCTCTCGGAGGCGCTGGACGGCGTACCGGGCGTACAGGCGCGCGAGCGGCAGAACTTCGCGCAGGACACCCAGTTGTCGATCCGCGGGTTCGGTGCGCGCTCCACCTTCGGCGTACGCGGCGTGCGGCTGTACGCCGACGGCGTGCCGGCGACCATGCCCGACGGGCAGGGCCAGGTGTCGCACTTCAGCATGCTGGGCGCGGACCGCGTGGAGGTGTTGCGGGGCCCGTTCTCGGCCCTGCATGGCAACTCTTCCGGTGGCGTGATCCAGGCATGGAGCGATATCCCGGACGAAGGACACGACGCCCGCCTGCAGGCCAGCGCCGGCAGCCACGGCACATCCGTGCTGGGCGCGCGCCTGCGCGGTGCCGGCGATGCCGTGGGTTACAACGTGGCGGCGTCGGTGTTCGATACGCGCGGCTATCGCGACCACGCGGCCGCGCGCCGCGAGTCGTTGAACATCCTGCTGCGCCTTCGCCGCGGCGCCGGCACGCTGGATCTGGTCGCCAATCGTCTCCACGCGCCCGATGCGCAGGATCCGCTGGGCCTGACGCGGGCGCAGGCATGGCAATCGCCCCGCCAGGCTGCGTCCGTCGCCACCGCGTTCGACACGCGCAAGTCGGTGGGCCAGGATCAGGTGGGCGCGGTGTACGCGCTGCCGTTCGGCGACGGACACCAGGTGCGGGTGATGGGCTATGGCGGCCAGCGCGATGTCGAGCAGTTCCTCGCATTGCCGGTCGGCGCGCAGGCCAATCCCCTGAACTCGGGCGGCGTGATCGACCTGGACAACGCCTATGGCGGCGCCGACCTGCGCTGGTCATGGGCCGGACGCCTGGGTGACCGGCCCGTCGAATTCGCGGCCGGCCTGGGTGCGGACCGGCAACGCCAGCATCGCCGCGGCTACGAGAACTTCGTCGGCACGGCGCTGGGCGTGCGCGGCGCGCTGCGGCGCGACGAGCGCAACACGGTGCAGAACGCGGACCAGTACCTGCAGGCCTGGTGGCGGTTCGCGCCGCGCTGGTCGCTGCTGGCGGGCGCGCGCCGCAGCCGCATCACCTTCACGTCCCGGGATGCGTACGTCACCGCGACCAATCCCGACGACAGCGGGCGCGTGGTCTACGACCGCACCCTGCCGGTGGCGGGACTGGTGTTCGCGCCGGACGAGGCGTGGCGCCTGTACGCCTCCTGGGGGCGCGGCTTCGAGACGCCGACCTTCAACGAACTGGGTTACCGCGCCGATGGCGCCGCGGGCCTGGCGTTCGACCTGCGTCCGGCGGTCAGCCGCAATGTCGAGCTGGGTACGAAGTGGCGGGTGTCGGACGGGACGACGCTGGAGGCGGCGGTGTTCCGTGCCGATACCGACGACGAACTCGCCGTGGCGCGCAATGTCGGCGGACGCAGCAGCTACCGCAATGCCGGCGCCGCGCGCCGGCAAGGACTCGAACTGCAATCCGACGTGCCGCTCGGCGATGCGTGGCAGGTGCAGTTCGCGTACACATGGCTGGACGCGACGTTCCGCGACAGCTTCCCCATCTGCACGGCCGCCGGCTGCACCACGCCCGGCGTGCGGGTCGCCGCGGGCACGCGCATTCCCGGGATAGCACGGCAACAGGCCTCGCTGCGGCTGCGCTGGCGGGGCGAGCGCTGGCAGGCCTCGGCGCAGCTGGTGGGCATGGGCGATGTGACCGTCAACGACACCGGCAGCGAGCGCGCGCCCGGCCATGGCGTACTGCACCTGGAAGCAGGCCGCGAGCGGTCGTGGGCGAGCGGCCGCCTGCAGGCGTTCGTCCGCATCGACAACGCGCTGGACCGGTTCCACATCGGCTCGGTGATCGTCAACGAAGGCAACGGACGGTTCTACGAACCCGGCGCAGGGCGCACCTTCACCGTCGGCGCCCGCTGGCACTGGACTGCGCGATGACGCGTCAGTCCAGGCCTCGCGGCAGGTAGACGCTGGCGCGCAGGCCGCCTTCGCTGCGATTGGACAGCTGCACCTGGCCGCCGTGCGCGAGCACGGTGTGCTTCACCGACGCCAGTCCCAGGCCGATCCCGCCGGTACTCCGGTTGCGCGACGCCTCGCCACGCACGAAGGCCACGAACAGCTGTTCGGCCTGCGCCGGGTCGATGCCGGGGCCCTCGTCGTCCACATCCAGGCGATAACCGTCGCCTTCGGCCGCCAGCGCGATGCGCGCGCGGTGGCCGTACTTGAGGGCGTTCTCGGCCAGATTCGCCACCATGCGCCGCAGCGACACCGGATCGCCCCGCATCGGCGCGGGCGGGCCCGCATCGGCGCGCACGTCATGGCCCATGTCGCGCAGGCTGTCCACCACGCTTTCGACCAACAGGCGCAGATCGAGGGGTTCGCGCAGCACGCGCCGGTTCTGGTCGTGGATGAAGGCGAGCGTGGCATCGATCATCTGCGACATCTCGGCGATGTCGGCGCTGGCCTTGGCGCGGCTCTCCGCGGGCAGCGCGTCCAGCCGGAACGCCAGGCGCGCGAGCGGCGTGCGCAGGTCGTGCGCGATCGCCCCCGCCATCTCGCCGCGCTCCTGCAGCAGGCGGTCCAGGCGCGCCTGCATGGCGTTGAAGGCGGCGGCCGCGCTGGCGAACTCGCTGGGACCGGTCACGGGCAGGGCAGGCGCGCCGGTTTCGCGTCCCATGCGGTCGGCCGCGCGCGTGAACTGGCGGATGGGCGCGGCCAGCGCCCGCGAAAACCACCAGGCCAGCGGCAGCAGGCCCAGCATGCCGGCGAGGAACAGCGTGGCGAGGCGGGCGACGAAGCTGGCGCGGTTGCGGGTGTTCTCCACCACCCGCCAGCGCCCATCGGCCTGCTTGAAGGCGGCCACGAAGTCCCCCCGCAACGGCGCATCCGGTCGCCACGCCAGCATGAACCGTTGCGCCGCCGGGTCGCCTGCGTCTTCCGGCGGCCGGGCGGCGCCATCCATCGGGGGGACCCCCAGGCCGGCGCCGGCCATGGGGGGCGGCCCGGCAGGTTCGCGCGGTGCCGGCGAGAACGGCTGCGGCCGCACCAGGTGGTAGAAGCGGACGTGCTGCGCATCGCTGCCGAGCCACTGGCCCAGCAGATCGCGCACGAACGGTGAGGCGCGGTAGCGCGCGGGATCCGGGGTGGGCGGTTGCGCGGCGTCGTAGACCTTCAGGTCCGGATCGGTGGCGGGCATGCGCGAGGACAGCAGCGCGGTCAGTTCGCTGAAGGCGATGCCGTCGTCGGGATGGTGGTACAGCAGTACCGCCATGCCGATGGCATGCGCAACCGCCAGCGCCGCCAGCAGCAGCAGGAACGTCCGCGCGAACAGCGGCAGGCGGCGCAGGCGTGTGGTCACCGGCGCACGACCGACGGCAGCAACATGTAGCCCTCGTTGCGGATCGTCCGGATCATGTCCGGACCGCCGCGCTCGCTGAGCTTGCGGCGCAGGCGGCTCACCTGGCTGTCGATGGCGCGGTCGTAGACATCGACGTTGTGCCCGCGCGCGTAGTCGAGCAACTGGTCGCGGCTCAGTACCCGCTGCGGGTGCTCGACGAAGGTGCGCAGCAGGGTGAATTCGCCATCGGACAGCGTGATGTGCAGCCCCGTCGGGTCGCGCAACTCGCGGCGTGCCACATCCAGGCTCCAGCCGTCGAAGCGGTACTGCATGCCGGCCGCCGGCGCCGGCTCGCTCTCCGTGGCGGGCGGATTGCGCCGCAGCAGCGCCCGCATGCGCGCGAGCAGCTCGCGCGGATTGCACGGCTTGGCGAGGTAGTCGTCCGCACCCACCTCCAGGCCGATGATGCGGTCGGTATCGGTGCCGAGCGCACTGAGCATGATGACCGGCGGGCCGGTCTCGCTCGCCAGGCGGCGCGCCGCCGACAGGCCATCCTCGCCGGGCATCATCACGTCGAGCACCACCAGGTCCGGCCGACGGCGCGCGATCGCCTCGCGCATCGCCGCCACGTCGCCCGCCACCTCCACGCGATAACCGTGATCGCGCAGGAAATCGCCGATCAGCGTGCGCAGTTCGGGGTCGTCGTCGACCACCAGGATGTGGGAGCTCAGGTCCATCGTGCAGCGTCGCCGTCGGCGTCCTTGGGAAGTATGCGCCAGCCCGGACCTGCCGCCGAGGAAAAAGGCGCCGCCACGTGGCGTGGCGGCAAGGGTTCCAGGGATTCAGGACACGGTCGGTCTGTCGCCAACACCCGGGCAGTCTGCCCGGCGCGCATGGCGTCGATGTGCCGGCATGTGGCGGCGTGTGTCGGCGCACGCCTCGTGCGTCGACACGGGCGGGCAAACGCGCGCGACAGCGCGCGCGCAGGCTCGGGGTTTCCTCCCTGCAGGTGCCTGCCATGCCCGCTCCCTCCCTGCGCGTGCTCACCCGGGACAACGGAGCCGGCCTGAGCCGCGACCTGCGCCTGATGGCGGAAGGCCTCTCGCAGGCCGGCCTGGAATGCGAAAGGGTGGCCTTCGGGGCCGGTGGCCGCTCGGGCAAGGCGATGCAGCTGGGCCTGTGGGCTCGCCGGCTGCGGCACGGCCGGACCGACGTGCAGGTCTTCCTCGAACGGGTCTATCCGCGCTGTCTGCCGCTGTCCAGGCGCAACGTGCTGGTGCCCAATCCCGAGTGGCTGCTGGACCGATGGCAGCCGCTGCTGCCGCGGTTCGACCTGGTCCTGTGCAAGACCCGCCATGCGCAGCGCATCTTCCAGGCGCGAGGATGCCCCACCGCCTACATCGGCTTCACCAGCGATGACCGGCGCGACGTGTCCGTGCCGCGCGAACGCGCCTTCTTCCATCTCGCCGGCAGCAGCGCGGCCAAGGGTACCGAGGTGCTGCTGGCGGCATGGCGCCTGCATCCGGAGTGGCCGCGGCTGACCGTGGTGCAGGCCCAGCGCCATGCGCGCCGCGGGCCGGCCGCGGTCAACATCGAGCACCACATCGGCCATCTGGACGACAGCGCGCTGCGCTGGCTGCAGAACCGGCACCAGTTCCATGTGTGTCCGTCGGAAGTGGAAGGGTACGGGCACCATCTGGTCGAGGCGCTGAGTGTCGGTGCGGTGGTACTGGCGACCGATGCGGCCCCCATGAACGAGCACGTGACGCCCGAGCGTGGCGTGCTGATCGCGGCGCGGCCCGGGCGGCGCCAGGGGCTGGACACCACGCACCCGGTGACCATCGAGGCGATCGAACGTGCGGTCGACCGTGCGCTGTGCCTCACGGGCTGGCAGCGCGCCGCGATGGGCGAGGCCGCGCGTGCCCATTATCTGGCCAGCCGCAGCACGTTCCACCAACGGGTGCGGGCGTGCGTTCCCCTGCTGCTGGGCGAGGCGGCGCCGCGCCTGGCCAGCGGACGCGCGGGGTGAACCCCCGCCGCCTGCGGCAGCACGCCTGCCTGGCCGAGGTCCTGCGGGACGCCGCCGCCGGCATGGCGCCGGGGCATGTCCGGCGTCGCGTGTTCCTGGTGGGATGCCCGCGGTCCGGCACGACCCTGCTGCAGTCGCTCCTGCACGCGCACCGGCAGATCCGCTCCCTGCCGGAAACGCATTTCCTGCCGCTGCTGCTGGGCAGCGAGGAGCACCGTCGCTGCGAAGCCGACCGACCCCGCACGCCCGTCGCCCGCCTCAGGCGCTGGCGGCGCGACGCCCTCGTGCGCTGGTCGTTGGTCGATCCGCGCCGCGCCGCGCGCGCATGGTCGTCGTTGCGCGGCCTCGCGTTGCCGGTGCTCATGCCCGAGCGGAAGCGATGGTGGCTGGATGCTCAGCTGCGGGCGTTCGTGCGCACCCTGGACGCCCATGCGCTGGCCCTGCACAAGCCGATCTGGCTGGAAAAGACGCCCGATCACCTGTTCTACATCGACCATCTGCGCGCCACGGTGCCCGATGTGCGCTTCCTGCATGTGCAGCGCGAGGGCCCGCAGGTCGTCGGCTCGCTCTATCGTGCCGCCCGCGATCATCCTGCCTGGCGACCGTTCCTGTCGCTGGAGCGGTGCGTGGACCGCTGGGACACCGCCAGGCGGGAGAGCGAGCGCTGGCGGGGCGATCCGCGGCACCTGCATGTGAGCTACGAAGCGCTGGTGCGCGAGCCCCACGCGACACTGGCCAGCGTGCTGGCGTTCCTCGGCTGCGAAGCGGACGATGCGCTGTGGTCCCGCTACCGCACGCTCGCCGGGGAACTGCTGCGCGCGGACGAGCCGTGGAAGGCCGGAAACCTGGAACCCCTGCACGCGCGCGATGCGTTCTGCGACGTGCTCGATGCTTCGCAGCGCCGCTGGGTGGAGTCCGCGTTGGCGGCGCGGGGAAGTCCGCGCACGACGGCGCGGGCGCCGGACACGCGCTGACACAACCGGACATTCCCGCGCCACGCGGCCAGGCCATGCTGGCCGCGTTCCGCCCGGCATGGTGGAGTGGTTCGCAGGCCTCTCCCTTGCGCTGTCCACTCCCCATGCCGCCCTGCCCATCCGTGCCCTTGCGGCCTCTTCCGGTGAGAAGATCCCTTGTTCGACCATGCGTTTTCCCGCGCCGCTTTCCTGATGCTGATCACCACCGGCCTGGCGGCGTGCTGCATGCAGCCCATCCGCGCGCCGCATCATCCGGTGTCCTTCGGGCCCGGGGGGCCTCCCCGTCCCGTGGGGTCCCGTCGACGCGCCTTACCCCCTGCATGGCCTCCATCCCGTGCCGCCGCCGGCCCCCGGGCTGGAGTTCGAGTTGGAGAAGGCGCTGGAAGCCTGCGCGGTCGAACTCGACCTGCCATCGCCCATGGCGGAAGAAGAGGATGCCGCGACGACGTTGACGGACGATCAGTGGGCGCTGCTCGACCTCTGCCTGGAGGCGATGGGTGAGGAGCCGCGACTCGAAGGGTACGAACACGAAGAAGATCCTGCGTGACCCGCCGAGGGGGTGCGCTCCTGCCTGGCGACGCGATCCGGCGTGCGGCTTGAGCCCTGCACGCCCGACGCGGTGCATCCGCGCCGGACAGGGGACGACATGCTTGACCGCCTGATCGCAGGCGCGTGCAGCCTGCTGATCATCGTTCTCGCCACGCTGGTACTGCTGTCGCAGCGTTCGCCGCCGAGGAGCGGGGATGCGCGGGAGACTGCGTTGCGGCTGCGCTTCATCCCCCGTGCCCCTGCCCCGGATGAGGCGCATTCCCGTCCGGCCACGGCCGCGGCCTGGGCCTCATCACGCGGCGAAGCCGGGGCAGGGGCACCCGCGCCACCGGCGAGGTCGTCGGGTCCCGCACGCGCCACCGTGCCCGCTCCGCGCATGCTGCTGTACGGACGTGACGGGCGCTTGCGCCTGCCCGACGTTCTCGGCAACGCACCGGCCGCGACCGCCAGGCCACCGGGCAGCACGCCCGACGGACGCCAGGCCGGCGCTCGCGGGCCCTTCGATCGCGTCAACCCCATCGACTACAAGGCCACGCGCTTCGACCAGGCCTGGCTTGGAAAGGGCACGGCGGGCGATGCGGCGCTGGAGAACGCGCATGGATCGGTCACGGGCGCCGCGGTGAACATACCGCTGGGCGATGGCGACCAGCCGGCACGCCCCCGGCCGCCGCCGCCGGTGCGCTTCAATCCCGCGCTTCACGAGCGGGTGGCGGACCTGGGCAGCGAAGCGACGGGCGACGCCTACAAGGCCGCGCCCATCGCGGAAGAGCCGGCGCCGGGGCTCGACGGCGCGGCCAGCCGCACCCTGCGGGAACAACTGGCGGCCCTGGAGCGCGAGTTTCCGCAGTGCGGCGCCTCGCGGGTGTCCGCGCTGGCGCGCCCGGTCCGCCTGCATCTGGCCCAGCTGGAGCGCATCGAGTACGCGGTCGCGCACGGCGCCGACCCGGTCCGCGCCGAACACCTGTTGCCGCGCGAAGCGGACGCGGCCTACATGCTGGCGCGGCGCGCCCTTTGGTACGCACGCCAGAAGCTGGCCCAGTGCAGCCGGTGACCGGGCGGCGACCGCGCGATGGGCCGGACGCGGCCCGCGCACCGTGCCGCGCAGGGATCAGGCATCGGGCGTGCGGCCGGGCATGGCGGCACGCGCGCACCGCCGGGGTCAGTTCACCAGCGTCTGGATCGCGCGCGCCGGAATGGTGACCACGGCCGAGGCCTGGCCCACGTACAAGTTGTAGGCGATCTCCTTGTCGGTGGGATTCATCACCACGGTCGCCAGGCGGCCGTCGGGGTTCACGAAGGACGTGGCCAGCAGGGTGCTGCGGCTGGTGGCGGTGCTGACACGGTGCGCCTGCGGCCGGATGAACCTGGAGAAGTGGCCGATGTAGTAGTAGCTGGGCGTGTAGATCAGCTCGCCGGTGCGCGTGTCGGCATGCAGCGGCGCGAAGCAGTAGTTGCCCACGTGGTTGGGGCCGCCCTTCTCGTCCAGCAGCATGTTCCAGTCGGTCCAGCCCACCGCGCCGTTGTTGAGGTCGTGGATCATCGAGGTGCCGTAGCGCTCGGCGTTCGGCCAGTGCTGGTAGCGCGCCGGGTCGAACTTCTCCACCGCCGCTTCCGTCAGCAGCACGGGCTTGTCGGGGAACGCCTCGGTCACGGCCGCCACGTTGCGGAACATCGGATCGAAGCCGGCCCAGGTCTCGTACCAGTGGAAGCCCAGTCCCCAGGCGTACTTGGCGGCTTCGGGGTCGCCCAGGATCACCTGCGCGCGGTACGGCATCATGTCGCGGTTGTGGTCCCACACGATGATCTTCTTGTCGGCGTAGCCGGCGGCGTGCATCGTCGGGCCCAGATGGTCCTTCAGGAAGTCGCGTTCCTCCTCGGCCGTGTACAGCATCGACTCCCAGGTCTGGGTGGCCATCGGCTCGTTCTGCACGGTGATGCCCCAGATCGGCACGCCTTCCTTCTCGTAGGCCTGGATGAACCGCACGAAGTAGTTCGCCCACGCCTGCCGGTACTCGGGCAGCAGCGCGCCGCCGCGCAGCATGTTCCCGGTGGTCTTCATGAAGGCCGGCGCGCTCCATGGGCTGGCGAACAGCGGCAGCTCGCCGCCCGCGGCCGCGATGGCCTGCTTGAGCATCGGCAGGCGGGCCCGGCGATCGTGCTCGATGGAGAACGAGGCCAGCGTCTTGTCGCCTTCCTCCACGTACGTGTAGCTGGCCGGGCTGAAGTCGGAGCTGTGGATGGTGGTGCGGGCCAGCGAATAGCCGATGCCGGACTCCCTGTCGTAATAGGCGCGCATGAACTCGGCGCGCTTGTCCGGCGAAAGCGTGGCGTAGACCTCGGCGGTGGAGTCGGTGATGGCGCCGCCGATGCCCAGCAGCGGCTGGAAGCGCCGCGTGGGATCGACGAACACCGAGTTCTCGACCTCGGTCAGCGCGTGGCCGCCTTTGAGGGTGACGGTGCCGGCCTGGCTGAGGCGTTGCCCGGTGTCGCGTGCAGTGGTGTAGATGGTCACGGTGGCCGATGTCGGCATGGGGCGCTCCTGCGGTGGCGCGGCATCGGCGTGCGTGGGGCCGGCGGCCATCGTCGCGCCCAGGGCGACGGCGGCGAACAAGCGGATGGAATGCATCGATATGCCTCGTGGAAAGCGGGTGACGCGGCCAGGCAGGCCATGTGCGCCGCGCTGTTGTTGACAGCGCTGTCATACCGCTGCTACATCTCGCTGTCAATGGAGCGCGCGTCCGGTGGCACGACAGTGTGACGCCCGGCCTGCACAAGGCGGGCGGGACGCGCGGGCGTGTTGCCCTGCAGCAGGATCGGCGGGGCGCAGGGTCGCCGCGGTCGTGGTATCCAAGGGGCCGCCGGGGCTGTCAGAATCCGGCGTCGTGCCGGGAGAGTGGTTCGGGAATGGAGCGGGAGCGCATGCGTAGTCGGATCGAGGATGTGGCCGCTGCCGCAGGCGTGTCGATGAAGACCGTATCGCGGGTGCTGAACAACGAGCCCAACGTGCGCGACGAAATGCGCCAGCGCGTGATGGCGGCCGTCGAGAAGCTGCAGTACCGCCCCAACCTGTCCGCGCGCAGCCTGGCAGGGCAGCGTTCCTACGTGATCGCGCTGGTGTACAACAACCCGTCGCGCAACTATCTGATGGAAATCCAGAACGGCATGCTGGAAGCCTGCCGCGACAACCACTACAACCTGGTGCTGGCACCGGTGGGGGCCTCGCGCCAGCGCAAGGTGGACGACCTGAAGGTGGTGTTCGAGCACTTCGCGCCGGACGGCGTGGTGCTCATCCCGCCCCTGACCGACGATCCGGTGGTGCTGGAGTTCCTTGAAGCCCACGATGTGGCCTTCGCCTGCATCGCGCCCAAGCATCCGGACGGCCGCATCGGCGTGATGATGGACGAAACCGCGGCCGTGCGTGAGCTGATGGCCGGGCTGGTGGCGCAGGGCCACCGCCGCATCGGCCACATCAAGGGCCCGCCCGCGCACGGTGCCTGCCAGTGGCGTTTCAAGGGCTATCGCGAAGCGCTGCGCCGGGCGGGAATCGAGTACGACGAAGACCTGGTGGTGCAGGGTGCGTTCTCGTTCGAATCCGGCATCGAGGCCGGCAACCGCCTGCTCGACCTGAAGCGGCCGCCCACCGCGATCTTCGCCGCCAACGACGACATGGCGGCCGGCGTCATCCGCGCCGCGTGCGAGCGTGGCCTGGTGGTGCCGCGCGACATCTCCGTCTGCGGCTTCGACGACACGCCGATCGCCCGCCACATCTACCCGGCGCTGACCACGGTGCGCCAACCCACTTCCGACATGGGGCGACTGGCCACGATGCAGCTGCTGGCGCGCATCCGCGCGACGGATGCCGGCGGCATGGTGCAGGTCGAGCACGAGGTCCTGTTCCGGGAATCGACGCAGCCGCCCGTCAGGCATCGCAGCGCCTGACCGCTGCGCGGGCCGCGGGCACGCCGGGGGCGGCATGGCCTATGCTGCGGTCATGGGCGATTCCCGGCTCGAAGACTTCATCGCGGCGCACAGGCGCCTGTTCGTGCTGACCGGTGCCGGGTGCAGCACCGGGTCGGGCATTCCCGATTACCGGGACGAGCACGGCGCATGGAAGCGTCCGCCGCCGGTGACCTACCAGGCCTTCGTCGGCGACGGGCTCACCCGCCGCCGCTACTGGGCGCGCAGCCTGGTGGGCTGGCCGCGGATCGCACAGGCGCGGCCGAATGCGGCGCATCGCGCGCTGGCGGCACTGGAGGCGCAGGGACGCTGCGGCCAGCTGTTGACCCAGAACGTCGATGGCCTGCACCAGGCCGCAGGAAGCCGCGCCGTGATCGACCTGCACGGCCGTCTGGATGCGGTCCTGTGCCTGGGGTGCGGCGCATCCTCGTCGCGCGCGGACCTGCAGGTGCGGCTGGCGGAGGCGAACCCGGCCTGGGCCGGCCTGGTGGCGGGTGCGGCGCCCGACGGTGATGCGGACCTGGAAGGCGCCGACTTCGCCGGATTCCAGGTGGCCGCGTGCGACGCCTGCGGCGGGATGCTGAAGCCGGATGTCGTGTTCTTCGGCGAGAACGTGCCGCGTGCCCGGGTCGACGCCGCGATGGCGCGGCTCGCGCAGGCCGACGCGATGCTGGTGGTGGGTTCGTCGTTGATGGTCTATTCCGGCCTGCGGTTCGTGCACGCGGCGGTGCGCGCGCAGATCCCGGTGGCCGCCGTCAACCTGGGCCGCACCCGCGCCGAGGACCTGCTGCGGTTCCGGACGGCGGCCCCGTGCGGGGACGCGCTGCGCTTCCTGCTCGGCGCCGACGCGCTGGCGGCCGTCATGACGCCGGCGTCGGCTGCAGGCTGATCCAGCGTTCCAGCGAGTGCGGCGACAGCGCGCGCGAGACGTAGTAGCCCTGCAGCAGGTCGCAGCCCAGCGAGGCCAGCACGGCGCGCTGCCCCGCGCTTTCCACGCCTTCGGCCACCACCTTCAGCGACAGGCTCTCGCCGATGCGCAGGATGGACGTGGTCAGTGCGCGCGCCGATTCGCTGTGCTCCAGGTCGCGCACGAAGCTCATGTCCAGCTTCAGTTCGCTGATCGGCAGGCGGTGCAGGTGGCTCAGGCTGGAGTAGCCGGTGCCGAAATCGTCGATCGACAGGCTGACGCCCATCCGGTGGATCGCGTCGATGTTGGCCAGCACCTCGGCCTTCTGCGCCAGCATCACGCTCTCGGTCACCTCCACCATCAGCTCGTCCGGCGACAGGCCGCACTTGCCCAGCACGTTGCCGATGAAGGCGGGCAGGTCCTGCTGCTCGAAGTTGATCGCCGACAGGTTCACCGACACCCGCGGCACCGGCACGCCGCGACGGCGCCAGTCGGCCATCTGCGTGCAGGCTTCCTCCAGCGTCCAGCGGCCCAGTTCGTCGATCAGGCCGCATTCCTCGGCCATCGGCACGAAGGTGGCCGGCGAGATCTCGCCGATCTCCGGATGCCGCCAGCGCAGCAGCGCCTCCACGCCGTGCAGGCGCGCGTCGTCGTCCAGCACCACCTGCGGCTGGTAGTGCAGGCGCAGCTGGCCGCTGCGCACGGCCTCGCGCAGCGCGTTCTCCAGGGCCAGGCGCTCCTGCATGGCCTGGTTCATCTCCAGGCTGTAGAACACGATGCGCGCGCCGCCCTCGGACTTGGCGCGGTACATCGCGATGTCGGCGTGGCGCACCAGCGAGTCGACGTCCCAGCCGTCGGCAGGAAACATGGCCACGCCGATGCTGGCCTGCGGCGCCAGCATCATCCGGCCGGCGATGACCGGTTCGGCCAGCCGCGCCATCAGCCGGTCGGCGAGGTTGGCGGCTTCCTCCGCGCTGCGGTCGGGCACGGCCAGCACGAATTCGTCGCCGGCCAGGCGCGCCACCACGTCGCCTTCGCGCAGCTCGCCGCCCAGCCGCTTGGCCAGTTCGCGCAACAGGGCGTCGCCTGCGGAGTGGCCCTGGGTGTCGTTGACGATCTTGAAACGGTCGATATCGATGAACAGCAGGGCCACGGCGCTGTCGCGGCGCGCGGCGCCCAGCAGCATCTGCTCCACCTTGCTGTTGAACAGCGCCCGGTTGGGCAGGCCGGTCAGGGTGTCGAAGAACGACAGCTGGTGCATGCGCGCATGCGCGCGATCGCGTTCGATCGCCAGCGCGCACAGGTGCAGGCAGACATCCACCACCCGCTGGTGGAACTCGTCCGGTGCGCGGTTTTCCCAGTAGTACAGGGCGAACGTGCCCAGCACGCGTCCGTCGTGGCCCTTCACCGGATTGGACCAGCAGGCACGGATCCCCAGCGCCAGGAAGGGCGCGTTGTAGGCCTGCCAGCGCGGATCGCGTTCGATGTCGCTGCATTCGACCGCTTGCCCGCTCCAGGCCGCCGAACCGCAGGCGCCGACCATGGGGCCGGCCAGTTCGCCGTCGATGACGGCGGCGATCTGGTCGGGCAGGCTGGGGGCCGCCAGGGGCCGCAGGCGGCCATAGTCGTCCAGCCCGATCACCGACGCCACGGCCTCGGGCATGACCTTTTCCACTTCGCGGCAGATGAGGGTCAGCACGTCCTGCAGCAGCTGTTCGCGGACGATCGCGCCCAGGACCTTGCGGTGCAACTCTTCGTGCAGCTTGCTGTGGGTGATGTCGGTGTAGACGCCGAGCAGGTAGCGGACGTTGCGGTCGGGGTCGTACACCGGGTTGACCACCGCCGAGATCCACAGCGGCACCCCGTTCTTGGCGTAGACCAGCAATTCGGTCCGGTAGCCCTGCTGCGTATTCAACTGCCCGCGCACCCATTCGACCGTTTCCGGGTCGGTATGCGGGCCGGCCAGGAAATCGCTGGGCCTTCGGCCGGCGGCCTCCTCCAGCGTGTAGCCCAGCATGCGCGTGAAACCCTGGTTGATCCAGGTGACGCGGGCCGCCTCGTCGCAGACGACCACCGCATTGTCGCTGTGGTCGATGACCCACGATACGTCGCGGGCGTCATCGACGAAGTGCGACGGCATGACGATGGCAGTGGGCCTCATGGTCGGTCCTTCCCCAAGAACGGTATCTGCCTGATGGTCCGGGTTCGCCACGGCGTCCTCTGCTCAGCTGCCCCCGAAACGGGGCTGTACGGAACGGTATCGGCCCCTGATCGCCGCACTTTACCTGAACTTCACGCCCGCGCGGGGTGGCCGTGCCGGCTGCAAACGCTTCCAGTGCCCACGCGGGAAGCCACGCCGCCGTGCGCGCGCGTTCCTGCACGCAGCGCGGGTGATGTCCCGTGTCCGAACGGGAGTACGCGCAGCGTGGCCACGGCACTGACGCACCGGCGTCATGAAGGCGCCCTAGCCTTGCCGCCCGCATGACAGGGGGTGGCCATGAAAGCACGATGGATGGGACTGGGGATGGGAGCGGCGCTGTGCCTGGCGGCATGCGGGGACGCAGCCCGTCCCGCTGTCGTGGAGGCAAACGCAGCGCCTGCGGACGGGATGGCGGGCGCAGGCGATGTCGCGGCCATGACCGCACCGTACGCGCGCGCCGAGCGCGCGCTGGCAGAGGGCCGGATGCTGGCGCCGGCCGGCGACAATGCGGTGGAGCACTATCTGGACGCGTGCGCGCAACCGCCGGAGTGCGTCCGCGCCCGGGCGGCGCTGGCCGAACTGCAGCCGTACGTGCTGATCGCCGCCGAGCAGGCGATCGCGCGGGGCGACGGCCGCGAAGCGGTGCGCCTGCAGGCGCTGATCGCCCGCATCGATCCGGGTGCGCCCGCGTTGCCGCGGCTGCGCGCCAGTCTGGACGCGCTGGTGCGCGCACAGGAGGCGGCTGATGCGGAAGGGGTCGCGTCCACCGCTCCGCCGCCGGCGCAGCGCTCACCGGGGTTGCAGCCCGTCGTCGCTGCGGACCCGGCGCCCGCACCGGCGACCCCGTCCGTGCGCGCGCCGGAGCCGCCGTCCCCGGCCGCGCCTGCGCTGGCCGTCGTGGCGCAGCCCCGTTCTTCCATCGCCGCTGCCGCGCCTTCGCCTGAAGTGGCGCAGGTGCGCGCCCCCCGCCTGGTGCAGGACGCACAGCCGCGGTATCCGCTGCCGGCGCTGCGCGCGCGCATCGAGGGCGAAGCGCAGGTCGCCTTCACCATCCAGCCCGACGGCAGCGTGCGCAACGCGCGGCTGCTGTCGTCCACGCCGCCGGGCATGTTCGAGGCTTCGGCATTGGCCGTGGCGCAGCGCTGGCGGTTCGAAGCCACCGGGCGTGCGCACGATTCCAGCCGCACGGTGCGTTTCCGCCTGCCGGCCGAGGCCGCCCGCGACGGCTGATTGGTGTCCACCGGCGTCTGCGGCGACAATGGCCGCATGACCCCTGCGACCGATGCTCCGCTCCTCGACACCGTCGAACACGAAACCGGCCCCGCGCCGCAATGGTCCGTGCTGTGGTTGCACGGGCTGGGCGCCGACGGCCACGACTTCGCACCGCTGGTCCCGGAACTGGTCAGGCCGGGCTGGCCGGCCCTGCGGTTCGTGTTCCCGCACGCGCCCGTGCGCGCGGTGACCATCAACAACGGCGTGCGCATGCGTGCGTGGTACGACATCGTGGGCATGGACTTCCCCACCCGGGCGGACAGCGCCGGCATCGAGGAATCGCTGGCGCAGGTGGATGCGCTGATCGCGCGCGAACAGGCGCGCGGCATCCCGCCGGAGCGGCTGCTGCTGGCCGGATTCTCGCAGGGCGGCGCCATCACGCTGGCGGCCGGCCTGCGCCGGCAGGTTCCCCTGGCGGGCCTGATCGCCCTGTCGACCTACCTGCCGGGCGCGGCGCAGGCGGGGCGGCATCGGGGCGCGGCGGCGACCGCGCAGCCGGTGTTCATGGCCCACGGCACGGGCGACCCGGTGATTCCGCTGATCCACGCCGAGCAGAGTGCGCAGGCGCTCGGCGAACTGGGCTTCGATGTCCAATGGCACCGCTATCCCATGGGCCACCAGGTCTGTGCGGAGGAAATCCGTGACCTGGGTGACTGGATGAGCCGGCGGTTTGCGTTGTAATCACCGTGCGTCCCCGACGGGTGACGCAGGGCGCCGCCATGGGTAACCTAGGCCGCGGGGGATCACGCCAACGTTCATCGAGGACGCCTTTGCCGTGAAAGTGGTCATCGCCGACGACGAACCCTTGGCGCGCGAGCGCCTGCGCGCGCTGCTCGCCGAACATCCCGGCATCGACGTGGTCGCCGAGGCCGAGAACGGGCTGGATGCGCTGCAGGCCTGTTCGCAGCATCGTCCCGACATGGTGCTGCTCGACATCGCCATGCCCGGCGTGGACGGCCTGGAGGCCGCCCGCCACCTGGCCGCCTTCGATCCCCGGCCGGCGGTGGTGTTCTGCACGGCGTACGACGAACATGCGCTGTCCGCTTTCGAGGCGGCCGCGATCGACTACCTGATGAAGCCGATCCGGTCCGAGCGGCTGGCCGCGGCGCTGGAGCGCGCGCGCACCTTCATCGCCGGGCGCGAGACGCACGCACCGGCGGCATCCAGCCAGCAGCCGCGCACGCACCTGTGCGCGCGCCTGCGCGGCAGCCTCCGCCTGATCCCGGTCGACGAGGTGCATTACCTGCAGGCCGAGGAGAAGTACGTGGTGGTGCACCATGCGCGCGGCGAGGACCTGATAGAGGAATCGCTGAAGTCGCTGGAGGAGGAGTTCGGCGGGCGCTTCGTGCGCATCCACCGCAACTGCCTGGTGGCGCGGCACGAACTGGTCGAGATCAAGCGCGTCGGCGACGGCCACGTGCAGGCCATCCTGCGCCACGGCAAGGCGCCGCTGGAAGTCAGCCGGCGCTGCGTGGCCGGCCTGCGCGAGACGGTCAAGGCCCTCTGATCTGCGCAGCGGCCATGGCATGCGGGATAATGCCCGCATGAACACGCTGCGCATCGCCACCCGCAAGAGCCCGCTCGCCCTCTGGCAGAGCGAACACGTCGCCGCACGGCTGCGCGAGGCGCATCCCGGCCTGGTGGTGGAACTGGTGCCGATGAGCACGCGCGGCGACGAAGTGCTGGACCGCTCGCTGGCCGCGATCGGCGGCAAGGGCCTGTTCCTCAAGGAACTGGAACTGGCCATGCTGCGCGGCGAGGCCGATTGCGCGGTGCATTCGCTCAAGGATGTGCCGATGGAACTGGAGGGGCCGTTCGCGTTGCCGGCCATCCTGGCCCGCGCCGACCCCGCCGACGCCTTCGTGTCCAACCACCACGACGGCATTGCGGCGTTGCCTCACGGCGCGCGCGTGGGTACCTCCTCGTTGCGGCGGCAGGCCCAGCTGCGGGCGCTGCGCCCGGACCTGCAGTTGCTGGACCTGCGCGGCAACGTCAATACGCGCCTGGCCAAGCTGGATGCCGGCGAGTACGACGCCATCGTCCTGGCCTGCGCGGGCCTGCAGCGGCTGGGGTTCGCCGGGCGCATCCGCGCACGCCTGGACGCGCCGGAGTGGCTGCCGGCGCCGGCACAGGGTGCGGTGGCGGTGGAATGCCGTGCGGACGATCACTCTGCGCACGCGCTGTTCGCGGTGCTGGACGATGCCGCCACCCGCACCTGCGTGGAGGCCGAGCGCGCGATGAACCGGGCGCTGCACGGCAGCTGCCACGTGCCGGTGGCGGCGTTCGCGCGCCGCGAGGGCGATGCGCTGGTGCTGTCCGGGCTGGTGGGTTCGGCGACGGACGGCCAGACCCTGCGCGCCGAAGGCCACGGTACGGTGGCCGATCCCGATGCGCTCGGGCGCCGGGTCGCCGCGCAGCTGCTGGAGCAGGGCGCGGGCGCGTTCCTCGCCTGAGCGGCGTGCGTGCCTACTTGAAGCGATAGACCACGTTCATGGTGGTCAGCGTATCGGTCTTCTTGATGTCGGGCGCCACGTCGCTGTTGTGGCGCGCCTGCCAGCCGGCTTTCAGGGCCAGGTGCGAGTTCATGGTCACCGACACGCCCAGGTCGTTCTGCGCGAACGTGTTGTATTCGCCCGATTCCACCAGCAGCTTGTTGACGATCTCGGTGTTCTCGCTCAACGCATAGCGCAGGTCGATCAGCCCGCGGCCGATCAGGCTGGCTTCGGTGCGGCCGTCGAGGGTGTCGTAGGCGCGGCGATAGCCGGGCCCCACCTGCAGGTCCAGGTGCGCGCGCTCGTTCTCGATCACCCGGTTGCCGTAGCTCAGGCTGAGCGACTGCTGGCGGCTGTAGGTGCCGAAATCGTCCTCCTCGTGGCGCAGGGAGGTGTTCAGCGTGCCGCGGTCGTCCATCAGGTAGGCGCTGTTGGCCGTGACGGTGTAGCGGTTGGCGGTGGTGCGCGTATCGCGCACCTGGCTGCCGTCCTCCTGGGTCCGCAGGTACTCCGAGCGCGAATGCAGGCCGAACAGGCTGGCGCTGTGCCGCCAGGCGCCGCCGTCGGTATAGGTCAGGTCCAGGCGTCCGTTGAAACTTTCGGTATTGCTGTTGCCGCTGGCCGCGGCGAAGCCCAGCTCGCCGCCGCCGGTGAACGTGGGGGCGGGCGGCGTGGGCTCGGGAACGGGGTCAGGCACCGGGCGCACGGCCATGGCCACCACCGGCAAGGCGGTACTGCCTTCCTTGCCGAAACCCTTGCCTGTGTGCGGCGCCTCCTCCTTGTCGTTGCGGGGCAGCAGCACTTCGGTTGCCTGGGCGGGGCCCAAGCCTGCCGCCAGCAAGGCGGACGCGAGCAGGGAAGCGGTGATCAGGCGGGGCATGGCAGGTCTCGGGCGGGATGTAAGCGGTTACATGGTAGACAGCGGCCGTGGGAGCGACAACCCAAGTGCTTGTTCCGATTCAGGTTTGCGCCATGCATTCTGCCACGGCCAGGCGCGTGGTCCAGGATCGTCGTCACGGTCGGCAGGCTCATGCGGCCCGCGGCAACGCCCCGGCAGGCGTGGTGGGCGTTGCGGTATCGCGGGATCGGGCTTTCCGGGCGGGGAACAAGGTCAGCGCCTGGGGTCCGTGCGTTGAGGGCGTCACGGCGGCGTGGACACGCCGTGGCGCCGGGCACCGCACGGGCCCCAGGCGCCGTCGGCGCAGCGCCCCCTGTATCGCTTCCAACGGCGGGCAGGCGATGAAAACGGCCATGCCTCGGCGATAATCCGGACACGCCCCCTGCCGTGCCCCCCATGGACAAGATCGAACGCATCACCGCGCTGCACCGCATCCTGAAGGCGGCCCGCTATCCGGTCACGGTGAAGCGGCTGCAGGAGGAACTGGGCTGTTCGCGGGCCACGGTCTACCGCGACCTGGCCTATCTGCGCGACGCGCTGATGGCGCCCATCGAGGGCGATGGCGAGGCCGGCTTCCGCTACCACGCCGCGGAAAGCGAGCGTTTCGAACTGCCCGGCCTGTGGTTGAGTTCGGAAGAGCTCTACGCGCTGCTGGCCGCGCAGCAGCTGCTGGTGCGCACGGGCGGCGGAGTGCTGTCCGGCGCGCTGGCGCCGCTGCAGAAGCGTATCGAGGGCCTGCTGGCGGACCATGCCGGCGTGTCGCAGTGGCCGGTCGAGCGGGTGCGCGTCATCCCGCACCGCGGCCGCAAGCTCGACGAAGCCAGCTTCCGCACGGTCGCGTCGGCCGTGCTGGAACGCAGGCAGTTGCAGTTCGAATACCGCGCGCGCTCCACCGACGAGCGCACGCGCCGCACGGTATCGCCGCAGCGCATCACCCACTATCGCGACAACTGGTACCTGGACGCGTGGGACCACGAGCGCAATGCCCTGCGCAGCTTCGCCGTGGACCGCATCGGAAACGCACGGCTGGGCGAGGAGCCTGCGCGCGACCTGCCCAACGAGGAGCTCAACCAGCACCTGGCGTCGAGTTACGGCATCTTCTCCGGCGAGCCCAAGGGCTGGGCGACGATCGTCTTCAGCGCCAAGGCCGCGCGCTGGGTCGCCGACGAACAGTGGCATTCCAAACAGCAGGGCCGCCACCTGCCCGATGGCCGCTACGAGCTGAAGATCCCCTACAGCGTCTCCCGCGAGCTGCTGATGGACATCCTGCACTACGGCGCCGACGCGGAGATCGTCGAGCCGGCGGTGCTGCGCGAACAGGCGAAGGCGCTGCTGGAACTGGCGCTGTCGAACTACGAGAAGAAGTAGCGTCGTCGGCGTTGCGGGCGCGAGGTGAGTCGCGAGGCCTCGCGGATCGCCTCGGCTGCCATCGCGACTGACGTCGCCCGCACAGGCTCCCCCCTGTGCCGACGGCCTGTCACGGCCCCTTCGGTTCCCCGAAGCCCGGCCTGCCCACCTGTTCCGGCACCTGCGGTACGCGCACCAGCTGGCGGGCATTGATCCCATGGTCGCGCGCCCGCTTCACCAGGGCCTCGTACCGGGCGTCGTCCATCAGCGGGTCGCGGGCCAGGATCCAGCCCATGTCGCGGCCCGGATAGTCCGCCAGCGCCCAGGAGTAATCCGGCGCCACATCGACGATGCGCCACTTGGCGGGCACCACGCCGACGAACCACAAGGTCCACTCGCGATTGCCCGACCCGTCCTTCACCGACGCGCGGGCTTCGCGCACCTGCTCGGGCTGGTCGAAGGCTTCGCGATAGTGGTAGGCCACGCCGACCTTGTCGCTGTCGCGGAAACGGTATTCGTAACGCGCGGCCACATGGCCGCGCTCGGCGAAGTAGGGGATGTGCGCCACCACGTGCCAGGTGCCCATGAAGCGGGGCAGGTCCAGGGCGTCGGCCTCGCGGCGCGCCTCGCCACGGCTGGCGCAGCCGGCGGCCAGGGCCAACACCAGGGCCATCAGGATGCAACGGGTCGCGCGGGGGAAAAACACCATGGACATGTGGGACTCCTTGCTCCCCGTCATACGGACACGCTAGTCATCAGGATGCGACGGCGATGTTAACCGGGGATGTCGCAATCCGTGAGATGCGCGTGCGCGAGTGTGACGCCGTACCGACATCAATCCACGGGAGTCCTCCGCCATGTCCGTCGCATCCTTCGATCTTTCGCTCTCCGCCTCCCAGGACCGTCCCGACGCCGGCCTCGACCGTGCGCTGCGCAGGGTCGTGCTGGCGGGCCTGGCGCTGGTGGTGCTGGTGCCGCTGGCCCGGGCCAGCACCGAGGTCCTCGGATGGCTGCCGCTGTGGCTGGTGGGCATGCCGCTGACGGCCTGGTGGGCGCTGCACAGGTTCCGCCTGCCGACGGCGTTGCGCCGGCTCCGCCCGGCCGCCCGCCGTCGGGCGCCTCAGGCCCGGCGGTTGCGCGCCCGCCACGGGCGCCTGGCCCGGGCTGCCTGACCTTCGGCAGGGGGTGGCCTCCGGGCCTTGTGCTAGCGTGGCATGTTCATGAACTGCACCTCCGGAGCCACCCTCGATGCCCAGACTGACCCACGCCTGCCTGGCCGCCGGCCTCGCCGTTGCGGGCGCCCTGTCCGCCCCTGTCCACGCGAAGGAGGCTGACGTGTCCAACGACCCGCATGCGTGGCTGGAAGAGGTCGAAGGCCAGAAACAGCTCGACTGGGTGAGGGGCGTGAACGCCAGGGCCGAGGCCGAGATCGCGGCCACGCCGGCGTTCAAGCAACTGGAAGCGGACATCCGCGCCATCCTGGATTCCGACGCCAAGATCCCCGGCGTGCAGAAGATCGGCGACTACTACTACAACTTCTGGAAGGACAAGCAGCATGAGCGCGGCGTCTGGCGCCGCACCACGCTGGCCGAGTACCGCAAGGCGCAGCCGCAGTGGGAGACCGTGCTGGACCTGGACGCGCTGAACAAGGCCGAGGGCAAGAACTGGGTCTGGCACGGTGCGGATTGCCGCAAACCGGACTACACCCGCTGCCTGATCGCGCTGTCGCGCGGCGGCGCCGACGCGGACGAGACCCGCGAGTTCGATCTGGTCAACAAGAAGTTCCTTCCCGATGGCTTCTACCGCCCGGAAGCCAAGGGCGGCCTGGGCTGGAAGGACGCCGACACCGTCTACGTCTACACCGACTTCGGCAACGGCACCATGACCAGCTCCGGCTATCCGCGCATCGCCAAGGAATGGAAGCGCGGCACGCCGCTGGACAGCGCCACCGTCGTCTACGAAGGCAAGCCGGACGACATGTACATCGCCGCGTTCCACGACGACACGCCGGGCTTCCAGCGCGATTTCGTCAGCCGCACGCTGGCCTTCTACAACGACGAACTGTACCTGCGCCGTGCCGACGGCACGCTGGCCAGGATCGACGCGCCCAACTCGGCCAACAAGGGCGTGCACAAGCAATGGCTGACCCTGGAACTGCGCGAGCCGTGGACGGTCGGCGGCAAGACCTATGCCGCCGGCAGCCTGCTGGCGGCCAGGTTCGACGACTTCATGGCCGGCAAGCGCGAGTTCGACGTGCTGTTCGCGCCGAGCGACAAGACCTCGCTGGCAGGCTTCACCTGGACGAAGAGCCATCTGGTGCTCAACGTGCTGGAGGACGTGAAGAACCGCCTCAGCGTGCTGACGCCGTCGGCCTCGGGCTGGACGACCAGCGCCTTCACCGGCGCGCCGTCCTTCGGCACCGTCGGGGTCAGCGACGTGGACAGCGACGACAGCGATGCGGTGTGGCTGACCGTCACCGATTACCTGACCCCGACCACGCTGTCGCTGGCCGAAATCGGCCAGCCGCCCGAGCAGCTGAAATCGATGCCCGCCTTCTTCGATGCCTCGGGCAAGAAGATCGAGCAGCACTTCGCCACGTCCCGGGACGGCACCAAGGTACCGTACTTCCTGGTCCGCCCCGAAGGCCTGAAGTACGACGGCAGCACGCCGACCCTGCTGTACGGCTACGGCGGCTTCGAGATCTCGCTGACCCCAGGCTACTCCGGCGGCGTCGGCAAGGGCTGGCTGGAGAAGGGTGGCGTCTATGCCGTCGCCAATATCCGCGGCGGCGGCGAGTACGGCCCGCGCTGGCACCAGGCCGCGCTGAAGGCCAACCGTCACAAGGCGTACGAAGACTTCGCCGCAGTGGCGCAGGACCTGATCGCCCGCAAGATCACCTCGCCCAAGCGCCTGGGCATCCAGGGCGGCAGCAACGGCGGCCTGCTGACCGGCAACATGCTGACCCAGTATCCGGAGCTGTTCGGTGCGGTGGTCGTGCAGGTCCCGCTGCTGGACATGAAGCGCTACAGCCACCTGCTGGCGGGCGCGTCGTGGATGGCCGAGTACGGCAATCCCGATACCGCCGACTGGGAATTCATCCAGACCTTCTCGCCGTACCACCTGTTCGATGCGAAGAAGGACTACCCGCCCACGCTGTTCATGACCTCCACCCGCGACGACCGCGTCCACCCGGGCCACGCCCGCAAGATGGCCGCCAAGATGCTGGAAGCGGGCAAGGACGTGCGCTATTACGAGAACATCGAAGGTGGCCACGGCGGCGCGGCCAACAACGCCCAGGCCGCGCACATGAGCGCGCTGGCCTACACCTTCCTCTGGCAGCAGCTGTCCAAGTGAACGTCCGGCGCCCCTCTCCGGAGGGGCGTCGCCATTGCATCCCGCGTCCCCGGACCCCATCCATGAAGCCGACCTCCCTCCTGCTTGCCGCCACCGTCCTGATGAGCACCCCGATCACCTCCGCCCTGGCCGCCAGCGCCACCCCGCCCGACGTGGCCAAGAAGCCGCACGTGGTGAAGGCGCCGCATGGCGCCGAACGCAACGACGAGTACTACTGGCTGCGCGACGACAAGCGCGAGAACAAGGAGATGCTGGCCTACCTCAACGCCGAGAACGCCTACACCGATGCGGTGATGGCGCCGCTGAAGCCGCTGGAGGACAAGCTGTACGACGAAGTGGTCGCCCGCATCAAGCAGGACGACGCCAGCGTGCCCTACCGCGAGCGCGGCTGGTGGTATTACGCCCGCTTCGTCACCGGCAAGGACTATCCGGTGCATGCGCGGCGCAAGGACGGCCCGGGCGTGGATGCCGTGTCGATCCAGGCCGCCAACGCCGCGGGCGACTTCGCCGGCGAGCAGGTGCTGCTGGACGTCAACGCATTGGGCGAAGGCAAGGACTACTACAACGTCGGCGACTACGAGGTCAGCCAGGACAACCGCCTGCTGGCCTATGCCGACGACACCAACGGCCGCCGCCAGTACACCATCCGCTTCAAGAATCTGGACACCGGCGAAATCCTGCCCGACACGGTCACCAACGCCGAGCCGAACCTGGTGTGGTCCGACGACGGCCGCACCCTGTTCTACGTGGACAAGGATCCGGAGACCCTGCTCAGCAAGCGGGTGAAGGCGCACGTGCTGGGCACGCCGTCCAGCCAGGACGCGCTGGTCTATGAAGAAGAAGACGACAGCTTCTACATGGGCATCGGCCGCAGCCGCGACGACAGGTTCATCTGCATCAGTGTCGAGAGCACCGTGTCCTCGGAGATGCGCTGCACGCCGGCCGCCAGCCCGGGCGTGTTCACCGTGCTGGCCCCGCGCGAGCGCGACGTGGAATACCAGGCCGACCACCTGGGCGATCGCTGGGTGATCCGCACCAACGCCGATGGCGCCACCAACTTCAAGATCGTCACCGCACCGACCGACTCGGTCTCGCGCAAGGACTGGAAGGACTGGGTGGCGCACCGCGACGACGTGTTCGTCGAGGGCTTCGAACTGTTCGACGGCTTCAGCGTGGTGGCCGAGCGCGCCAATGCGCTGGAAAGCCTGCGCGTGATCAAGGCCGACGGCAGCAGCGACTACGTCAAGGCCGACGAGCCGGCGTACTCGATGGGGCTGTCCGCCAACCCGGAGACCGGCACCGACTGGCTGCGCTACAGCTACACCTCGATGACCACGCCGGCCACCACCTACGAGCTCAACACCAAGACCGGCGAACGCCGCCTGCTGAAGCAGCAGCCGGTGCCCGGCTACGATGCGTCCAAGTACGTCACCGAGCGCGTGTGGGCGCCCGCCCGCGACGGCAAGACGAAGATCCCGGTGACGCTGGTGTACCGCAAGGACGTTGCCCGTGATGGCAAGGCGCCGATGCTGCAGTACGCCTACGGCAGCTACGGCGCGTCGATGGACCCCAACTTCAGCATCACCAACGTCAGCCTGCTGGACCGCGGCGTGGTGTACGCGCTGGCCCACATCCGCGGTGGCCAGGAAATGGGCCGCGCGTGGTACGACGACGGCAAGCTCTACAACAAGATCAACACCTTCACCGACTTCATCGACGTCACCGACTACCTGGTGAAGGAAGGCTACGCGGCCAGGGACCGCGTGGCGGCGATGGGCGGCAGCGCCGGCGGCCTGCTGATGGGCGCGGTGTCGAACATGGCGCCGGAGAAGTACAGGGTCATCCTGACCCTGGTGCCGTTCGTCGACGTGGCCACCACGATGCTGGACCCCAGCATCCCGCTGACCACCAACGAATACGACGAGTGGGGCAACCCGGAAGAGAAGGGCTACTACGACTACATCCTCAAGTATTCGCCCTACGACAACCTGCAGGCCAAGGCCTACCCGGCGATGTTCGTCGGCACCGGCCTGTGGGATTCGCAGGTGCAGTACTGGGAGCCGGCCAAGTACGTCGCCCGCCTGCGCGACCTCAACACCGGCACCGGTCCGGTGGTGTTCCGCACCAACATGGAAGCCGGCCACGGCGGCAAGTCGGGGCGTTTCCGCCAGTACCGCGAACGCGCCGAGATGTTCGCCTTCATGCTGGACCAGTTGGGCGTCGCTTCGAAGTAGGCGCAATGCGTTGCGGGACAGGAAGAAAGCCGGGGAAACCCGGCTTTCTCCGTTTCCGGTGCCGCGGCGGGGGAGCGGGCTCCCGTGACGCTGGCCCCTGCCGATGACCGTGGGGCGAGTTCTTCGACGGAGGTGGGCCATGGCGGGGTGCGGTGATCCGCGTCGGACATCGGGTATTCGCGCCATCGGCCGCCGATTTGCGGTACAAGGTCGCCGTGCACCCTACGCCGCCGCCGCGCGAACTTCCCGAGCCCAGGCCGGCCCGCTTCCGCTGGGCCTGGTGGCTGCTGGCCTACGCCAGCCTGGGGGTGGGCATCGTGGGCGTGTTCGTCCCGGGGCTGCCGACCACCGTGTTCATCCTGGTTGCCGCCTACGCCGCGTCGCGCGGTTCCGAGCGGCTGCACCGCCACCTGGTCACGCATCCGCGCTTCGGTCCGATGATCCACGACTGGCATCTGCACCGCGCCGTGTCGCGACACGCGAAATGGGCGGCCACGGGGACGATGCTGGTCAGCGCGCTGATCCTGGTGGCGGTGATGCTGTGGACCGGTTCGCACCGCTGGTGGATGTTCGCCTTGCCGATCGCCTGCATGGCCGCGGTGGGCGCCTGGCTGTGGATGCGTCCGGAGCCGCCGCGCAGCGGCTGAGCGGGCGCCGCGTTCATCGCGCTGTGGCTATACTCTGGCCATGAACCGGAACGCCCGTCTCTTCTTCGCCGCCGCCCTGATGGCGGCCCTGTCCGCCTGCGGTGCCAAGGGCCCGCTGTTCATGCCGGAGAAGCCGGTCGAAGAGGCGCCCGCGACGCCCGCCGACGCCGCGCCACCGGCGACCGACACCCTGCCCGCCGAGCCGCCGATCGATCCCGCCACGGTGCCCGCCACCGACGGGAATGGCTGAGTCCCCGGACGCGCGGACCGCGGCGATGCGTTTCACCAAGATGCATGGGGCCGGCAACGATTTCGTCGTGCTGGACCTGCGCGGCGGCCTGCCGCCACCGGATGCCGCACTGGCCGCGGCGCTGGCCGATCGCCACCGCGGCGTGGGCTGCGACCAGATCCTGACCATCGAAGCCCCGCGCAGCGTCGATGCGGTGGCGGCCTATCGCATCTGGAACTCGGACGGTTCGCCCTCGCAGCAATGCGGCAACGGCGCGCGCTGCGTGGCGGCGTGGCTGGTGAGGGACGGCGCGGCGAAGGCAAGCACGTTCCAGCTCGACAGTCCGCTGGCGACGCATGCGGTGGAACGCCTGGGTGAGGACCGCTATGCCATCGCCATGGGCGTACCGGAGTTCGTGCCCGCGCGCATCCCGCTGCAGGGCTTCGACACGCCGCGCGCGGAGTACGACGCCGACGTGGACGAGGGCGTCAGGTTGCGGTTCGGCGCCGTATCGATGGGCAACCCGCATGCCGTGATCGAAGTGCCGTCCGTGGACGCCGCGCCCGTGCAGCACTACGGTCCGCTGCTGCAGCGCTCGCCGCACTTCCCGGAATCGGTCAATGTCGGCTTCGCCGAGGTGGTCGCGCGCGGGCGCGTGCGCCTGCGCGTGTACGAACGGGGCGTGGGCGAGACGCTGGCCTGCGGCAGCGGCGCGTGCGCGGCGGCCGCCGTGCTGATGCGGCGCGGCCGGGTGGACCGCGATGTGGCCATCGCGCTGCCGGGCGGCGAACTGCGCATCCGCTGGCCGTCCGACGACGCGCCGGTCATCATGTGCGGGCCGGCGGCATTCGTATTCGAAGGGGAATGGACAGCATGAGCGATACGCAAGAGAAGCTGGGCGCGCACGAAGTGGCGGCCTGGCTGCGGCGACACCCGACGTTCCTGAAGCAGTTCCCCGACCTGGCCCTGAGCCTGGTGGTGCCGCGCGACGAAGGCCCCACGGCCTCGCTGGCCAGCTACCAGCTCGAGGTCCTGCGCGACAAGAACCGCGAACTGTCCAAGCGGCTGGGCGACCTGTTCGCCAATGCGCAGGAGAACGAACGCCTGGCGGTGCGCACGCACCAGCTGGCGCTCACCCTGATGAAGCAGGGCAGTGCCGCGGATACGGTGCGCGCGATGGCGGCCTCGCTGGCCGAGGATTTCAACGGCGACCGCGTCAGCATCGTCCTGCTGCAGCCGGTCCCCGGATTGGAGGAGAACGACTGGTTGCAGGTGGTGCCGGCCGACAACCCGCACATGGTTCCGTTCCGCGACTGCCTGCGCGATGGCGAGCCGATCTGCGGCCGCCTGCAGCCGGAGAAGCACGTGCTGCTGTATGGCGCGCGCGCGGACGAGGTCGCCTCGTCGGCGCTGCTGCCGTTGCCCGGCATCGGACTGGTGGCCGTGGGCAGCCGCGACGGCAACCGCTTCTATCCGGGCATGGGTACGCTGTTCCTGCGCATGATGGGCGAGACGCTGGCGACGGCGCTGAAACGTTTCGATGGCTGAGGCGGGGCGCCCGCCTCATGCCGTCGTTCCGGCGAAAGCCGGCATCGACTTCGCGCTTGCTTCTTCGATGCGGGCGCTGCAGCAAAGCGGATACCCGCTTTCGCGGGAATGACGGAGGAGGGAGGGAAGGGCCATGTCCGTCAGCGACTTCCTCGCTTACCTCGAAGTCGAGCGCCGCGTCTCCGCGCACACGCTGGACGCATATCGCCGCGATCTGGCCGCGCTGACGCAGTGGGCGCAGGCACAGGGCATCATCCAGCTTGCGGACGTGCAGTCCGGACAACTGCGCGGCTTCGTCGCCGCCGAGCATCGTCGCGGACTGTCGCCCAAGAGCCTGCAGCGCCGCCTGTCGGCCTGTCGCAGTTTCTACCAGTGGCTGCTCAAGCATGGCCGCATCGCAGCCAGTCCCGCGGCTGCGCTGCGTGCGCCCAAGGCCCCGCGCAAGCTGCCCCAGGTACTGGATGCCGACGAGGCCGTCCGGCTGGTGGAAGTACCCACGGACGCGCCGCTGGGCAAGCGCGATCGCGCGCTGCTGGAGCTGTTCTATTCCTCGGGCCTGCGCCTGAGCGAACTGTGCGCGCTGCGCTGGCGCGATCTGGACCTGGCCGGCGGCCTGGTCACGGTGCTGGGCAAGGGCAGCAAGGAGCGCAAGGTGCCGGTGGGCTCGCATGCGCGCAACGCCCTGTCCGAATGGCGGCAGGAGCGGCCGTCGGGCAATGACGGCTTCGTGTTTCCCGGGCGCGGCGACGGTGCGATCTCGCAGCGGGCGGTGCAAATCCGCATCAAACAGCTGGCGCAGCGGCAGGGACTGTTCAAGCACGTGCATCCGCACATGCTGCGGCACAGCTTCGCCAGCCACATCCTCGAGTCCTCGGGCGACCTGCGCGGCGTGCAGGAACTGCTGGGCCACGCGGACATCGCCACCACCCAGATCTACACGCACCTGGACTTCCAGCACCTGGCCAAGGTCTACGACGCGGCGCACCCGCGGGCCAAGCGAAAACAGGCACGCCGTAGGCTGGGATGAAGCCACGCGCAATCCCAGCATCGGGATGCCGGGGAAGGGAGGCGTGCTGGGATTCCGCTGCGCTGCATCCCAGCCTACGGACCCACGACGCGGCGCACCCGCGTGCCAAGCGAAAAAAATGGGCACGCCGTAGGCTGGGATGAAGCAACGCGTAATCCCAGCATCGGGATGCCGGGGAAGGGAAGCGTGCTGGGATTCCGCTGCGCTGCATCCCAGCCTACGGACCGACGACGCGGCACATACGCGAGCCAAGCGAAGAACAGGCAAGCCGTAGGCTGGGATGAAGCAACGCGTAATCCCAGCATGGGGACATCGGGGGAGAAGCGTGCTGGGATTCCGCTGCGCTGCATCCCAGCCTACGTCCCCACGACGCGGCGCACCCGCGGGCCAAGCGGAAAGGCAAGGAGTGAGTGGGGGAGGAGTGAGGAGTGAGTAAAAGCGGAGCAGGTTCACGCTTGCCGCTCGCTCCTCACTCCTCACTCCTCTCCACTCGTTTCCCGCTCTTGAACTCGCCTCCCCCATCCCCACCTCTGGGGGAACACCCCGGAGGCCTCCATGGACCCCAGCCAGAATCCCAACGTCTTCCACGCCACCACCATCCTGTCCGTGCGGCGCAACGGCCGCGTCGCCGTCGCTGGTGATGGCCAGGTGACGCTGGGCCACACCGTCATGAAGGGCAATGCGCGCAAGGTGCGACGGCTCGGCCGGGATGGCCAGGTGCTGGCCGGCTTCGCGGGGGCGGCCGCCGATGCGTTCACCCTGTTCGAACTGTTCGAAGCCAAGCTGGAGAAGCACGGCCAGCTGACCCGCGCCGCCGTGGAGCTGGCCAAGGACTGGCGCACCGAGCGCCGCTTGGGCAAGCTGGAGGCGCTGCTCGCCGTCGCCGACCGGGAGACCTCGCTGATCATCAGCGGCACCGGCGATGTGATCGAGCCTGAAGACGGCATCATCGCCATCGGCTCCGGCGGCTCCTATGCGCTGTCCGCCGCGCGCGCGCTGCTGGCGCACACCGGACTGGACGCGAAGTCCATCGCCGTCGAATCGCTGAACATCGCCGGCGACATCTGCATCTACACCAACCGCAACGTGGTCGTTGAAGAGCTCTAGGAACGAGTGGCGAGGAGTGGGGCGTGAGCGAAAGCGCGCGCTGCCCTCGTCTCGTTGCCGCACCGTACCTCACTTCTCACTTCTCTCCGCTCAATTCCCAGTCCGTTTCCCATGCCCACATCCCACGCCTCCGCCCCCACCATGACCCCGCGCGAGATCGTGCAGGAACTGGACCGCCACATCGTCGGCCAGCAGGCCGCCAAGCGTGCGGTCGCCATCGCGCTGCGCAACCGCTGGCGCCGCATGCAGCTCGACGACGGCCTGCGCAACGAAGTGATGCCGAAGAACATCCTGCTGATCGGCCCGACCGGCGTCGGCAAGACCGAGATCGCGCGCCGCCTGGCCACGCTGGCCAACGCGCCGTTCGTGAAGGTGGAGGCCACGCGCTTCACCGAGGTCGGCTACGTGGGCAAGGACGTCGAGCAGATCGTCCGTGATCTGGCCGACACCGCGGTGAAGATGTACCGCGAGCAGGCCAAGGCGCGCATGCGTACGCAGGCCGAGGAGCGTGCGGAAGACCGCATCCTCGACGCGCTGCTGCCGCGCCGCGACGGCGCGGGCGGCGGATTCGGGTTCGGCGCCAACACCACCACCGTCGACATCGGCGCGGAGCCGTCGTCGAGGGAATCCGAGACCCGCCAGAAGCTGCGCCGCCAGCTGCGCAGCGGGGAGCTGGACGAGCGCGAGATCGAACTGGAGCTGTCGGCCAACGTCGGCGTGGACATCATGACGCCTCCCGGCATGGAGGAGATGGGCCAGCAGCTGCGGCAGATGTTCTCCAGCCTGGGCGGGCAGAAGACGCACAAGCGCACGGCGACCATCAAGGCCGCGCGCCCGCAGCTGATCGAGGAGGAGGCCGCCAAGCTGGTCAACGAGGACGACATCCGCGCCGCCGCCATCGAGGCCTGCGAGCAGCATGGCATCGTCTTCATCGACGAGATCGACAAGGTCGCCAAGCGCAGCGGCAACATGAGCGGCGCCGACGTCAGCCGCGAAGGCGTGCAGCGCGACCTGCTGCCGCTGGTGGAGGGCAGCAACGTGTCGACCAAGTACGGCACGGTGAAGACCGACCACATCCTGTTCATCGCGTCCGGCGCGTTCCACCTGGCCAAGCCCAGCGACCTGATCCCCGAACTGCAGGGCCGCTTCCCGATCCGCGTGGAGCTGTCCGCGCTGAGCAAGGAGGACTTCATCCGCATCCTCACCGAGCCCAGGGCCGCACTGACCCGGCAGTACGTGGAGCTGATGAAGACCGAAGGCGTGACGCTGCGGTTCGCCGACGATGCCGTGGATCGCCTTGCCGAGATTGCCGCGCTGGTCAACGAGCGGCAGGAGAACATCGGTGCGCGCAGGCTTCATACGGTGCTGGAGCGCCTGCTGGACACGCTCAGCTACGAGGCGCCCGACCGCGACGGCCAGAGCGTCACCATCGACCGTGCCTATGTCGACGCGCACCTGGGCGAACTGGTGCAGGATCCGGATCTCAGCCGCTACATCCTGTGACCCGTGGAGCCCGCCGCCAGGCGGGTTCTTCCTTCATGGGGCATGGGGACGCCGGGGCGCCGGTTACAATGGCGGTCCGTTCCCGTTCTGCCCGAGCCATCGCCCATGAGCACGCTGCCGCCCTGCCCGCAATGCCAGTCCGAGTACACCTACGAGGACGGCGCGCTGCTGGTCTGCCCGGAATGCGGGCACGAGTGGTCGGCCCAGGCGCCTGTCGCCGCCGATGACGGCCCGCGCGTGGTCAAGGACGCCAACGGCAACGTGCTGCAGGATGGCGACAGCGTCACCGTCATCAAGGATCTGAAGATCAAGGGCTCGTCGCTGGTGGTCAAGGTGGGCACCAAGGTCCGCAACATCCGCCTGGTCGAAGGCGACCACGACATCGACTGCAAGATCGACGGCATCGGCGCGATGGGCCTGAAGTCGGAGTTCGTGCGCAAGGCCTGATCCGCGGGGCCGGGGCTCAGTCCTCGCCGATATCCTCGTTCCACACTTCGGGGTTGGCGCGGATGTAGTCGCCCAGCATCGTGATGCATTCCTGGCTCTGCAGGTCGATCACGTCGACGCCGGAGTCGCGCAGCCAGTCCAGCCCGCCCCGGAAGTTCACCGATTCGCCCACCACCACGGTCCCGATGTTGAACTGGCGCACCAGCCCGCTGCAGTACCAGCAGGGCGCCAGCGTGGTGACCATGATCGTGTCGCGGTAACGACGTTGCCGGCCGGCCTTGCGGAAGGCATCGGTTTCGCCGTGCACGGACGGATCGCCTTCCTGCACGCGGCGATTGTGGCCGCAGCCCAGCAGGCGTCCGTCCTGGTGGTAGAGCGCCGCGCCGATGGGGATGCCGCCTTCGGCCAGGCCCCGGCGCGCTTCGGCGATGGCGGTTTCAAGCAGGGCGCGATAGTCGGGATGGTCGCTCATGGGGCGGTCTTCCAGGGCTTGCAGCGTGACGCCGCTCAAGGAAACAAGCATCCCATAGGGTCGAGTGTGATGTCACTCACGGCGCGGCGGGCGCGGGCCCACTACAACGCACCAGGGGCGCGCTGCGCATCGGCGATGCGATGGAGTGGAACGTGGGCATGGAGATGAGAGCGAAGCGGCTTCGGGCGTTGGCGTTGTTCGCCTGCGCGATGCCGGGGTTGGCGGGCACCGGCGCCCTCCGGGCACAGACCATCGAGCAGGGCACGCTGCAGCTGGAATGGGGCGACTCCGCGCGACCGGCGCCGGGGCGCGTGCGGTTGGCGCCCCGCTTCAATGCGCACCTGGTGAAGGACGACGGTTCGCGCATTGCGCTGGATCCTGCCCAGGCGCGGCGCGCGGCCGGCGACCTGTATGTGCTCGCCAACCGGCGCGTGGCCGTGGCCTTCGCCGCAGCGGGCGCCGCCAAGTCGACCAGGCGGACGATCGAAGCCATCGTGCCGGCCGAGCGGACAACGCAGTCGGCGCCCGTGCATGCGGCCGGCGCGCGCGTGATGGCGGCCGCCCCGGTGGGCGGCACCACGCGCTGGGTCACGCTGATGTGCAAGTTCAGCGACATCGGGGCCGAGCAGAAGACCCAGACGTTCTTCCAGTCGCAGTATGGGGAGGGCGTGGGCCAGCTGGGCCACTACTGGCGCGAGGTGTCCTACAACAAGATCAACCTGGCCGGCAGCAGCGCCCATGGCTGGTTCACCCTGCCGCAGCCACGCAGCCATTACGTCACCCAGGAGAACGGGGAGGACAAGGCCGACCTGAAGCAGCTGTTCGCCGACTGCGGTGCCGCAGCCGATGCCACGGTCGACTTCAGCAGCGTGCAGGGCGTGAACATGATGTTCAATGGCGACCTGGACGGGTATGCATGGGGGGGCGGCATGTGCGCACCCCTCGAAGGGCAGAGCAACTTCTGCACGCGTGCCACCTGGAATCCACCCTGGTCGTTCAGCAACCTGGCCCCGCTCGCGCACGAGATGGGGCACGGCTACGGGTTGCCGCACTCGGACAATTCCGACGGCGACAGCGACACGTACGACAATCCCTGGGATGTGATGAGCGATGCCTGGTACAACGCCGTGTCCGACGGTACCTATGGCGCCCGGCCCAAGCACATCAACATCTTCCAGCGGCACCGGCTCAGCTGGGTGGACGGCGCGCGCCAGCGGGTCATCGTGCTGGGCGACCTGGCCACGCGCGAGATCGCACTGGACTACGCGCACCTGGCCGGATCCGGCAATGTGCAGATGCTGGTGCTGTCGCTCTCGCCGCAGGCCGACCCCTACGCCACCGTGGTGTACACGCTGGAAGCGCGCAAGCGGGAAGGCGCCTACGAGGGCGCGCTGGCCGGCGACGCGGTGATCATCCACAAGGTGCAGGCGTCGGGTGCGGCCTACAGCGTCGACGCCGACGTGCCGCCTGCGAATCGTGCGAACAACGAGGGCTCCATGTTCAAGGTCGGCGAGCGCTGGCTGACCCCCGAGGGCTCGTACGCGGTCACCGTGAAGGCGCAGACGGCGAGCGGATTCGTGGTGACGGTCGGGCCGCCGCGCACGATGAGCAGCCCGCTGCCGGCGCTGGTGCGGCCAGCGCCGGTGTCTGCGTCTTCGCCTTCGCCGACACGCCCGGTGCCGACCATTCCCGTGAGCGCGCGTCCGCCACGGCTGCGATGCGACGGCATGCGGGGCGCGGCATCGGCGCGGTGCGCCGTGCGCGAGCGCTGACGCGTAGGGATTTCCCCGATGGCGTGCGGGGCTGACCCTATCCCCTGCGCGGGACCTGCGCCTGCCGGGAGACGTGACGCAGTCCGCCACGAATCCTGACCTGCATCGCAGTTCGGAACATCCGCGCCGCGAATGCGGCATTGGACGCGCGAATCCACTCAAGACGCGTGCGTGCCGGCCGACACGAGGGGCATGGCGGCGTCATCTCGACCCGCCACCGTGAGTGGGGTCGTGCGTGGTCGAGCAACGAACGGTCGGTGCGTGGCGCATGGACGTCCGGATGTTCATCGCCGGGTGTCTGGCCGTGCTGGCGTGCACCGTCCCGGCCCCGCCGTCGAAGGCGGAGACCGTGGTCCAGGGCATCCTGCAACTGCAGTGGGCGGATCCTCCGCGCGCGCTGCCGGGGCGTGTGCAGAAGCCGGCGCAACTGGATGCCTGGCTGGAAACCGGACCGGGCCGGCGCATCGCGCTGGACGTGGACCAGGCCCGTCGCGCGGCCGGCGACCTGTATGCGCTGGCGAATCGGCGCGTGGCGGTGTCTTACGGTGCGCGGGCCAGCGTGGCCTCGTCTTCGAAGGTGATGGCCGCTTCGCAGCCCGTGCAGGTCATCCAGGCCATCGTGCCCACCGATCGGCTGCCCCAGCGCGCGCGGGCTGCCGGTGCGGACGGACGCGTGATGGCCTCCGCGCCGGTGCTGGGCGCCACGCGCTGGGTCACCCTGATGTGCAAGTTCGCTGACATCGTGACCGAACAGAAGCCGCGCGACTACTTCCAGGCGCAGTACGGCAATGCCCCTGGCCAGCTGGGTCACTATTGGTCTGAAGTGTCCTACGGCCAGGTCAGCCTGACCGGCAGTTCCGCGCACGGCTGGTACACCTTGCCGCAGCCGCGCGCCGCGTACATGACCACGGTCAACGGCAAGCAGAAGGCGCAGCTGTCGACGCTGTTTGCCGACTGCGCGGCCGCGGCCGATGCCGAGGTCGACTTCAGCAGCATCCAGGGCGTCAACCTGATGTTCAATGGCGAACTGGACGGCAATGCCTGGGGGGGCGGCGCCTGCGCCACGCTCGATGGTGCCTACGCCTGCACGCGGGCGACATGGAGCCCGCCGTGGTCGTTCATCAACCTGGCGCCGCTGGCGCACGAGATGGGGCATGGCTACGGGCTGCCGCACTCCGACAACAGCGATGGCGACGGCGACACCTACGACAATCCCTGGGACCTGATGAGCGACGCCTGGCGCAATGCCGCCAGCGACGCAGCGCTGGGCACGCTGCCCAAGCACCTCAACATGTACCAGCGCGAACGCCTGGGCTGGCTGCCTGCGGCGCGCAAGCGCGTGGTCGCGGCCGACAACGACCAGACGCAGGAGTTCGTTCTCGACGCCGGCAGCCTGGCGGGCAGCGCGCAGGTGCAGCTGGTGGTGCTGGCGATGCCGGCACAGGCCGATCCCTACAAGACCGTCATCTACACGCTGGAGGCGCGGCGACGCACCGGAACGTACGAGGCCAAGCTTGCCGGCGATGCGGTGATCATCCACAAGCTGGAGGACTACGGCATCGCCTACAGCATCGACCGGGATGTTCCGGCCGCCACCCTCTCCAACAACGAAGGTTCGATGCTGAAGGTGGGCGGACGCTGGAACACGCCCGACCAGCGGCACTGGGTGGAAGTGGTGTCCGCCACCGCCAATGGCTTCGTGGTGCGCGTGGGGCCGCGGCCGCGCTGGATGAGTTCGCCGGCCCCGGCCCTGGAGCGGCCGGCGACGGCCGTGGCATCCTCGCCTCCCGCGACGGCGCCGCGCGTGCCGGCGCCGCGGACGGCGGCAAGGCCCGGTGGCTGCCGCGTACTGCCCGAGATCCTGCGCGTGCACGCGCTGTGCACGCTGATGGAGCGCTGACCGCCGGCATGACGGCCTTGACGGCGGGCATGCGGCCGGGCCGCCGGGAGTGCGATAATCCGGCCATGAGCGAATCCCCCTACGACCGCGGCACCACCCACTTCGGTTTCCGCGACGTCGCCGCCAAGGACAAGCAGAAGCTGGTCGGCGAGGTCTTCACTTCGGTGGCCGGCAAGTACGACCTGATGAACGACCTGATGAGCCTGGGCATCCATCGGGTCTGGAAGCGCTACTTCGTGGGCACCTGCCAGGTCAAGCGCGGCGACCGCGTGCTCGACCTGGCCGGCGGCACCGGCGACATCGCCGCGCTGCTGAAGGACCGCGTGGGCGATGCCGGGCAGATCGTGCTGGGCGACATCAACGCCGGCATGCTGTCGGTGGGCCGCGACCGCATGACCGACCGCGGGCTGGTGCAGGGGCTGGAATACGTGCAGTGCAACGCCGAGGCGCTGCCCTTCCCGGATGCCAGCTTCGACCTGGTCACCATCGCCTTCGGTCTGCGCAACGTCACCGACAAGGACGCCGCGCTGCGCGAGATGCATCGCGTGCTGAAGGTGGGCGGACAGGCGCGCGTGCTGGAGTTCTCGGAAGTGACCGTGGACTGGTTCAAGCCGGTCTACGACTTCCACTCCTTCAAGGTGTTGCCCAAACTGGGCCAGTTGTTCGCGCAGGATGCCGGCAGCTACCAGTATCTGGCCGAGAGCATCCGCAAACACCCGCCGCAGGCCGAACTGCAGGGGATGATGGACGCCGCCGGCTTTGCCCGGACCAGCTTCCGCAACCTGTCCGCGGGCATCGTGGCCATCCATACCGGCTACAAGGTCTGAAGAGGGCGCCCAGACCCTTGTAGGAGCGCCCCATGGGCGCGATGCTTTTCACCACCATCGGCAACAGCATCGCGGGCATGGCCCGCTCCTACAGAAGCCTGGCCCGCGGGCATCATGGCCTTCCATGCGTGCTGCGAGGTCCGAAGAGGGCGCCCAGGCCGTTGTAGGAGCGCCCCATGGGCGCGATGCTTTTCACCACCATCGGCAACAGCATCGCGGGCATGGCCCGCTCCTACAGAAGCCTGGCCCGCGGGCATCATGGCCTTCCATGCGTGCTGCGAGGTCCGAAGAGGGCGCCCAGGCCGTTGTAGGAGCGCCCCATGGGCGCGATGCTTTTCACCACCATCGGCAACAGCATCGCGGGCATGGCCCACTCCTACAGAAGCCTGGCCCGCGGGCATCATGGCCCTCCATGCCGGCTGCGAGGTCCGAAGAGGGCGCCCAGACCGTTGTAGGAGCGCCCCATGGGCGCGATGCTTTTTCATCACCACCGGCAGGAGCATCGCGGGCATGGCCCGCTCCTACAGAAGCCTGTCCCGGGCATCGTGGTCTTCCATGCGTGCTGCGAGGTCCGAAGAGGGCGCCGAGACCGTTGTAGGAGCGCCCCATGGGCGCGATGCTTTTCACCACCATCGGCAAGCGCATCGCGGGCATGGCCCGCTCTTACGGGGGGAACACGGAACGGGCGCCCGGGGGGCGCGGGCAAGGCAGCGCTCGCGCGGCGCGGTAAACTTGGGACTTCCCCCGATCGCTGGAAGTCCCCTGATGCGTTCACTGGCTTTGCTTTTGTCCTGCGCCGCCGTGCTGGCGGCCGGGTGTTCCAAGGAACCCGAACCCACCCCGGTGGCCGCGCCCAAGCAACCCGCCGCCGCACAGGTCGTCGACCACGACGAGCATTCCTACGCCGAGCCGCAGAAGGTCGCCATCGCCGACCTGGCGCTGGACATCGCCGTCGACTTCGACGCCAGGACCATCGGCGGCACCGCCACCTACACGCTGGACTGGAAGGACAAGGCCGCCACCCAGCTGGTGCTGGACACGCGCGACCTGACCATCTCCAAGGTGGAAGGCGAGGCCAATGGCACCTGGTCGCCGCTGCAGTACGCGCTGGCCGCCAAGGACCCGGTGCTGGGCAGCAAGCTGACCATCGAAACGCCCGCGCGCAACGCCAGGGTGCGGGTCACCTACACCAGTTCGCCCGAGGCCTCGGGCCTGCAGTGGCTGACGCCGGAGATGACCGAAGGCAAGCAGCTGCCCTTCATGTTCAGCCAGTCGCAGCAGATCCACGCGCGCAGCTGGGTGCCGCTGCAGGACACGCCGCAGGTGCGCTACACCTACAGCGCGCACGTGACCTCGCGCCCGGACGTGATGGTGCTGATGAGCGCCGACAACGACCCGGCCGCCGCGCGCGACGGCGAATACAGCTTCAAGATGCCGCAGAAGATCCCGTCGTACCTGATGGCGATCGCCGCCGGCGACCTGGTGTTCAAGCCGATCTCCGCGCGCAGCGGCGTGTGGGCCGAGCCGGCGATGGTCGACAAGGCCACCCAGGAGTTCGAAGACACCGAGAAGATGATCGCCACCACCGAGCAGCTGTACGGCCCCTACCGCTGGGACCGTTACGACATGCTGGTGCTGCCGCCGTCGTTCCCGTATGGCGGCATGGAGAACCCGCGCCTGAGCTTCATCACGCCCACCGTGATCGTCGGCGACAAGACGCTGGTCTCGCTGATCGCGCACGAGCTGGCGCACAGCTGGTCGGGCAACCTGGTGACGTTCTCCAGCGCCAAGCATGGCTGGCTCAATGAGGGCTTCACCAGCTACGTGGAGAACCGCATCGTCGAATCCCTGTATGGCAAGGAACAGTCCAGCATGGAGTACGCGATCGCGCGCAACGCGTTGAAGAAGGAAATCGCCACCATGCCGGAGGCCACCCAGGCCCTGGCGGTGAAGCCGGGCACCCGGCTGGATGCCGACGACGCGCTGAGCGCGGTGTCCTACGACAAGGGCGCGTGGTTCCTGCAGATGCTGGAGGAACGCTTCGGCCGGCAGGAGTTCGACGCCTTCCTGCGCGGTTACTTCGACCACTTCGCCTTCCAGAGCATCACCACCGAGCAGTTCCTGGCGTACGCGAAGAAGAACCTGTTCGACAAGCATCCCAACCTGGTCAGCGATGCCGAGCTGCAGGAATGGATCTACGCGCCGGGCATCCCGGCGGGTGCGCCGCAGGTGCAGTCGCGCGGCTTCTCCAACACCGACACCGCGCGCATCGCCTGGCAGGGCAGCGGGCAGCTGCCCAATCCGCAGCTGACCGATGCCTGGATCACCCAGCAGTGGGTGCATTTCATCGAAGGCATGGGCGACAAGCTGACCGTCGAACAGATCAAGCAGTTGGATGACGCCTACCACTTCACCGGCACCGCCAATGGCGAGATCGCCATGCGCTGGTATCCGCTGACGATCCGCAGCGGCTACGTGGACGCGCGGCCGGAGATCGCGAAGTTCATCGAGCGCGTCGGCCGCCGCAAGCTGATCATGCCGATCTACGAGGAACTGGTGAAGACGCCGGACGGCCTGGCCTTCGCGCAGGAAACCTTCGCCCGCGCCAGGCCCGGCTACCACCCCATCACGACCGGCTCGGTCGAGGCCGTGCTGGCCAAGGCCTCGGCGGGCCAGTAAGGCGTGGCGGTCCGCCCGGTCCGCGCAAGGACGGTCGCCCTGGTGGCGGCCGTGCTTGTCTGCGCGATGGCCGCGTGGATCTGGCGCCAGCCGATGGCGCCGGTGCGCGCCGGCATGGCGCTGCATGGATGGTGGATCGGCCTGTCGGAGCAACGCGTGGTGGTGGGCGACCATCGCTGGGCCTACGACCAGCGCGAGGCCGCCGATCCGGCGGCGCCCACCGTGGTGATGGTGCACGGCTTCACCGGCAGCAAGGAGAACTGGTACCCGCTGGCCGAGCGGCTGGGCGGCCACTACCGGCTGGTGATACCCGACCTGCCGGGCTGGGGCGAAAGCCAGCGCATCGAGGGCGCCGACTATGGCTTCGGCGCGCAGGCCGACCGCCTGGCGCAGTTCCTGCAGCGCATCCGGCGCGAGGGCAGCCCCATCGTCCTGCTGGGCCATTCGATGGGGGGCGGCATCGCTGCGGTCGCGGCGGCCCGGCATCCGCAGCGGGTCGCCCGCGTGGGCCTGATCGATGCCGCCGGCGTACGCTTTCGCGACAACCGTTTCGGCAGGGAAGTGCTGGCGGGGAAGAATCCTTTCGCGGTGGACGACGCGGCCTCGCTGCAGCGCTACCTGGATACCGTCTTCCACGACCGCAGCGTGCAGCCCGCCATCCCCTGGCCCGCTTCGCGGGCGGTGATCGACTGGCGCATCGCGCAGGCGCCGTTCGAGCAGCAGGTGCTGGACCGTATCGGTCGCGGCGGGGAGCGCTTCCTGCCCGGCGAGATGGCCGCCTCGATCCGGCAGCCGGCGCTGCTGCTGTGGTGCCGGCAGGACCGCGTGATCGATCCCAGCGCGATGGCGCTGTATGCCCGGCAGATGCCGCAGGCGATCCAGGTTTCACTGGATGGATGCGGCCATATGTCCATCATGGAAAAACCCGACGACGTGGCGGCTGCAGTCGCCCTGTTGATCCAGAGAGGCACATCCCGATGAAGCACACGATCAAGCCCCTTCTGCTGGCCGTCGCCTGCGCCCTGGCCGTCGCCGCCTGTGGCGACCGCGAGGCCGAACGCGCGGCGCAGGCCGCCGCCCAGGCCGCCGCCATGGAGCAGCAGGCCGACGAAGTGGCGAAGAAGTACGACAGCGCGCTGGCCTCCAACGACTGGGACATGGCGCGCATCCACGGCGTCGCACTGCTCGACCAGTACCCGGACAGCGCCGCCGCCAGGCGCATCGGGCCCGGGCTGCAGGAGGTCAAGGCCAAGGCCGAGGCCGCGCGCGAGCAGCGCCGGATGGAATCGCTGTGGGACTACTCGCAGGTATCCGCCGATGGCGGCACCCAGCGCTCGGCGGCGATCCTCAGCAAGGATCCGGTGGACGTGGACGGCAGTGGCGCCAAGCCGGTGCAGCTGGTGTTCCGCGACCATCCCAAGTGGAAGCGCAGCAGCTACCTGGTGCTGCAGGCCAGCGATTTCGCCAGGGCGTGCTACAGCCGCTGCAGCGTCAGCGTGGTCGCCGACGGCGGTACGGCCAGGAAGATGTCGGCCAACCGGCCCGACACGGACGAGGCCACCGCGATGTTCATCGACGACCACAAGGCGCTCTGGCGCCTGGCGCGCAAGACCCGGGTGCTGGAGATCGAATTCCCGGTGAAGGACGGCAGCACGCGCAAGGCCGTGTTCGAGACGGGCGGACTGGATGGCAGCCAGATGCCGGGGTGGGACTGATCCAGGCGACAGGCCGGTTCACGCCGAGGCGATGACCCGGTTCCGCCCCATCGCCTTGGCGCGATAGAGCGCGTTGTCGGCCTGCTGCAGCAGGTCCTCGATACGGCCCGGGTCGCCGCGGGACGACACCGCGACGCCGACGCTGACGGTCACCTCCAGCGTGCGGCCGTCGTCGAGCGGCACGGGTTCGCTGGCGACCAGGCGTAGCCGCTCGCCGACGGCGAGTGCGGCTTCGGCATCCACGCCCGGCAGCAGCACCGCGAATTCCTCTCCGCCGAACCGGCCGAACAGGCCGTCCTCGCGCAGGTGCGTGCGCATGCGCTGCGCGAACGCCGCCAGCACGGCATCGCCGGCCGCGTGGCCGTGGCGGTCGTTGACCGACTTGAAGTGGTCCAGGTCCAGCATCATCGCCGCGACCGGGGCGTCGTCCCGGCGGCTCGGGTCGATCCGCTGCCGGCCGCGGCGCAGGAACGCGCTGCGGTTGAGCACGCCGGTCAATGCGTCGTGGTCGGCGGCATGGTTGAGCGTGGCCAGCAGGTGGTTGCGCGCGGCGTTCACGCTGGCCACCGTCAGCGGCGCCACCGCCAGCAACGCCATGCCGATGCGCAGTGAAATCACCGGATGCGCGCTCTGGTCCGGCAGCTGCAGGTCGATGATGCCGTGGGCGATGGCGATCAGCGTCCACATGCACAGCAGTGCCGTGACCACCGCGGTGGTGAACAGCCGGTAGGCCAGTGCGCACCACAGCAGCGCCGGTACCGGGAACGCGATGGCGCCCGGCCCGCCGATGGCCACGCCCAGCAGTGCCGCCAGCACCAGCGCCAGCAGCGGCGCCGGCAGCAGGGGGCGCTGGCGGATGCGCCCCGGCCAGTGCCGCAGTTCGCGCAAGGCCCGGGCGGGCGACGGCGCCAGCAGCACCACGGGTAGCAGGGTCACGTAACTGACCAGCTCGGCGGAGAACCAGAAGCCGCTGGCGGCCAGGAACCCCATCCGCATCAACGCATGCGAGGTCAGGCTGCCGACCAGGCTGGCGCAGACCGCCGCGGCGGCCGATGCCGCCAGGACCCACAGCATCGACAGCGGGTGCAGCAGGCGGCGGTCTTCCTCGCGCAGGTGCCGGAACACCAGGTGGCCTGCCAGCACGCCGGCCAGATTGGCGGCCGTCAGCCGCAGCGTGGTGGGGAGCGAGGTGCCCGTCAGCAGGTCCGCCGCGACATAACCCAGCGCAGCCGCGGCCCAGCCGACCGGCGAGGCCAGGGCGGGGCGGCGTGCGAACAGGCCCAGCAGCAGGGCATTGCTGGGCCAGAACGTGGCCAGTTGGGCTTCGGGACGGGTCAGGATGCCCAGTCCGCTGGCCAGGAACACCACGCCGGCCACCAGCATGGCCTGCAGGACGAGCCGGCGGGCGGTCGCAGCGGCAGGCACGCGCACGTCCTGCGGAGTGGATTGCCGATGCTGCACGACCATGCTGCCCCTGCCCGTTGCAACTGCTCGGGGCGGCGCCTCCCGGCCCGGTCCCCGGGGGCTACCTTACGTCACGACGAGGACCGGGGTACGCCCGTCCAACAGCGGCCGGCGAGGATGTCGCCGTCGATTCTCACCACCCGCTCAAAGCGCGTAGCCGAACTGCTGCTTGAACTGCTCGTTGAACTCGTCGAAATCGAAGCGCTGGTTCTGCGTGCCCGGATGTTCGACCTTCAGCGCGCCCATCAGGTTGCCCATGCGGCCGATGGTCAGCCAGTCGTAGCCCTTCTCGATGCCGTAGATCAGGCCGGCGCGGAAGGCGTCGCCGCAACCGGTGGGATCGGTCACGCGGCGCTCGTGCGCCGGCGGGATGTCGAAGGTCTTCTCCGGCGTGTGGATCTGCGAGCCGTGCGGGCCGCGCGTGGTGATGTAGGCCTTCACCCGCTTGACGATGTCGGCCTCGCTCCAGCCGGTGCGCTCCTGCAGCAGGTTCGACTCGTAGTCGTTGACCGTCACGTAGTCGGTCAGTTCGATGAAGTGGCGCAGCTCCTCGCCGTTGAACAGCGGCATGGCCTGGCCCGGGTCGAAGATGAAGGGGATGCCCGCCTCGGCGAACTCGGCCGCGTTCTGCAACATGCCCTCGCGCCCGTCGGGGCTGACGATGCCGAAGGTGACGCCGGGCACGTCCTTCACGTGGTTCTCGTAGCTGCGCATCATCGCGCCCGGGTGGAAGGCGGTGATCTGGTTGTTGTCGTGGTCGGTGGTGATGAAGGCCTGCGGGGTGAACAGTTCGTCGATCACCTTCACCTGGGACAGGTTGATGCCCTGCTCGACGAAGTGCTCGCGGTAGGGGCCGAAATCCTGGCCCACCGTGGCCATCGGCACCGGGTCGCCGCCCAGCAGCTTGAGGTTGTAGGCGATGTTGCCGGCGCAGCCGCCGAACTCGCGGCGCATGCGCGGCACCAGGAACGACACGTTCAGGATGTGCACCTTGTCCGGCAGGATGTGGTTCTTGAACTGGTCCGGGAACACCATGATGGTGTCGTAGGCAAGGGAACCACAGATCAGTGCGGACATCGGCAGACTCGGCTGGAGGCGGGCGCGGCCGCCCCGGGCCGCAGGAAAATCGGGACGTGCGCCCCATTCCCGGCGCGCCGGTGCGAAGGTTACCGGCTGGGACCGGTGCCGACCAGCCTTGTTCCGGCGATGCCGGCCGCGGGGCCGCCGGGGCCATGCGCGCGGACGGGCGGCGCGGACAGCGGTTTTCCCCGGGGATTCACGAGATTTTTCCTTGCCCGCACCATGCCGGATTGTTAGGCTACCTGACTTCGTTTTTTGCCCAAAAAATCGCCATTTCAAGGCGATCCGCCCCCAGCAGGAACCCGTTCCCCGATGTTCAAGAAGCTCCGCGGCATGTTCTCCAACGACCTGTCCATCGACCTGGGCACGGCCAATACCCTGATCTACGTGCGCGGGCAGGGGATCGTGCTGAACGAGCCCTCGGTGGTGGCGGTGCGCCAGGACCGCGCCATCGGCGGTTCGCGTTCGGTCGCGGCGGTGGGCGCGGAGGCCAAGCAGATGCTGGGCCGCACCCCGGGCCACATCACCACCATCCGGCCGATGAAGGACGGCGTGATCGCCGACTTCACCTACACCGAGGCGATGCTGAAGTACTTCATTAAGAAGGTGCACAAGTCGCGCTTCCTGCGCCCCAGCCCGCGCGTGCTGGTGTGCGTGCCGGCCGGTTCCACCCAGGTCGAGCGCCGCGCGATCAAGGAATCGGCCGAGGAGGCCGGCGCGCGCGACGTCTACCTGATCGAGGAGCCCATGGCGGCCGCGATCGGCGCCGGCATGCCGGTGACCGAGGCGCGCGGTTCGATGGTCATCGACATCGGCGGCGGCACCACCGAGGTGGCGGTGATCTCGCTGAACGGCATCGTCTACTCGCAGTCCGTCCGCATCGGCGGCGACCGCTTCGACGAGTTCATCACCAACTACGTGCGCCGCAACCACGGCATGCTGATCGGCGAGGCCACCGCCGAGCGCATCAAGCTGGAGATCGGCTGCGCCTACCCGCAGGCCGAGGTGCAGGAGATGGAGATCTCCGGCCGCAACCTGGCCGAGGGCGTGCCGAAGATGATCAAGATCAACTCCAACGAAGTGCTGGAAGCCCTGCACGAGCCGCTGTCCGGCATCGTCAGCGCGGTCAAGCTGGCCCTGGAACAGACCCCGCCCGAGCTGTGCGCGGACGTCGCCGAGCGCGGCATCGTGCTGACCGGCGGCGGCGCCCTGCTGCGCGACCTGGACCGCCTGATCAGCGAGGAGACCGGTCTGCACGTGCAGGTGGCGGACGACCCGCTGACCTGCGTGGCCCGCGGGGGCGGCCGCGCGCTCGAGCTGGTCGACATGCACGGCAACGAGTTCTTCGCGCCGGAATGATCAAGCAAGGAACGAGTGCATAGGAACGAGAAACGAGAAGAAGCGGTGGCCCGGACACATCCGGCCGGCCGGCATTCCTCGCATCCGTGCCCGCCACTCGTTTCTCCGTTCCTCTCCACTCGTTCCTAGCACGTGCCCTCCTACGCCGGCCCTCCCGTTGCCTCCCGTCCCGGCGAAGTCGCCAGCACCCTGCGGCTGCTGGCCTATCTGGCGCTGACCATCGCCCTGGTGATCCTGGATCATCGCGGCGGCTGGCTCTCGCAGGTGCGCGCGCAGGCCAGCGTGGTGACGCAGCCGCTGTGGTGGCTGGCCGGCCTGCCCGGACGGCTGACCACGCGCGTGCAGGATGATGCGGCCACCCGTGCCGGCCTGATCGAGGAGAACCGGCGCCTGCGCAACGAAATGCTGGTGGCCAATGCGCGGCTGGCGCGCCTGCAGACCGCGGCCGCGGACAATGCCCAGCTCCGCGCCCTGCTGGGGGTGAAGACCGCGCGCGGCCTGGACGTGCAGCTTGCGCCCATCCTGGATATCGATCTGGCGCCGGGCCGCCAGCGGCTGGTGCTGGAGGCGGGCAGTCGCGCCGGTGCCACGGTCGGGCAGGCGGTGATCGATGCCGGGGGCCTGATGGGCCAGATCATCGAAACCACCCCTGCCCATGCCACCGTCCTGCTGCTCACCGATCCCGACCACGCCGTGCCCGTGGTGGTGGCGCGCAACGGCGTGCGCCTGATCGTCTATGGGCGCGGGCGCAGCGACCTGCTGGAACTGGCCGACGTACCGCTCAACAGCGGCGTGCAGGTCGGCGATGTCCTGGTGACCTCGGGCCTGGGCGGGCGCTTCCCGGCGGGGTTCCCGGTGGGCACGATCTCCGCGCTGCGGCCGGACGACAGCCACGCCTTCCTGGTCGGCGACGTCGCCCCCGCTGCACGCCTGGACCGCGGTCGCGACGTGCTGCTGCTGAAGTCCGCGCCGGCGCAGCCGCTGCCGCCGGCGGATCCGGCGCGCTTCCTGCCCCAGCCGGCTGCCGCCGCGGAGGGGACGGGAGCGGCGCCGCCGCCCACGCCCGCGACGCAAAGCCCTTCTCCCCGCCCGGACGCCCTTCGGTCGCCTGAGGCAGAGGGGCCCGACGCGGCTGCGCCACGCCCCGACACCCCGCCGCAGGAGTCCCGGCAATGAGCCGTGCGCGCACCGGCTGGCTGATGCCGCTCAGCTTCATCGTCGCGCTGCTGCTGGGCCTGTTCCCGTTGCCCGACCTGCTGCAGCCGCTGCGCCCGTACTGGCTGGCGCTGGTGCTGGCGTACTGGGTGATCGAGGCGCCGGACAACGCCGGGCTGGGCCTGGCGGTGATCGTGGGGCTGATGGCGGACCTGATGTTCGGGACGCTGCTGGGCGAACAGGCCCTGCGGCTGCTGATCATGGCCTTCATCGTGCAGCGCTTCCGGGCGCGCCTGCGTTTCTTTCCGGTCTCGCAGCAGGCGCTGGCCATCGGCGGCCTGCTGCTCAACGACCGCATCGTGACCACGGTGGTGCATCTGGCGCTGGGCGAGCCGACGCTGCCCTGGCCGTACTGGTGGGCGCCGGTGCTGGGCATGCTGTTCTGGCCGCCGCTGTTCGTGCTGATGGATGCGCTGCGGCTCGGCCGCCGCAAGCGGGGCTGAGCGATGGCGGGCCTGCGCCGGCGCGGCAAGAATCCGCATGCCGAGGCGGACCAGTTCCGTCGCCGCGCGGTGATCGGTTTCGCCGTGGTCGGCGCCTGCCTGGTCGCGCTGGCGGCCTGGTACTTCAAGCTGCAGGTGATCGACCACGACGATTACGCCACGCGCTCGGAAGCCAACCGCATCCGGCCACGCCCGGTGGTGCCCGGCCGCGGCACCATCTACGACCGCAACGGCAGGCTGCTGGCGGAGAACGTGCCCGCGTTCCGGCTGGACGTCACGCCCGACAAGGTGAAGGACCCGGCGAAGCTGGTCGCCGACCTGGGCCGGATCATCGCGCTCTCGCCCGAGGACATCGAACGCTTCGAGGCCACGCGCAAGACCTCGCGCGGCTTCCGCCCGATCACGCTGAAGCTGCGCGTGTCCGAGGAGGAGATGGCGCGCTTCGCGGTGGACCGCTGGCGCTACCCGGGCGTGGAGCTGGTGCCCTACCTGACCCGGCGCTATCCCTATGGCGATCTGTTCGCGCACATCGTCGGCTACGTGGGCCGCGTGGACGAAAAGGACCTGGAGCAGCTGGGCGAGATCAACAGCGCGCTGACCCACATCGGCAAGACCGGGCTGGAGCGCTACTACGACGAACAGCTGCGCGGGAAGATCGGTTACGAGAAGGTCGAGACCAACGTGGAAGGGCGCGCGCTGCGCGTGGTCGGCCGGGTGCCCGCCCAGGCCGGCACCGACCTGCGGCTGAGCGTGGACGCCACCCTGCAGCAGGCCATCGTCGACGCCTTCGGCGAGCTGGAGGGCTCGGCGATCGCGGTGGATCCGCGCACCGGCGAAATCCTGGCCATGGTCAGCCTGCCCAGCTACGACCCCAACCTGTTCGTCAACGGCATCTCCAGCAAGGATTTCCGGATCCTCAACGAGAACCCCTCGCGGCCGCAGTTCAACCGGCTGGTGCTGGGCGGCGTGGCGCCGGGGTCGACGCTGAAGCCGCTGATCGCGCTGGCCGGCCTGGACAGCGGCAAGCGCAGGCCCGAGGACACGGTGGTGTCCACCGGCATGTTCTACCTGCCCGGCACCAGCCGCGGCTGGGGCGATGCCAGCCGGCGCGGCCACGGCGTGACCGACCTGCGCAAGTCGATCTCGCAGTCGGTGAACACCTATTACTACCGCTTGGCGCTGGACCTGGGCATCGCCCAGTTCGACGAATACATGGAGCACTACGGTTTCGGCCAGCCCACGGGGATCGACCTGCGCGGGGAGATCGGCGGCATCCTGCCCTCGCCGCAGGCCAAGCTGAAGGCGCGCAGGGAACGCTGGTACCCCGGCGACACCGTCAACGTCGCCATCGGCCAGGGCGACTGGAAGGTCACGCCGCTGCAGCTGGTACGCGCCACGGCCGGCCTGGCCGACGGGCAGTTGCGCCGGCCGCACCTGGTGGCGCAGACGCGCGTGGGCTTCGATCGCCCGTGGGAGCCGGTGCCGCAGCCGCCTCCGGTTCCCATCAGCCCCAATCCGGCCAATGTCGAGGTGGTGCGTCAGGGCATGCAGGACACCATGCGGCCGGGCGGCACCGGCTGGCGCGTGGCGCTGGGGGCGCCTTACCCGATGGCGGGCAAGACCGGCACCGCGCAGGTGATCAGCCGGCGCGGCACGGCCGCGGTCGATCCGCGCAGCCTGCCCATGCATCTGCGCCACCGTTCGCTGTTCGTCGGCTTCGCCCCGGCGGACAACCCGACCATCGCCATCGCCATCGCGGTGGAAGGCGGCGGCTACGGTGGCAGCACCGCCGGGCCGATGGCGCGCAAGATCTTCGATGCGTACCTGCTGGGGAAGATGCCGGAGAAGGAAGAGGAGCAAGGGGCCCCCGCCGCCGCACCGCCGGCGACGACAGCGGCCCCGGCCGTGGCGCCGCCCACGCATCCGGGCCGTTCTCTGCCGGCAGGTGAAGGACCTGCGCGCGCACCCGCATTGCAGGAGGCGCGTCGATGACCGACCTGCTGCGCTGGGCCATCGACCTGCTGCGCCATCTGCTGCGCACGCTGGACTGGCCGTTGCTGGGTGCGCTGGTGGCCCTGATGGCGATCGGGCTGGCCGTGCTGTACAGCGCCGGCGGCGAAGCGCTGGGTACGCGCCTGGTGCTGGCGCAGGGCGTGCGCTTCGGCGTGGGGCTGGTGGCGATGTGGGCGCTGTCGCGGGTCACCCCGGTGCGCCTGCGGGCCTGGACGCCGGGCGTGTTCGCGGTGGCGCTGGTTCCGCTGGTGCTGGTGCTGTTCATCGGCACCGGCAAGCACGGCGCGCACTGGATCGACCTGAAGTTCTTCTACCTGCAGCCCTCGGAGCTGCTGAAGATCGCGCTGCCGATGATGCTGGCCTGGTACCTGCACCGCGAGCCGCTGCCACCGGGCTGGCGCACGACCTTCGTGTCGGCGCTGCTGATCGGCCTGCCGACCGGGCTGATCCTGCTGCAGCCGGATTTCGGTACCGCCATGCTGGTGGCGGCCAGCGGCGTGTTCGGCCTGTACCTGGCGGGCCTGTCGTGGTGGTGGTTCATCACCGCCGGCGTGCTCGGCGGCACCGCGGTGGGGCTGGTGATGTTCGCGCCGATCTCGTGGTTCTCGTTCCTGCGCGAATACCAGCAGAACCGCATCCTGACCTTCCGCGACCCGGAGAACGATCCGCTCGGCGCGGGATGGAACATCCTGCAGTCGAAGATCGCCATCGGCGGCGGTGGCTGGACCGGCAAGGGCTGGGGGCAGGGCTCGCAGTCGCACCTGGATTACCTGCCCGAACACACCACCGACTTCATCTTCTCGGTGCTGTCGGAGGAATTCGGCTGGGTGGGCGTGGCCCTGGTGCTGCTGCTGTACCTGTTCGTGGTGGGCCGCTGCCTGTGGATCGCGATGGATGCGCGCGATACCTACTCGCGCCTGCTCGCCGGCACGCTGGGCATGGCGCTGTTCGTCTACGTGATCGTCAACGGCGGCATGGTGTCCGGCCTGCTGCCCGTGGTGGGCGTGCCCATGCCGCTGCTCAGCTACGGCGGCACTTCCGCGGTGTCGCTGCTGGCGGGCCTGGGCCTGGTGATGGCGGTGCGCGCGCATCGGCCGGTGCACGGGTATTGAGTGGCAGGAACGAGTAGGTAGTGCGAGCAACGAGAAACGAGTGCGGGCCGCTTCGACTCGTTGCTCGTTCCCCTCCACTCGTTCCTCGTTCCTCGCCACTCGTTCCTCGCTCCTCGCCACCACCGGCCGTTCACGATTTCCCGCACCCTGCGTGCTACCCTCGCGCCGATGATGCGACGCGTACTTCCCTGTCTGCTGGCGCTGGCCCTTGCGTCCTGCGCCACTCCGCAACCGCCGCCGCCGGCTTCCTCGGCGACTCCTCCCGCCGCTGCAACCACGACGCCCGCCGAGACCTCGGTGGAGCGTGTCGCCGACGTGCCGCCCGAGGCGCTGGCGCCGGTCGACTTCCCCACGGCGCGCGCGCAGTTCGTGCGCGACACCGCGGCCAAATACGGCATCGCCCCGGCCGAGATCGAGGCGACGCTGGCCAAGGCGCAGTTCCTGGACAGCGTGGTGGCGGCGATGTCGCGCCCCGCCGAGCGGGTGAAGCCGTGGAGCGAGTACCGCGTGGGCTTCCTCACCCAGGCGCGCATCGACGGCGGCCGCAGGTTCATCGCCGAGCACCGCGATGAACTCGCCCGCGTCGAGCAGCAGTACGGCGTGCCCGCCGAAGTGATCGTCTCGATCATCGGCGTGGAGACCAACTACGGCGGCTTCACCGGCCGGCACAAGGTGCTGGATGCGCTGTATACGCTGGCCTTCCGCTATCCGCGCAGCGGCAATCCCGAGCGCGCCGCCTACGAATACCGCCGCGAGCAGTTCTTCCGCGACGAGCTGGCGCAGTTGTTCGCGCTGGGTCGCGAGGAACGGCTCGACATCACCACCCTGACCGGCAGCTACGCCGGCGCGATGGGGCTGGGCCAGTTCATGCCGTCGAGTTACCGCGAGTTCGCGGTCGACGGCAACGGCGATGGCCGCCGCGACCTGTTCGCCACCTACCCGGACATCTTCGCCTCGATCGCCAACTACTTCCGCAAGAAGGGCGGCGAGCGTGGCGGCTGGGTGCCGGGCGGCCCGGTGGTGGCGCGCGCGCAGCTGCAGGACGGGTTCGCCGAGTTCAATCCGGAAACGTGGACGCCCGACTACACGCTGGCGCAGCTGGCCGAGAAGGGCTATCGCCCGCTCGAGCCGGTGGCGCCCGACGCCACCGCCACCCTGGTGCAGCTGGATGGCGCCGACGGCACGCAGTACTGGCTGGGCTTCCAGAACTACTACGCCATCACCCGCTACAACAATTCGAAGATGTACGCGATGGCGGTGCATCAACTGTCGCAGGCCATCGCCGGCCGCGAGATCCCGCCGGCATGAGGTGGCTGGCGCTGCCGATGCTGGCCCTTGCCCTGGCCGGGTGCAGCACGGCGCCTAAGAAGTCCCCGCCGTCATCGGCCGGCGGCTCCGTCTCTGCACCGGCCGCATCCTCCGGCGTCGCAGCCGGCAAGGACTGCTCGCGCTACGCGCCGGCACAGGAAGATCCGGCCACGCGCGGCCATTACACCGCCGGCGGCCTGTACAAGCCCGGCGTGTCGGACAGCACGCCCGACCACCTGCCGGACCTGGACTGCATCCGCGAGCCCCTGGTCACCGCCGAGCCGCGCTCGCGCGTGGGCAACAAGTCGCCGTATTCGGTGCTGGGCAAGCAGTACCGCGTGCTCGACCGCGTCGACGGCTTTGTCGAGCAGGGCACCGCGTCGTACTACGGCAACAAGTTCCATGGCCGCCGCACGTCCAACCAGGAGGTGTACGACATGTACGCCTACAGCGCGGCGCACAAGTCGCTCCCGCTGCCCAGCTTCGCGCGGGTCACCAACCTGGACAACGGCAAGTCGGTGGTGGTGCGGGTGAACGACCGCGGTCCCTTCCACGAGGGGCGCGTGATCGACCTCAGCTACGCCGCCGCGGTGAAGCTGGGCATCACCCAGCGCGGCACCGGCCGGGTGGAAGTGCGTGCGCTGACCCCCGATGGCACGTCCCTGGCGGCGGCGCCGGCCCCCGCGCCCGCACCCGCCGCCCCGTCGGCGATGGACCAGCTGGTCGGCGCGTTGCCGAAGGACGCGGCGCGCTACCACGTGCCGGCCAAGGCGGGCGATGCACCCAGCGCGGAGGGGTTCGAGGCCTGGATGAAGGCCAACGGCGTGCGCGTGGCATCGGGCCGGCCGGCAACGCCCGCGGCGACGGCCACCGCCAGTGCGGTGCTGCCGGTAGTGGCCACGCCGGTGCCGGAGGCCGCGCCGCGCGCGGCATCCATGCCTCTGTCCCCGGCCTTGCAACTGCAGGTCGCCAGCTTCTCCAGCCGCGACAATGCCGATCGCGCACTCGCGCGGCTGCTCGCCGCGGGCATCGCCGATGCACGCCTCAGCGACGTGCCCGGCGCGGCGCGCCCGCTGTGGCGCCTGCGGGTGGGCGCGACCGATGCGGCCTCGGCGGAAGCGTTGGCCGGCAGGATCGCCAGCCTGGGCTTCGGCCGCCCGCAGATCGTCCGGGATTGAGCCGATCGCGGCATATTCCGGGCTTTTTTACGACTTTCCGACCCCAGCCACGGCCGGCCTCCCTACAATATCCGCCTTGAACCGTCAGGCCCACGGCCTCGCCAGGAGTTTTCCGCCGATGAAGTTCCGTTTCGTCCTTGCCGCGCTCGCGACCACCGCCATGGGGCTGGCCATTGCCCAGACCCCCGTGCCGGCACCCGCGCCCGCCGCGCCGGCCACCCCCGCCGTCGAGATCCCGCCGCCGCCCAAGCCCACCGCCACCGCCTGGGTGCTTATGGACTACATCACCGGGCAGGTGCTGGCGGGCGAAAACTACAACGAGCGCGTCGAGCCGGCCAGCATCACCAAGGTCATGACCTCGTACGTGCTGGCGGCCGAGCAGAAGAACGGCAAGATCAAGCCCGACGACCAGGTGATGATGAGCGAGCGCGCCTGGCGCGAGGGCGGCGCCGGCACCGACGGCAGCTACAGCGGCTTCGCCGTCAACAAGACCGCGCCGCTGATCGACATGGAAAAGGGCATGGCCGTGCAGTCGGGCAACGACGCGGCCATCGCGCTGGCCGAACATGCCGCCGGCAGCCAGGAAGCCTTCGCGTCGCTGATGAACAACTATGCCGCGCAGATCGGCATGAAGGGCTCGCACTTCGTCAACGCGCACGGCCTGTCCGCGCCGGAGCACTATTCCACGGCGTACGACCTGGCGCTGCTGGGCCGGGCCTTCATCCGCGACTATCCCGAGCAGTACGCGTACAACAAGATCAAGGAATTCACGGTCGGCACCATCACCCAGCCCAACCGCAACCTGCTGTTGTGGCGCGATGCCAGCGTGGACGGCATCAAGACCGGCCACCATTCCGCCGCGGGCTACTGCCTGATGAGCTCGGCCAAGCGCGGCGACCAGCGCCTGATCGCGGTGGTCATGGGGTCCACCTCCGAGAAGCAGCGGGCCGACGACAGCCTGGCGTTGCTCAACTGGGGCTTCCGCTTCTACGAGACGCACCGCCTGTACGAGCCGGGCAAGGCCGTTGCCACCCAGCGCGTGTGGAAGGGCAAGGCCAAGGAAGTCCAGCTGGGCGTCGCGCAGCCGATGCTGGTCAGCGTGCCGCGCGGGCGTTACGACGACCTGAAGCCGACGATGGACGTGCCGAAGACGCTGGTGGCACCCATCGCCGCCGGCCAGGCCATCGGCACGGTGAAGGTTTCGCTGGACGGCAAGGTCGTCGCCGAGTCGCCCCTGGTGGCGATCACGCCGGTGGAAGAGGCGGGCTTCTTCAAGCGCCTGTGGGATGCGTTCTGGATGTGGTGGGAATCGGAGTGATCCGTTCCACCCCGCGATGATGAAGAAGCCGGCGCATGCCGGCTTCTTCGCTTCGCGCGTCAGCCGATGCCGGCGGCGATCAGGCCGATGGCGATGACCGCCAAAGGGATGGCCAGCAGGTTGAGACGGCTGAGCCGTTCGCCGAAACCGGACACGCCCACCAGCGTGCCCAGCACCACCACGCCGATGTTCATCATGGAAAACACCACGGCCGGATGATCCGGCAGCGCGCGGTGGGCCTTCACGTAGAACAGGATGTTGGCGAAGTTCAATGCGCCCAGCAGCAGGCCGCCAGCGAATGCGGCGCGGGTCGGCGGCCTCCGCGAGCGCCACAGGCGCAACCCCTGCGTGAGCAGCATGACGGCGAAGGCGGCCACGAACGCCACCTGCAGCGAGGCGGCGAATGGCGCGCCTGCTGCGGCAAGCCTCTTGAGCAGCACGTCCACGCTGGCGTAGCCCACCAGCACCAGCAGCGGCAGGGCCCAGGCCTGCCAGCCGTCGCCACGCCGGCCGCGCTCCGGCCGCGCCACCAGGCAGGCGATCGCGATGATGCCAAGCACCAGACCGGCGATGCGCAGCGCGTTCGCCTGTTCGCCGAACCACAGGAACGCCGCCAGCAGCGACAGCACCAGCGACATGCGCTGCGCGATGTCGGTGCGCACGATGCCGGCGGCGCGCACCGAGGCCGACAGCGCCAGGAAGATGCCGGGCAGCAGCAGCGCCAGCAGCGTCAGTTCGGCCCAGGGCGTGCCTGCGTGGCCGAGCGCCGCCAGCGGCGGGTCCAGCAGGCCCAAGCACAGCAGCGAGGCGGCCAGATAGTTCCAGGTGATGCCCTGCGCGGTGTCGATGCCGCGCCGCTGCATCAGCTTGAGCAGCACGGAGACCAGCACGCTGCAGGCGACGCTGATGAGCAGGTAGGCCACGGGTGGACTCGAAGGGCAGGGGCGGGATTATCACCTGAACGCTCGCCGGTGCGGCCTGGCCGCGCATGGCCGTCGCATCTCACTCTTTGCGTGCCTAGCGGGAGGGACGGCGATCATCGCCTATCATCGGTGGCGGGGACACGACGCGGGTGGCGTCGGTCGCCCACACCACGGAATGCCCGCCCATGCGGATCACCACTATCCAAGGAGATGCACGAGTGAACAGGGGAACACGACACACGGTACTGGCGACGGCCTGCTTGCTGATGGCCACCGCCACGGCGCCTGCCTTCGCCCAGCGCCAGAGCGCGCAGGACCAGCGCAAGCAGCAGATGGCCGAAATCCCGACCTGCGCCAAGCCGCTGGGCACGATCTCGGTGATCGAGCCGGAGGACGGCGTGAACTGGTGGAGCGGCCAGCAGTTGCCGGCACCGTCCAAGCTGATCAAGGTCTTCGTCAACAAGTCGCGCTGCTTCACCCTCGTCGACCGCGGCGTGGGCATGGGGGCGGCGATGGCCGAGCGCGACCTGGCGGCCAGCGGCGAGCTGCGCAACCGTTCCAACATCGGCAAGGGCCAGATCCGCGCGGCCGATTACGTGCTGGTGCCCGATCTGATCTCGCACAACAGCAACGCCGGCGGCAACGCCATCAGCGGCCTGTTGGGCGGGCTGGTGGGCGGCAACGTCGGTCGCGTGGTCGGCGGCCTGGATTTCAAGAAGAAGACCGCCGACGTCGTGCTGACCGTCACCGACGTGCGCTCGTCCGAACAGGTCGCCATGGCCGAAGGCAGCGCCAAGAAGACCGATATCGGCTGGGGCGCGGGCGGCAGCCTGTTCACCGGCAGCCACTGGGGCGGCGGCGGTGCCAGCGGCTACGCCAACACCGAGATCGGCCAGGTGATCACGCTGGCCTACCTGCAGGCCTACACCGACCTGGTCGGCCAGCTGGGCGGCGTGTCCGCCAATGCCTCGGCCTCCAACGCCCAGCAGGCGGTGGAAATGACCCGGCCGGGCCGCCTGTTCGCCAACGCCAAGGGCACCGGCAAGGCGGTGCGCGACCTCGACCCGGGCATGTTGCTGTATCCCACCGGCAACAAGGAAGGCGTCATGTGGGAGGTCGAGGACGAACTGGGCAACAAGGGCTGGGTCTCGTCCAGCCTGGTGCAGCTGGCGCGCTGAGCCGCGCCCGCGTCCGCCGGAGGGCCGCCCCAGGGCGGCCCTTCGCGTTTCCGGACCACGGCTTGGCTTTCGCCCCCCGCGTCCCAATAATTCCCGCATGGAAATCAAATCCGACAACCCCGAACACGGCTTCCAGTTCCCCGGCACCTTCGAGCTCAGCGCGATGGGCACCGCCGGCACCGGGCTGGAAACCGAACTGCCGCGCCTGCTGGAATCGGCCGGCGTCGAGGTCCTGCACGAGGACATCACCTGGAAGCACTCGGCCAACGGCAAGTACGTGTCGGTGCGCATCCGCTTCCGCGCGGAAGACCGTGCCCAGTACGACGCCGCCCACCAGTCGCTGCGCGATCACCCGGAAGTGAAGTGGACGCTGTGAGCGCGCCCTGCATCGTCCGCGAGCTGGGCCGCCAGCCGTACGAGCCGGTGTGGCGCGCGATGCAGCGCTTCACCGACGCGCGCACCGACGCCACCGTGGACGAGCTGTGGCTGGTCGAGCACGATCCGGTGTTCACCCTCGGCCAGGCCGGCAAGGACGAGCACGTGCTCGCGCCGGGCGATATTCCGGTGGTGCACGTCGACCGCGGCGGCCAGGTGACCTACCACGGCCCGGGCCAGATCGTGGCGTACCCGCTGTTCGACCTGAAGCGCCTGAAGGTGGGCGTGCGCGACTACGTGTGCAGGATCGAACAGGCGATGATCGACACGCTGGCCGAATGGAACATCCACGCCGAACGCAAGGACGGCGCGCCCGGCGTCTACGTGGCCGGCGCGAAGATCGGCGCGCTCGGCATCCGCGTGCGCCGTGGCTGCACCTTCCACGGTCTGGCCTTCAACATCGCCATGGACCTGGAGCCGTTCCACCGCATCAATCCCTGCGGCTACCAGGGCCTGCAGGTGGTTTCGCTGGCCGACCTCGGCGGCCCCACCGGCATGGACCCGGTGAAGCCGGTATTGCTGAAGCACATGGCCGAGCAGTTCGGATTGTCGCTGCAGCACCAGGCCGCATTGCCGGATTTGTCGCAGGCGGCCTGATTCCGCGTGCCGTCGGGGCGAGGTGAGTCGCGACCGCACGGCCCACTGCTCGAAAGAGCCCATCGTTCGCCCGTCGGACGCGCTGTTCGCCATGAACAGAGAAGATGTGTCGGGGCGCGGTCGCGACTGTCGTCGTTTCTACCGCCCGTTTGGCGGCATGCCACAATCGGTCGCCATGAACGATGTGACCCTGTCCCTGGACGCCGAACACGCGGCACTGATCGAACGCGGCCTTGTCCGTCTGCGCGCATCCTCGTCCGACGGCGATGCGCTGCTTGCCGATGCGCGCAACGCCGAACGCGTATCGCGCGTGATCGCCGCCAGCGATTTCGCCCTGGAAACCCTGCGCCGCCAGCCCGGCCTGCTGACCGCCTTGCTGCACGACGACGGCGCCGAGCCCTGGCCCGTGCCCGCGCTCGTGCTGGACAACGCCGCGCAATGGCCCGAACTGCTCCGCCGTTACCGTGCCGCCGAGTCCACCCGGCTGGTCTGGCGCGACGTGCTGGGCCTGGACACGGTGGACGACACGCTGGCCGGCACCACGCGCCTGGCCGAGGTCTGCCTGCAGACTGCGCTGGAAGCGCTCGAGACCGAATTCGCGCAGCGCCACGGCGTGGTGCGTGCGCCCGACGGCAGTGCGCAGCGCCTGGTGGTGTTCGGCCTGGGCAAGCTGGGCGGTGGCGAGCTGAACTTCTCCTCCGACATCGACCTGGTCTACGCGTATCCGCAGGGCGGCGAGTCGGACGGCGCGCGTTCGCTGGCGGCCGAGGACTACTTCATGCGGCTGGGCCAGCGGCTGGCGAAGCTGCTGGACGAGCCGACCGTCGATGGCTTCTGCCACCGTGTCGACCTGCGCCTGCGGCCGTTCGGCAATGCCGGACGGGTGGCGTTGTCGTTCGCGGGCATGGACCAGTACTTCCAGCGCGAAGGGCGCGACTGGGAGCGCTATGCCTGGCTGAAGGCGCGCGCCGTGGCCGGCGACATCGACGCGGGCGAACAGTGGCTGGAGTCGCTGCGGCCGTTCGTCTACCGGCGCTATCTGGATTACACCGCACTGGACGGCCTGCGCGAGATGAAGGCGGCCATCGCCGCCGAGGTCGCGCGCCGCGAGCTGGCCGACGACATCAAGCGTGGCCCGGGCGGCATCCGCGAGATCGAATTCCTGGTGCAGGCCCTGCAGCTGATCCGCGGTGGCCGCGAACCCGCGCTGCGCGAACGCCGGCTGCGCGTGGCGCTGCCGGCGCTGGTCGCCGCACGCCAGGTGTCGGCGGAAGAGGGTGAGGCCCTGGCGCAGGCCTACCGCTTCCTGCGGCGCCTGGAGAACCGCCTGCAGATGTTGCGCGACGCGCAGACGCATGCCTTGCCGGACGATCCGCTGGATCGCCACCGCATCGCGCGCGGCCTCGGCCAACCGGACTGGGACAGCCTGCGTGCGATGCTGGACGTGCAGCGGGCGCGCGTGTCGGCCGAGTTCGCCGAGCTGCTGGCGCCGCGCCAGCGCAATGCGGCGCCGGATGCGCTGGCGCTCTACTGGCGCGCGCTGCCGGAAGGGGGCGATGCGCAGACGCTGGCCGCGTCGGGTTTCGCCGACGCGGCCGGGGCCGACGGCGCGTTGCGCGAGTTCGCGCATTTCAGCGGCGTGCGCGCCTTGTCCGATGCCTCGCGCGCACGGCTGGACCGCGTGGTGCCGGCGCTGCTCCAGGCGTGCGCAGGGTCCACCCGGCCCGATGCCGCGCTGCGGCGCGTGCTGTCGCTGCTGCAGGCGATCCTGCGCCGCGCCAGCTATCTGGCACTGCTGGACGAGCAACCCAGTGCGCTGGGCCGGCTGGTCGACGTGCTGGCGCGCAGTGCGCTGCTGTCCGAGCGGCTGGCGCACTATCCGCTGCTGCTGGACGAACTGCTGGACACGCGCGTGTCCGGTCCGATGCCCGACCGCGACGAACTGCGCAGCGAATGCGAAGCGGCGTTGCTCGAAGACGATCCGGAGAGCTGCCTGCGGGTACTGAACGAGCGCAGGCTGGCGTTGAGCTTCCGCGTGGCCCTGGCCGCGCTCGACGGTCGCCAGGCCGCGCGCGACAGCGTGCGCCAGCTGGCCTGGCTGGCCGACGAAGTGGTCCGCGTCGTGCTGCGGATCGCCCTGCGCGACGTGGCCGCCGCGCATGGCGTCGTGGCGGCGGGCCGCTTTGCCGTGGTCGGCTACGGCAGCCTGGGCGGCGAGGAGCTGGGGTTCGGTTCGGACCTGGACCTGGTGTTCCTGTTCGACGCGCCGGCCGGGTCGGAGTCCGACGGCGCGCGCCCGATGGAGGCCGGTCGCTGGTATGCGCGGCTGGCGCAGAAGATCGTCGCATTGCTCGGCGCGGTGACCGCGGCGGGCCGGCTGTACGACGTGGACGTGCGCCTGCGCCCGGATGGCGCCAAGGGGCTGTTGGTCTCGTCGCTGACCAGCTTCAACGAATACCAGCGCGAGCGCGCGTGGACGTGGGAACACCAGGCGCTGGTGCGCGCGCGCGGCGTGGCCGGCGACGCCACGCTGCTGCAGGCGTTCGAGGACATCCGCACGGCGACGCTGGCGCGTCCGCGCCAGGGCGGCGTGTTGCGCGACGAGGTGGTGACGATGCGGGCCCGCATGCGCACCGAGCTCGATCGCAGCGATGTCGCACGCTTCGACCTGAAGCAGGGCGCGGGTGGCCTGGTCGACCTGGAGTTCCTGTTGCAGTACCTGGTGCTGCGCGACGCGCTGGCGCAGCCGGCGCTGCTGCAGCCGCGCGCCACGCCGGGCCTGATCGCCGCGCTGGCGGCCGAAGGCGCACTGACCGCGGAGGAAGCGGACGCGCTGGATGCGGTCCACGCGACCTTCGTCGCCGAAGGACTGGCCTGCACGCTGGACCGGCGTCCGCGGCTGGTGGTGGAGAACGCGACGCTGGCGACGGCGCGCGCCGTGGTGATGCGGGCGACCGCCGCGCACGGGCTTGCGTTCGATCCACCCTAGGCGCGGGTGGGTGCGGCTCGCTGTCATCCCCCGTGTGTAGGAGCGGGCCATGCCCGCGATGCTCTTGATTCGGCATCCAGAGCAAAAGCATCGCGGGCATGGCCCGCTCCTACACACGAGCGTTTCGAGGCGTTGCGAGCGTTTCGCAGCCTTGCGGGGGCGCCCGTTGCTAGTGGTCAGGAAGGTCCAGGCGCGCGCGTACTTCGGCGGCGATGCGCGCGGTCTCGCGCAGGGGTTCGCCATCGAACGCCGTCGGCGCGTCGGCGAAGTCGCGGATGCGACCGCGCCGCAGCAGCGCATCGATGAAGCGGCGGGGGCGCCCGCCGACACGGTGGGGTTCGAACACCTGCACGGGTACGCGGGTGGCACAGGCCTCCGACAGCATGTTGACCGATTCCGGCGTGCAGACGATGCGGTCCGCCCAGGCCAACAGGCCTGCATACGGATTCGGGCCATCGGCGGTGCCGCACCAGAGCACGGTGTCCGCGCGTGCCGACCATCGCCGGCGCACCGCATCGACCACGCCGGGCGGCGTGCGCCGCGACGTGGTGAGCATCAGGCTGTGTGTGCTCGCTGCGGCATCCAGCCGGCTCGCCAGTCGCCCCAAGGCCGCGGTGTCGAAACGGTAGTGCGCGCTGTCGCCGCCCAGCAGTACCGCCATGCGCGGCGAGGGCAGGGCGGCGAAGGAGGGAAACGCGGCGCGCGCGTCCGCCAGCCAGGCGTCGTCGACCGGGTTCAGGCTGCCCAGCAGGGTCAGGACGTTCGGCCCGGTGAGGCCGTCGTGCTCCGGTGCAACGACCAGGTCCCAGTGCGAGGGATCGATGCGCGGATCGAGGATCTGGATGGCGCGGCTGCCGCGCGCGCGCAGCAGGCGGGTGGCCAGCGCCGCCTGCCGGCCGCAGCCGATCGCCAGCCTTGGCGGCCGCATCTGCAACGTATGGAACGCCGTACCGAACGCATGCGCTGCGCCCGGCAGCAGGCGGGGCGCGACCCAGCGCCATGGCGCACGGGGTGCCAGTACCAGCTCGCGCGCCCCGCCGCCCAGCGCACGCGCCAACGCCTGCGCCTGGCGGACGTTGCCGGCGTGGCCGTCGGTCAACGTGCACAGGCCCGGGGAGTCGGTTTGGACGGGGGCTGCCTGTTCCACTGGTTAAAACAATCCGTTCCGGGGCGATTGGATGTTGCCATAGTCAGGACACTCTACACTGCCGTTTCGCGCCGCCGGCCCGGCCGCCGCGGCTGTTTCCCTCCTTGCGACAGGTAACCCATGTCCCAGCCTCTCGACGCCGCTTCGCTCGACCAGTTGTTCCGCACCGCCCGCACCTACAACGCCTTCACCGGCGAGGTCAGCGACGACACGCTGCGCCAGCTGTACGACCTGCTGAAGTTCGGCCCCACCCAGGCCAACACCACGCCGGCGCGCTTCGTGTTCGTGAAGTCGGCCGAGGCCAAGGCCAAGCTGGGTCCGGCGCTGGACGAAGGCAACTACGCCAAGACCATGGCGGCGCCGGTGACCGTGATCATCGGCCGCGACGAGGACTTCCACGAGAAGCTGCCGTTCCTGTTCCCGCATACCGACGCCAAGGCCTGGTTCGAGGGTCCGCGAGAGAACCGGTCCAAGCCGGCCCTGCGCAACGCCAGCCTGCAGGCGGCCTATCTGATCATCGCCGCGCGCGCGCTGGGCCTGGATGCCGGCCCGATGACGGGCTTCAACGCCGCCAAGGTCGACGAGGCCTTCTTCGCCGGCACGGCCATCAAGTCGGACATCCTGGTCAACCTGGGCCATGGCGACCCGGCCAGCATTTTCCCGCGTTCCCCGCGCCTGGGCTTCGACGAAGCCGCGCGCATCCTCTGATACCCCACCACCCGGAGACTCCCCATGCGCAAGACCCTGCTCGTTGCCGCCCTGTTCGCCTTCGCCGGCTCCGCCTTCGCCGCGCCGGTGACCTACAAGCTCGACCCCGGCCACACCAACTTGCTGGCCAGCTGGAACCATTTCGGCTACTCCAACCCGAGCATCAACTTCGGCCAGGTCGATGGCACGCTGGTCTATGACGCCGACAAGGTGTCCGCGTCCAGCGTGCAGGTCACCCTGCCGCTGACCGGCTTGAGCGCGCTGGCCGACCAGTTCTACGACCACCTGACCAGCGACAAGTGGTTCGACGCCGCCAAGTATCCCGCCGCCACCTTCAAGAGCACCCAGGTCGAAGCCGCGGGCGAAGGCAAGCTGAAAGTCACCGGCGACCTGACCATCAAGGGCGTCACCCAGCCGGTGGTGCTGGACGTGACCCTGAACAAGGCGGGCGAGCACCCGATGAAGAAGGTGCCGGCGATCGGCTTCGACGCCACCGCCACCGTCAAGCGCAGCGATTTCGGCCTGGGTGCGTACGCGCCGATGGTCAGCGACGAGGTCAGCCTGAAGATCACCACCGAAGCGACCGCCGACGCCGGCAAGTGATGCCTTGGCGGTCCGGCGCCCCTCCCTCCGCCGGCATCGCCTGAAAGGACGCGCCGCCCCGCTCATGCCGGGCGGCGTTTTTTTCGCGGGCGCCTCCGTTGGGCGCCGGTGGCGCCGGCTGGTAGACTGGCGGTCTTGTTCCATCACCGCCTGCACCGCCATGAGCCAGACCGCCACCGCGCCTGCCAACGCCGAGAAGCGCTACACCGTGAGCCGCGCGGACCTGCCGCTGAGCTGCCCGCTGCCGTCGATGGCCCTGTGGAATTCGCACCCGCGCGTGTACCTGCCCATCGAGTCCGCCCCGGGCGGCGAGGTGCAGTGCCCTTACTGCGGTTCGCACTTCGTCCTGGCCGACTGACCGGCGGATGCGGTCGCGCCGCATCGACGATCGACCATGCGCCGGCTGACCGTCGTCCAGCTGCTGCCGGCACTGGAATCCGGCGGCGTCGAGCGCTCCACCCTCGAGATCGCCCAGGCGCTGGTGCGCGCCGGCCATCGCGCCGTCGTGGTGTCGGCCGGTGGCCGCCTGGTGCCGGCGCTGCTGGCATCCGGCGCGGAACACATCACGCTGGACATCGGCCGCAAGTCGCTGCTGACCCTGCGTCATGCGGGGACCCTGCGCCGACTGTTCGCCGGGCTGCAGGCCGACATCGTGCATGCGCGGTCGCGGTTGCCGGCGTGGCTGGCGCTGTGGGCGTTGCGCGGCATGCCGGCGCCATCGCGCCCACGTTTCGTCACCACCATGCACGGGTTGAACTCGCCCGGGCGCTACAGCGCGGTGATGACGCGCGGCGAGCGGGTGATCTGTGTGTCGGACAGCGTGCGCCGCTACCTGCTGCAGCACTATCCGCGGACCGATCCGGACAGGCTGGTCGTGATCCCGCGCGGTATCGATCCGGCGCAGTTCCCGCGTGCGCCCTCGCCCCATCCCGCCGCACGGGCGTGGGCGGCCGCGCAGCATCCCGCGCTCGCCGGTGCGGGTCCGCTGTTGCTGTTGCCGGGGCGAGGCACGCGCCTGAAGGGCCATCACGATGCCATCGCCCTGCTCGGGCGCCTGCAAGGCGCCGGCATCCAGGCGCGCCTGTGGATGCCGGGTGCGCGCGAAGCGGGACGCGAGCCGTATGTCCTGGAGCTGGAGGCGGAAGCGCGCCGTGCGGGCTGTGCGCAGGCGCTCGTCATCACGCCCCCGACCACCGACATCGCACGCGCCTATGCGGCCAGCGACGTGGTGCTGCAGTTGTCCCGCAAGCCGGAAGCGTTCGGTCGCACGGTGATCGAAAGCCTGTCGGTGGGGCGCCCCGTGATCGGCTGGGCACACGGCGGCGTGGGCGAGTTGCTGGCCGAGCTGCAACCGCAGGGCGCCGTGCCGGCGTTCGACCACACCCGGCTGTTCGACACCACGCGGGCGGTGCTCGCCCATCCGCCGCCGCCATTGGCTACGATGGATGCCTACACCCTGCGCGCCATGCAGGACGCCACGCTCGCCCTCTACCACGATCTCGCCGATGACCGCCGACACGCCATCGCTCACTGACACGCAAGGCCAGCGACGCGCTCACGGGTGGCGCTGGGCGCCCGCGTGGGTGCTGACGTTCGTCGCGCTGTGGCCGGCACCGGGCTATGCCGAAGCCGTGATGGTGCTGGGTGCGCTGGCGGCCATCGTGCGCCTGCTGCTGGACCGGTTCCGCGGCGGCACGCGGCTGCTGAGCGGACCGGCCTGGGCACTGACCAGCGCGCTGTTCGCCGCCTACTGGCTGCCGCAAGCCATCTCGGCCATCGATGCCGTCGATGTGGGCCGCGCGCTGCGCGAGGCGGCGGTGGATCTTCGCTACCTGCCGTTCCTGTGGCTGGTCGCGGCATCGGTCGCCAATGCGCAGGCGCGCCGCATCACGTTCAACGGCCTGGCCGTGATCGTGGGCCTGTGGACCCTGGACGCGCTGGCGCAGGTCGTGTCCGGGACCAGCCCGCTGTTCTGGGGCCTGGACCAGCTGAAGCAGCTCATCAGCGGGCGGCCGATGTGCACGGTCGAGCAGATTGCCGGGATCGACCGGTTGAGCGGCTTTCTGGGCCCGTGCAACCGCAAGCTGGGCGTGGTGATGGCCAGCCTGTCGCCGTTCCTGCTGTTTGCCGCGGCCGCGCGCCTGAGGGTGGCCGGATGGCTGTTGGCGTCTGCGGCGATCGGTGTGGTGGTCCTGTTGGCCGGTGCGCGCGCCGCGTGGATCACCTATGCGCTGGTGCTGGTGTTCTCCGGCTGGAAGCTGCTGGGCTGGAAGCGACTGCTGGGCGTGTTCGGCTTCGGCCTGGTGGTGCTGGGCGCGCTCACCGTCGCCTCGACGCAGGTGCGCGAGCGCATCCTGTTGACCACGCATGTGCTCGCCGCCGACGAAGCGGGCGTGGACACCGCGTTGTCCGGCCGCGCGCAGATCTGGTCCGCCGCCGGCTGCATGATCGCCGAGCATCCGGTCAACGGTGTCGGCGCGCGTGGGTTCCGCCAGGCGTACCCGGACTGCGATGCCAGCCCCGGCTCGCGCCCGGCCTGGGGCCAGGGACCGGCATTCCACGCACACCAGCTGGTGCTGGAGGTGCTCAGCGAGACCGGCATCATCGGGCTGCTGCTGTGGCTGGCCGGTGCCGCGCTGGCATGGCGCGCATGGCGCTATGCCACGCCGCTGGCGAAGGAACGTGCGCGGCCGGCGATGCTGGCGCTGGCGGTGACCGTCTTCCCGTTCAACACCCACCTGGCGTTCTACTCCACGTTCTGGGGCGGGCTGACGCTGATGCTGGCCGCGCTGTACGCAGGCAGCCTGCTGGCGCGCGATGACGACTGAACCGCGGCGTGCGCCACGCTGCGCGTTCGTCGCACCCGCGAACCTGGCGGGTATGCTGATCGCGGCCTTGCCGCAACGCATGCTGCTGGCGCTGGGCGCGATGGCGGCCTGGCTGCTGTGGCCGGCACTGGGCAAGCGGCGTCGCTACGCGGCCACCAACATCGCCCTGTGCTTTCCCGAACTGGATGCCGCGGCCCGGGCGCGGCTGCTGCGCGCCAACCTGCGGGCGACGGTGACGGGCCTGCTGGAACTCGTGCGCGGCTGGTTCGCCTCGCCGCACCGGCTGCAGGGACTGGCCGATGTGGAAGGCCTGGAACACCTGCGCGCCGCGCGCGCGCGCGGGCAGGGCGTATTGCTGTTCGGCGGCCACTTCCCGCACTCGGAACTGTGCGCGCGCCTGCTGGGCGAAGCGCTGGGCGAGCGCCTGGCCATCGTGGCGCGCCACAACAACGACCCCTGCATCGAGCGCTGGCTGGATGGCGCGCGCCGGCGCGCGTTCGCCGACGTGATCGGCAAGAAGGACGTGCGCGGATTGCTGCGCACGCTCTCGCGCGGCGGCATAGTGGCGTATTCCGCCGACCAGGATTTCAACTACCAGAATGCGTTCGTGCCGTTCTTCGGCGTCCCCGCCGCCACCCTGACGGCCACGCCCGACCTGGCGCGGCGCGGCAACGCCGTGGTGCTGCCGTTCTGGTTCCACCGCGATGCGGATGGGCGCTACAAGCTGCGGGTGGAGCCCACCTGGGACGGCTGGCCCAGCGGCGATCCCGCGCAGGATGCCGCGCGCTACATGGCCGAGCTCGAGGCGGTGGTGCGCCAGCATCCCGAGCAGTATCTGTGGGTGCACCGGCGCTTCAAGACGCGCCCGCCGGGCGAGCCGGACCTCTACCGGTAGAGCTCGCCGCGCCCGTCCGGCTGGCGCTTGAAGCGGCGATGGATCCACAGGTACTGGGCGGGCGCTTCGCGCACCATGCCCTCGATCGCGGCGATCACGCGCGCGGTGTCGGCGGTGGCGTCGTTGGAGGGGAAGTCCTCGAAGGCGGGCGACAGCTTCAGCGTGTAGCCGCCATCGGCGCGCCGCACGTGCGAAAACGCGATCACCGCCGCGCCCGACAGGCGCGCCAGCTGGTGGGTGGAGGTCAGGCTGTAGGCGGGATGGCCGAAGAACGGCACGAACACGCTTTCGCCGCGGCGCGTGTCCTGGTCGGGCGCGAACCACAGCAGCCCGCCCTGCTTGAGGTGCTTCAGCGCGGGGCGCAGTTCGTCGCGGGTGAACATGGCGCTGGCGTAGCGCAGGCGGCCGCGCTTCACCGCCCACTCCATCGCGCCCTGGTCGTGCGGGCGGTACATGCCGGCCAGCGGCGCGTAGTCGCACATCAGGCGCGCCGAGATCTCCAGCGTGGTGAAGTGGCCCGACACGACGATCACGCCGCGCCCGCCCGCCTGGGCCGCCTTCAGGTGCTCCAGTCCCTCGACCCGGACGCGGCCGCGCATCGGCGCCACGCTGCCCCACCAGGCGCGTGCGAACTCGAACAGGCCGATGCCCAGTTCGCCGAAGTTGGCGCGCGCCAGCGCCTCCTGGCGCGACGCGTCCAGCTCCGGGAAGCACAGGGCGATGTTGCGCCGGGCCACGTGCCGGCGGTCGCGCAGCAGCCGGTACAGCAGGGCGCCGATGGCGCGGCCAAGCGGGCGCTGCAGGCGCCACGGGATGCGCGCGGCCAGCCATGCCAGCCCGATGCCCAGCCACGCGGGCCACTGCCGCGGCGCCAGGAGCGGACGCTCGCCGGCGTCGGAGGATCGCTTCTCAGGTTCGGCCATGGCCCATTGTAGCGGCGCCCCCGGTTATCCTTGTGGCCCATGTCCGACCGCACCGCCGAACGCCTGCTGCGCGCCCTGTATTCGGCGGTGCTTTACCTGCTGACGCCGGTCACCGTCTACCACCTGATCTGGCGCGGCTTCCGCTATCCGGAATACTTCCAGCGCTGGAACGAGCGCTACGGCAGCTACGGCACCGCGGGCGGTCCGGTCGATGTCTGGCTGCACGCGGTGTCGGTGGGCGAAGTCAATGCCGCCGCACCGGTGGTCGATGCGCTGTTGAAGCGGCATCGTGGCCTGCGCGTGCTCGTCACCACCATCACGCCGACGGGATCGCAGCGGGTGCAGGCGCTGTGGGGCGAACGCGTGCTGCACGTGTACTCGCCCTACGACCTGCCCGGTGCGGTGGCGCGCTTCCTCACCCACTATCCGCCGCGCCTGGCGCTGATCATGGAGACCGAGTTGTGGCCCAGCCTGCTGTTCGGCTGCCACGACCGCAAGGTGCCGGTCTACATCCTCAATGCGCGGTTGTCGGCGCGCTCGCTGCGGGGCTACAGCGTGCTGCGCCCGTTGATCGCCCGCACCCTGCGCACCGTGCGCCGGGTCGCGGCGCAGTCCGCCGACGACGCCGCCCGCTTCGTGCAGCTGGGTGCCGCGCCCGGACAGGTGCGCGATGTCGGCAACCTCAAGTTCGACATCCCGGTGCCGGACAACGTGCGCGAGGTGGTGCACGGGTTCCGCCAGCATCTGAGCGGGGGCCGGCGCGTCTGGATCGCCGCCAGCACGCACGAGGACGAAGAAGCGCCGGTGCTGGCCCTGCACGCGCGCCTGCGCCGCCGCTGGCCCGACCTGCTGCTGCTGTGGGCGCCGCGCCACCCCGAGCGGTTCCCGCGCGCGGCGGGCGCCGCGCGCGAGGCGGGCTGGACGGTGGGCACGCGCCGCGGCGATCGCTGGCCTTCGGCGGGCGACGACGTGTTCGTGCTCGATACGCTGGGCGAACTGATGGCGTTCTACGCCTGCGCGGACGTGGCCTTCGTCGGTGGCAGCCTGCAGGCGATCGGCGGCCACAACATGCTGGAACCGGCGGCCGTGGGGACGCCTGCGGTCACCGGTCCGCACCTGCACAACTTCAGCGAGATCTCCCGCCGCCTGAAGGAGGCCGATGCGCTGGTGATCGCCGCCGACGCCGGCGGCGTGGGCGATGCGGTCGAGGCCCTGCTGGCCGACGATGCGCGCCGCCAGCAGATGGCCGACCGCGGCCGTGCGCTGGTCGAGCATGGGCGCGGTGCGCTGGCCCGCACGCTGGCGATGATCGCGCCGCACCTGCCGGCGCCGGTGGCATGAGCGCGGCGATGCCGCAGTCGCTGGCCGGCGTGCGCGTGCTGGACCTGACGCGCGTGCTGGCCGGCCCGTGGTGCACGCAGGTGCTGGCCGACCTGGGCGCGGACGTGATCAAGGTGGAACGGCCGGGCAGCGGCGACGATACGCGCGGCTGGGGGCCGCCGTTCCTGAAGGATGCCCAGGGCAACGAAACCCCCGAATCCGCGTATTTCCTGTGCGCCAACCGCAACAAGCGTTCGCTGACGGTGGATCTGTCCACTGCGCAGGGCCAGGCCGTCATCCGGCGGCTGGCGATGCGGAGCGACGTGCTGGTGGAGAACTTCAAGGTCGGCGACATGGCCCGTTACGGCCTGGACGCCGCCACACTGCGTGCCGCCCATCCTGGGCTGGTGTACTGCTCGATCACCGGTTTCGGCCAGGACGGGCCCTACGCGCAGCGCGCCGGCTACGACTTCGCGGTGCAGGGGCTGGGCGGACTGATGAGCGTCACCGGGGCCGCCGACGGCGAGCCGCAGAAAGTCGGCGTGGCGGTGGCGGACCTGTTCACCGGCATGTACGCCACCGTTGCGATACTCGCAGCGCTGCGCCACCGCGACGCGACCGGCGAAGGACAGGTGATCGACATGGCGCTGCTGGACGCGCAGGTCGCGATGCTGGCCAATCTGGGCAGCCATTACCTGACAGGTGGCCAGGTCCCCGCGCGCCAGGGCAACGCGCACGCCAACATCGTGCCGTACCAGGTCTTCGCTGTCGCCGACGGCCACATCATCGTCGCGGTCGGCAACGACCGGCAGTTCGCCCGGCTGTGCGAGCTGCTCGGTCTCGCATCCCTCGGGCAGGACGCGCGCTTCGCAGCCAACGCGGGGCGCGTGCGTCATCGCGATGCGTTGATCCCGGTGCTGCAACAGGCGTTCGGCGCGCGCGGCCGGCACGCGTGCCTGGCTTCGCTGGAGGCGGTGGGCATTCCGTGCGGGCCGGTCAACGACCTGGCCCAGGTGTTCGCCGATCCGCAGGTGCGTGCGCGCGGCATGGTCGTCGACGCTTCCCATCCGCATGCCGGCGCGTTGCCGCTGGTGGGTAGTCCGATCAAGCTGTCGGTCACACCGGTACAACCGCCATGCGCGCCGCCGATGCTGGGCGAGCACACCGATGAGGTACTGCGTGAAGCGGGATACGGGGATGACGAAATCGCGGTGCTGCGTGCGCGCGGCGCGATCTGAGTCCTGACTGTAGGAGCGACGTAAGTCGCGACCGGAAACCTTCTGTCTCCAGCCAGATATCCGATATCGTTCGGGCGTGCGGTCGCGACTTGCGTCGCTCCTACAGGACACCCGAGTCCAGACACGACAACGGCGGGCCGAAGCCCGCCGTCGTGATCGCACGGAGTGCGCGAGGGTTTACTGCGAAACCGGCTGCGACGACAGGCGTGCTTCGGCGTCGGCGGTCAGCAGGCGGTTGATGTCCTGCACGTCGGTGCCGTCCAGCGTGCCCGCGGCCTGTTCCAGCAGCAGGCGGTTCTGCAGGAAGCGATACTTGGCATCCGAATAGTCGACCTGCGCCTGGAACAGCGTGCGCTGGTTCTGCAACACGTCCAGCACGGTGCGGGTACCTACTTCCAGGCCGACCTGCGAGGCATCCAGCGCGCTCTGCGCGGAGACCACCGCTAGGCGCCGGGCTTCCACTTCGCTGACGCCGGCCACCAGGGCCTGGTAGGCGTTGCTGGTGTTGCGGATCAGCGCGCGGCGCGTCTGTTCCAGGCCGTCCGAAGCGAGGTCGCGCTGGGCCAGTGCCTGGCGCACGCCCGACTGGGTGGCGCCGCCGGAGAAGATCGGTACGGTCAGCGTCACGCCCCAGGTGTAGCCCTCGCCGTCGCGCGACAGCGTGCCGGGCACGCTGTCCCAGCTGGTGCCGTTGGAGTAGCCGCCGCTGAAGTTGAGCGTGGGGTAGTGGCCGGCGCGCGCGCTGGATACGCCATGCTGCGCCGATTCCAGCGTGTACTGGGCGGCCTTCAGGTCCGGGTTCTGCTCCAGCGCGTGGTCGACCCACGTCTGCGCGTTCTGCTCCGGCGGCAGTTCGGGGCGGAAGTCGTCCGGCAGGCCCTTCAGGCCGCTGATGGGCTGGCCGGTGATCTCGGCCAGGGCGCGGTAGCTGTCGTCCAGCGAGTTGCGGGCCAGGATGGTGTTGGCGCGCGCGCTGTCGTACTGCGCACGGGCTTCGTGCACATCGGTGATGGGGGCCAGGCCCACGTCCAGGCGCTTCTGCGCGTAGTCGAACTGCTTCTTGGACGCCGCCTCGTTGGTCTCGGCCGCGGCCAGCGACTCGATGCCGATCAGCACGTTGAAGTAGGCGGCCGAGGTGCGGGTGATCAGGTCGTTGTTCGCCGAGGCCAGGTCGTAGTCGGCCGCCTGGCTGAGCGCCTTCTGGCCGCGCAGGTTGGCGATGCGGCTCCAGTCGAAGATCGTCTGGCTGACCGAGGCGCCATAGCTGCGGCTCTTGCCGTCGCCCAGCGGGTCGCCCGGCCGGCTGTTGTGTTCCAGGTCGTAACCGGCGCTGCCGGTGATCTGCGGCAGCAGCGCGGCGCGGGCCTGCACGGCGCCTTCCTTGTCGATCAGCCGGGTGGATTCGGCGATGGACAAGGTGGTGTCGCCGGCGCGCGCCAGCTCATAGGTCTGCATCAGGTCGGTGGCATTGGCCGCGGACGGCAGGGCCAGGGCGAGCGCAAGGGCGAGGGGGCGACGGCTCATGCGGGTTCCTTTGTTGAATCTTCAGAAGACGAACTGGGGCGCCGGCGCGGCGCCGACCAGGTAGGGGAGGTCGGTCTCGAACAACGATTCGATGCGCGGACCGTTGACATCGTTGACGTGCAGGATGGCTTCCATCACGGGGGAAACGCCCCGCACCACGAACAGGCGGCCGCCGGGACGCAGCCACTGCAGGAAGCGGGCCGGCACGGTGGCGACGGCGCCGGTCACGCACACCACGTCGAAGCGGCGGTCGGTGTCCCACGCCAGCGCGTCGGCGGTGTCGATGCGGACATTGCTGCCCAGGCCGGTCGCGTCCAGGCGCGCGCGCGCCCGGCGGCAAGTTCGGGATGGATCTCCAGGCTGACCACTTCGCGCGCCAGGTTGCCCAGGCAGGCGGTCAGGTAACCGCTGCCGGTGCCGATCTCCAGCACGTCCTCGCCCGCCTGCGGTTTCAGCGCCTGCAGGGTGCGACCCTCGACGACGGGCTTCATCATCGACTGGCCATAGCCCAGCGGCAGCTCCAGGTCCGCGTACGCCAGCGCGCGGTGCGTTTCGGCCACGAAGGCCTCGCGCGGCAGCGTGGCCAGCGTTTCCAGCACGCGCGCATCCAGCACGTCCCAGGGACGTACCTGCTGCTCGACCATGTTTTCGCGGGCCTGGGTGTAGTTGATCGTCATGGGGGTGGTCATCCGACGCGGGGGGCTGGGCCGGGCATTTTACCGGGCCGGCTGCCTCCGCGCTGGGCAAGGATCGGCGCAGCCCCGCCGGCGGGCGCAGTGCCGGAAGTCACCGCGACCTCCGTCGCCGGGGGACACGCTTCAGTTTCAGCGGCGGCCATACGCCCTCAGGAACATGTCCACCGTGGCGTCGATGTGGCGGCGCCGGTCGAGCGGCCCCGGCTGGCTGCACAGGCCGCAGGTCATGCGCGCATGGACTTCGCCCTTGATCAGGGTGAAGAACTGCACCGAGGCGGTGACCACGTCGGGAATGTCCAGTTCGCCCTTGGCCACCAGGGCCTGCAGCAGCACCGCGAATGCGTCCTGGGTGCGCTGCGGGCCGGCTTCCCAGAAGGTCCGCTTCAGCCGGTCGTCGATGTTGCCCGGGACCATCATCATGCGGTGCGTGCTGATGGCCTCCTCGCTGGTGATCAGCGCGAAGAAGGCCTCGCCGATCGCCTTGAGCTGGTCGCGCACGCTGCCGGTCAGTTCGATCTCGAACAGGGCATCGGGCAGCATTTCAGCGCACTTGGCCTGCACGGCCGCCGCGAACAGCGCGTCCTTGTCGCCGAAATGGCTGTAGACCGTCAGCTTGGACACCCCCGCCTCCGCGGCGATCTGGTCCATGCTGACGCCGTTGAAGCCCTCGCGGGCGAACAGATGCTTGGCGGCCTCCAGGATGGCGGCGCGCTTTCCCAGGTCCTTGGGCCGGCCCGGGCCGCTGGCGGCGGGCTTGGCGGGGGACTTGCGACGGGTCGGAGAAGGAGGCGGACTGGCCATGGCGTAATACTAGACTACCCGGTTCGATATTTATACTATACCGCCAAGTCCATTAATTGATGCCGCAACGGGAGCAGTCATGCGCCATACGCGCTGGAACGGAGTGTTCGTCGTCCTGATGGCCGGGCTGGCCGCGTGCAGCGCGGACACGCCTGCCGAATCGCCGCGGCCGGCCCTGGTGGTGCAGCCCGGCGGTGGCGCGGACGCAGCGCTGTCGGCGTACGCGGGCGAGGTGCGCGCCCGCGAGGAGAGCCCGCTGTCCTTCCGCGTGGGCGGCAACCTGATCCGCCGCAATGTGGACGCCGGTGCCCGCGTGCAGAAGGGCGAGGTGCTGGCGCTGCTGGACCCGGGCGACTTCGCGCTGCAGGCGCAGGCCGCGCAGGCCCAGCTGGCCGCGGCCGAAGCCGACCTGGCCCGCGCGCGCGGCGACCGTGACCGCTACGCCAAGCTGGTCGGCGACCAACTGATCAGCCGGTCCGCCTACGACGCGCAGGTCGCCGCCTACAAGGCGGCCGAGGGCCAGGCACGCGCCGCGCGCGCGCAGATGGACGTCATGCGCAACCAGGAAGGCTATTCGCAACTGCGCGCGCCACGCGACGGCGTCATCGCCAGTCGCCAGGCCGAAGCGGGCCAGGTGGTCGCCGCCGGCCAGACCATCTTCACCCTGGCCGCCGATGGCGGCCGCGAAGTGGCCATCGGCCTGCCGGAGAACCGCATCCGCGAGTTCAGCGTGGGCCAGGCGGTGATGATCGAGCTGTGGAACGCCCCGGGGCAGCGCCTGCCCGGCACCATCCGGGAAATCGCTCCGGCGGCCGACGCGCAGACGCGTACCTACGCCACCCGGGTCAGCCTGGTCGGCGATGCCGTCCAGCAGGTCGAGCTGGGCCAGAGCGCACGCGTCTACGTGCAGGAAAACGGGGCAAAGGCGGCCCTGAAACTGCCGTTGTCCGCCGTGCAGCGCGGCGAAGACGGCAAGACATCCGTCTGGATCGTCGACCCGGCCACCGGCGAGGTGAGGGCCCGGTCCGTGCAGCTGGGCCGCTACGGCGAATCCTCGGTGCCCGTGCTCGCGGGCCTCAAGGCCAGCGAATGGGTGGTCGCGGCCGGCGGCCACCTGCTGCGCGAGGGCCAGACCGTGGCGCCGGTGGACCGCAACAACCGGCCGCTGAAGCCTGCGGCCGGCGGTGGCGCGGCCAACATCGCCTCGCGGCCGGAGTGATGCCATGCGCCGCTTCAACCTCTCCGAGTGGGCACTGACCAATCGCAGCCTGGTGCTGTTCGCGATGATCCTGCTGGGCATCATCGGCGCGTGGTCCTACCGCCATCTGGGCCAGTCCGAGGATCCGCCCTTCACCTTCAAGGCGATGGTGGTGCGCACGGTGTGGCCGGGCGCCACGGCCGACGAGGTCGCGCAGCAGGTCACCGAGCGCATCGAGAAGGCGGTGATGACCACCGGCAACTACGAGTACATCCGCTCGTACTCGCGGCCGGGCGAGTCGCAGGTGATCTTCGCGGCGCGCGACAGCCTGCGCTCGCGGGACATGCCGCAGCTCTGGTACCAGGTGCGCAAGAAGGTCGGCGACATCCGGGCGACCCTGCCGGCCGGCGTGGTGGGCCCGTTCTTCAACGACGAGTTCGGCGACACCTTCGGCAACATCTACGCGCTGACCGGAGAAGGCTTCGACTACGCGGTGATGAAGGACTACGCCGACCGCATCCAGCTGGAACTGCAGCGGGTGGACGATGTCGGCAAGGTGGAACTGGTCGGCCTGCAGGACGAGAAGATCTGGATCGAGCTGTCCAACACCAAGCTGGCCACGCTGGGCATTCCGTTGAGCGCGGTGCAGCAGGCGCTGGAGGAGCAGAACGCGGTGACCCCGGCCGGCTTCTTCGAGACCGCCAGCGACCGCGTGCAACTGCGGGTGAGCGGCGAGTTCACCTCGGTCGACGAGATCCGCGAATTCCCGATCCGTGCCGGTGGGCGCACGGTCAAGCTGGGCGATGTCGCCCGGATCACGCGCGGCTTCGCCGACCCGGCCGCGCCCCGCATGCGCTTCATGGGCCAGCCCGGCATCGGCATCGCGGTGGCGATGAAGGAGGGCGGCGACATCCTCAAGCTGGGGGCGACGCTGGAGGCGGAGTTCCACCGGCTGCAGAAGACCCTGCCGCTGGGCATGGAGCTGCGCAAGGTGTCCGACCAGCCCGCGGCGGTGGAGGCCTCGGTGGGCGAGTTCGTGCGCGTGCTGGCCGAAGCCGTGGTCATCGTGCTGCTGGTCAGCTTCTTCTCGCTGGGCCTGCGCACGGGACTGGTGGTGGCGGTGTCGATCCCGCTGGTGCTGGCGATGACGTTCGCGGTGATGCACTACTTCGGCATCGGCCTGCACAAGATATCGCTGGGCGCGCTGGTGCTGGCGCTGGGCCTGCTGGTCGACGACGCGATCATCGCGGTGGAGATGATGGCCATCAAGATGGAGCAGGGCTTCGACCGCTTGAAGGCGGCCAGTTTCGCCTACGAATCGACGGCGTTCCCCATGCTCACCGGCACGCTGGTGACGGCGGCGGGTTTCCTGCCGATCGCGACGGCCGCCTCCAGCACCGGCGAGTACACGCGGTCGCTGTTCCAGGTGGTGACCATCGCGCTGGTGGTGTCGTGGATCGCGGCGGTGCTTTTCATTCCGTACCTGGGCGACAAGATGCTGCCCGACCTGGGCAACCCGCAACCGCCGAGAGCGGGATCGCTCGCCGCGCGCTGGCACGCCGTCCGCGCCCGGCTGGCGGATCGTTGGCCGCAGTACGCCGGCATGCTCGCACCCAAGGCGCACGACGCGCACGACCACAATCCCTACCACACGCCGTTCTACAACCGCTTCCGCCGCTGGCTGGCGTTCTGCCTGCGGCGTCGCTGGCTGGTGATCGGCGTGACCGCGGCCGCCTTCGTCGCCTCGATCGCGCTGTTCCGCTTCGTGCCGCAGCAGTTCTTCCCGGACTCGGTGCGCCCGGAGCTGATGGTGGACCTGGAGCTGGCCGAAGGCAGTTCGCTGAAGTCCACCGATGCACAGGCGCGCAGGCTGGAGAAACTGCTGGCCACGCGCGAAGGCATCCAGAACTACGTGGCCTACATCGGCACCGGCTCGCCGCGGTTCTACCTGCCGCTGGACCAGCAGCTGCCGCAAGCGCACTTCTCGCAGTTCGTGGTGCTGACCGACGACACCCGGGCGCGCGAGGCCACCCGCCGCTGGCTGATCGAGGAAGTCGCGCCGCAGTTCCCCGAACTGCAGTTCCGCGTGACCCGGCTGGAGAACGGGCCGCCGGTCGGCTACCCGCTGCAGTTCCGCGTGTCCGGCGAGCACACCGACCGGGTACAGGCGATCGCGCGGCAGATGGCGGAAAAGGTGCGCGCCAATCCGCATGTCGCCAACGTCAACCTGGACTGGAGCGAGCCCAGCAAGATCGTGCGCCTGCAGATCGACCAGGACCGTGCGCGTGCGCTCGGCGTCAGCACGGCGCAGGTGTCGCACTTCCTGTCCGGCTCGCTGTCCGGCCTGAGCGTCAGCACCTACCGCGAGGGCAACGAACTGGTGGAGATCCTGTTGCGGGGGCCGGAGGAGGAACGCACGCGACTGGACCTGCTGGGCAGCCTGGCGGTACCCACCAGCAGCGGCGGCAGCGTGCCGCTGTCGCAGATCGCGGACCTGGAGTACGCCTTCGAGGATGGCATCATCTGGCACCGCGACCGCCTGCCGACGGTGACGGTGCGCGCCGACCTCAACAGCGACGAAGTGACCGCGCCGACGGTGGTGGCGCAGATCCTGCCCACCCTGGAGGAGATCCGCTCCGCGCTGCCGCAGGGGTACCTGCTGGAGACGGGCGGTACCGTGGAAGATTCGGCGCGTGGCCAGAAGTCCATCGCCGCCGGCATGCCGCTGTTCCTGCTGGCCGTGACCACGCTGCTGATGCTGCAGCTGCGCAGCTTCTCGCGGATGGCGCTGGTGCTGCTGACCGCGCCGCTGGGGTTGATCGGGGTGACGCTGGCGTTGCTGGTGTTCCGGGTGCCGTTCGGCTTCGTCGCCATGCTGGGCACCATCGCGCTGGCCGGCATGATCATGCGCAATTCGGTGATCCTGGTGGACCAGATCGACCAGGACATCCGGGCCGGCCACGACCGCTGGCACGCCATCATCGATGCGACCGTGCGGCGCTTCCGTCCCATCGTGCTGACCGCGCTCGCCGCCGTGCTGGCGATGATCCCGCTGTCGCGCAGCGCGTTCTTCGGGCCCATGGCCGTCGCCATCATGGGCGGCCTGACGGTGGCCACGGTGCTGACCCTGTTCTTCCTGCCGGCGCTGTATGCGGCCTGGTTCAAGGTCAGGCCGGAGCCGGACGCAAGCGCCCGCGGCTAGTCCCGGCATGCGACGGGGGATTCAAGAAGGCCCCCGCCGCAGCCGATACTGGGAGGGTTGAAGCCCTCCGGACTCCGTGCCCTCGTGCGCCGCCTGTCGATCCCCGGCCTTTGCCTGCTGGCGCTGCTTGCCGCGGTGCCCGCGTGGGCGCTCGACCCTGCGCGCAGGGTGGACGAGTACACGCTCGCGCACTGGACGATGGAGGACGGGCTGCCCCACAACCTGGTGCATACGATCAGCCAGGACGCCGAGGGCTACCTGTGGGCGGGGACCTGGGAAGGCGCCGCGCGTTTCGATGGCCGCCGCTTCACGCCGTACGACGCCGGCACCGTGCAGGGACTGGAGGTGGAAGGCGTGCGCGCCATCGTGCCCGACCCGCGCGGCGGCATGGTGCTGAGCCTGGGCCGGATCGGGCCGGGCCTGGTGCGCGTCCATCAAGGCCGCTGGGAACGCCTGCCCGGCCAGGCCGGCACGCTGCCGGACGTGTCCGTGCTGAGGTTCGGGCCGGACGGTACGTTGTGGATCGGCACGGACCACTCGCTCTTCAGCCTGCAGCGCGATGGCCGCCTGCGCGACGTCGGCGGCACCCATGCCGGGCTGGCGAACGAACGCGTGCAGGCCATCCTGCCGCTGCCGGACGGGCAGGCCCTGGTGGGCAACCGGCATGGCCTGTTCCGGATCGCCGGTGGCCGCGTGCAGGACTGGGGACGCGCGCAGGGCCTGCCGGATACGTCCGTGCTGGCGATCCAGGCCTCGCGCTGGGGCGGTGTGCTGGTGGGCGGCAGCGCCGGCGTGTGGCGGCTGGCGCAGGGACGCGCGCGGCAGATCACCGCCGAACGTGCCGAAGCCATGCTGGAAGACCGCAACGGCAACCTGTGGATCTCCACCCTGGACGGCCTGCGCCGGTACTTCCAGGGGCGTTACGAGACGCTGGGCGAACGCAACGGTCTGATGGGGCGCCTGGCGCCGGCGCTGTTCGAGGATCGCGACGGCCTGTTGTGGGTGGGAACCACCAACGGCCTGTTCCGGCTGTCGGACGGTCCCGTGTTCGGGCTGGGCCGCAGCAGTGGCCTGCGCGACATCTACGTGCGCAGCATCATCGAACGGCCGGGACAGGGGGTCTGGATCGGCCATCCCATGGGGGTCGATGTCTGGGATGGCGGAACGGCCAGGGCGGTGTCGCTGGCGTTCGATGGCAAGTCCGACCCCTCGGTGCTGTCGCTGGCCAATGCGCGCGATGGCGGCCTGTGGGTGGGGACGTACGACCAGGGCGTGATCCACCTGCCGGCTGCGACCGGCACGGTGCACGGCGTTCCCTGGCGCATCGACGAGGCGCGCGGCCTGCCCTCCAACCATGTGCGGGCCCTGCTGGAACGTGCGGACGGTTCCCTGTGGATCGGCAGCAACGAAGGCGTCACCGTCTATCGGGACGGCCGCATCGCACGTCATTACGCCGCGGGCCAGGCGCTGCCGGACGGCAATGTGTACGTGCTCCACGAAAGCGGCATCGGCGAGCTGTGGATCGGCACCAGCAATGGCATGGCGGTGATGCGCCGGGACGGGACGGTGCGGACGTGGAAGCCGAAGACGGGATTCCCGGCGGTGGCGGCGTTCGATTTCCTGTCCGACCCGGACGGCAGCCTGTGGATCGCCACCGATCGCGGCCTGCTGCACTGGCGCGATGGGCGCTTCGTGCAGTTCGACCACCGCCAGGGTTTGCCGAACAATCGCCTGTTCCGGCTGCTGGAGGACGAAAACGGCGACTTCTGGGCGTCCAGCAACCGTGGCGTGTTCCGCGTCTCGCGGCCGGCGCTGACCGCGGTGGAGAACGGCCACCTGGCGCGATTGCCGGTGGAGGCCTTCACCCAGGCCGACGGCCTGCCCAGCAGCCAGGCCAACGGGGCCAGCGCGCCGGCCGGCTGGCGCATGCGCGATGGCAAGCTGTGGTTCGCCACCGCCAACGGCGTGGGCGTGATCGATCCGGACGACGCCCGCCGCCAGCGCGCCAAGGGCATCACCCTGGTGGTGGAGGCCGTCGAGGCCGATGGCCGCGTGCTGGCCGCGCAGCCGCACCACGCCCTGCCCGCCGACACGCGGCGCGTGGTGATCCGGTTCACCGGCCTCAACCAGCGCGCGCCCGAGCGCCTGCGCTACCGCTACCGCATGGTGGGCTTCGACCGCGACTGGATCGAGACCGACAACGGCATCGCCCACGACGCGGTGTACACCAACCTGCCCGCGGGCCAGCTGCGCTTCGAGGTGCAGGCGATGAACGCCCCCGCGGACTGGACGCGCAAGGAGGGCGTGGCGATGCAGACGGTGACCTTCGACAAGGCCGCACCGTGGTGGATGCGCGCCTGGGCGATGGCCGCCTATCTGTTGCTGCTCGGGCTGGCGGGATGGGGCGTGCTGGCGCTGCTGACGCGCCGCCAGCGCCAACGCCAGCGCCGGCTGGAAGCGCTGGTGGAGGCCCGCACGTCCGAACTGAGCGAGAAGAACGCACAACTGGAGCAGGCCGGCCAGGCGCACGCGCACCTGCTGGAGCAACTGGCCTACCAGGCGCGCCACGATCCGCTCACCCGCCTGGCGAACCGCCGCGCCGGCGATGCGTTCCTGGCCGAAGCGCGCGAGGCCAGCCTTCGCGAAGGCCGCCCGCTGTGCGTGGCGCTGCTGGACATCGACCACTTCAAGTCGGTCAACGACCGCTACGGCCATGCCTTCGGCGATGAGGTGCTGTCGCAGGTGGCGGCCGTGGCCGAACGGCTGGCCGGCGGCCACGACGGCGTGCTGATCGCGCGCTACGGCGGTGAGGAATTCCTGGTATGCCAGCAGCTGCCATGGGGCGTCGCGCGTGCGCGGCTGGAAGTGCTGCGCGAGGGCATCGCGCAGGCCGCCATCGACGCGCCCGATGGCAGCCAGCTGCACTGCACCGTCAGCATCGGCATGGCCGACCTGCAGCCCGGACAGACCCTGCGCGACCTGCTGCGCGAGGCCGATGAGCGCCTGTACCGCGCCAAGCAGCAGGGACGCAACCGGATGGTGTCGAACTGAGCACGCCTCCGCGGCGGGGGATCAGTCGCGCAGCTCGGCCACGTAGCAGTGCGCCTGCATCTGCTCGATCACCGCCTGGGCGGCGACCTGCGTGGACACGCCGCGGCCGCCGGTGGCCAGGTCGTTGGTGAACACCTGTGCGTTCAGTGCGGCGTCCACCGCGCGTTCGATGCAGTCGGCCTCTTCGTGCAGGCCCAGCGAATGGCGCAGCAGCAAGGCGCAGCTGAGAATGGTGGCGTACGGGTTGGCGATGCCCTTGCCGGCGATGTCGGGCGCGGAACCGTGGATGGGTTCGTACAGGCCGACCTTGCCGTCGCCCAGCGAGGCCGACGGCAGCAGGCCCAGCGAGCCGGCCAGCATCGAGGCCTCGTCGGTGAGGATGTCGCCGAACATGTTCTCGGTGACGATCACGTCGTACTCCCGCGGCTTGGCCAGCAGGTGCATCGCCATCGAGTCGACCAGCTGGTGCTCCAGCTTCACGTCGGGGAATTCCTCGCGGCCGATGCGCGAGGCCACGTCGCGCCACAGGCGCGAGGTCTCCAGCACGTTCGCCTTGTCCACCGACACCAGGTAGCTGCGGCGTTGGCGGGCCAGCCTGAAGGCGCTGCGCACCACGCGCTCGATCTCGCCGACCGAATAGCTGCACAGGTCGCTGGCGCCGCGCGCATCGCGGGTCTTCTCGCCGAAGTAGATGCCGCCGGTCAGCTCGCGCACCACCACGATGTCCACGCCGGTCAGCAGGTGCGGCTTGATGGGCGAGGCGTTCAGCGCGGCCGGGTGCGGACGCACGGGGCGCAGGTTGGCGAACAGCCCCAGGCCCTTGCGCAGCGCCAGCAGGCCCTGCTCGGGGCGCACCTTCGCGTTGGGGTCGGACCATTTCGGCCCGCCGACCGCGCCCAGCAGCACGGCATCGGCCTGCTGGCAGCCCTGCAGCGTGGCCTGTGGCAGCGGCTCGCCGTGCCGGTCGATGGCGATGCCGCCGATGTCGTATTCGCGGAAGTCGAAGCTGTGGCCGTGGCGGCGCGCCAGCGTGCGCAGCACGGCGACGGCGGCGGCGGTGACTTCGGGACCGATGCCGTCCCCGGGCAGTACGGCGATGTCAGCGTGCATGGCGGGTAGCCTCGTAGGTTTCGATGTCGGTGTGGCGGGCCAGCAGGTAGCCCAGTTCGTCCACGCCTTCCAGCAGGCAGGTCTGCGCGAAGGCGTCCAGCGGGAAGCCGAAGACGGAACCGTCGGGCGCCCGCAGTTCGCGTGCGGCGACGTCGATGGTCAGTTCGTCGTCCGGCCGTTCCATCAACGACTGCACGATCTCCTCCGGCAGCACGATGGGCAGCAGGCCGTTCTTCAGGCTATTGTTGCGGAAGATGTCGGCGATCTCGCTGCTGACGATGGCGCGCAGGCCCAGGTCGGTCAGCGCCCAGGGCGCATGCTCGCGCGAGGAGCCGCAGCCGAAGTTGCGGCCGGCCAGCAGGATGCTGCGGCCCTGGTTCTCCGGCTGGTTGAACGGGAACGCCGGGTTCGGCGACCCGTCGGCCTGCCAGCGCCAGTCGTTGAAGGCGCTGCGACCCAGGCCCGCGCGTTCGGTCGTGGACAGGAAGCGCGCGGGGATGATCTGGTCGGTGTCGATGTTGGTCTGCGCCAACACCACGCTCTTCGAGCGCAGTTCGCGGAACCCGGCCATCACGCCACCTCCTTCTGCGCGCGGAACAGTTCGCGCGGATCGCTGACGTGGCCGTTCACCGCGGCCCACGCTGCCGTCAGCGGCGACGCCAGCAGCGTACGGGCGCCGGGTCCCTGGCGGCCTTCGAAGTTGCGGTTGCTGGTGCTCACGGCCAGTTGGCCGGGCGCGACCAGGTCGCCGTTCATCGCGATGCACATGGAACAGCCCGGTTCACGCCACTCGGCGCCGGCTTCGCGCACGATGCGGTCGATGCCCTCGGCCTCGGCCTGGCGCTTGACGATCTCCGAACCGGGCACCACCAGCATGCGCACGCCCGCGGCGACCCTGCGCCCATCCAGGACCTGCGCCACTTCGCGCATGTCGCGCAGGCGGCCGTTGGTGCACGATCCCACGAACACCACGTCCACCGGCGTCCCCGCCACCGCATGGCCGGCGCTCAGGCGCATGTAGTCCAGGCCCTTCTGGTCGGCGGCATTGGCAGGTGCGGGAATCGGCGCATCCACCGCGATCGCGGTGCCCGGGTGCGTGCCCCAGGTCAGGGTGGGGCGGATGTCGGCGGCATCTACGCGCACTTCCGCGTCGAACACCGCGCCCTCGTCGCTGCGCAGCGTCTTCCAGTAGGCGACGGCGGTGTCAAACGCCTCGCCCTTGGGCCCGCGCGGCGTCTTCGCCACCCAGTCGAACGTGGTCTGGTCCGGCGCCACCATGCCGGCGCGCGCGCCGGCTTCGATGGACATGTTGCACAGGGTCATGCGCTGCTCCATGTCCAGCGCCTCGATGGCGCTGCCGCGGAACTCGAGCACGTGGCCGGTGCCGCCGTTGACGCCGATCACGCCGATCACGTGCAGCACGATGTCCTTGGCGCCCACGCCGGGGGCGAGCACGCCATCGACGGTGATGGCCATCGTCCTGGGACGGCGCTGCAGCAGGCACTGCGTGGCCAGCACGTGGCCGACCTCGCTGGTGCCGATGCCGAACGCCAGCGACCCGAACGCGCCGTGCGTGCTGGTGTGGCTGTCGCCGCAGACGATGGTCATGCCCGGCAGGGTGAAGCCCTGCTCGGGCGCGATGACGTGGACGATGCCGCGGTTCGGCGAGGCCATGTCGAACAGCTCGATGCCGTACTCGGCGCAGTTGCGCGCCAGCGTGTCGACCTGCGTCTCCGCGGCCTGCGTGTAGTACGGCAGCCTGCCGTCGGGCCCGGCGGGCAAGGTGGGCGTGGAATGGTCCATCGTCGCCTTGGTGCGGTCCGGGCGCCGCGGCGCCAGGCCGCGCGCCCTCAGCTCGGTGAAGGCCTGCGGCGAGGTGACCTCGTGGATCAGGTGCAGATCGATGTACAGCACGGCGGGGGCCGCGTCGGTCTCGGGGACCACGACGTGGGCGTCCCACAGTTTGTCGAAGAGTGTGCGTGGCGCGGTCATGCGGGGTTCCGGTGGTGCATCGGGGATGGAGAAGTGAGGGGTGAGTGGAGAGGAGTGAGGAGTGAGTGGTGAGGAGTGAGGGAGGGCAGTGCTTCTACTCACTCCTCACTCCTCTCCACTCACTCCTGCCTCTCAAGCCGCAGCCGCTTCCTGCTTCTCGGCGCGACGCTGCCGCAGCAGGCGGTTGGCGACATCCAGCCATGCCAGCGCGCTGGCCTCGATGATGTCCTTGCTGGTCCCGGTGCCCTCGTAGTCCTCGCCATCGCAGCGCACCGACAGGCTGGCTTCGCCGCGCGCGTCCGCACCGATGCCGACGCTGTGCACCTGGTAGCTCTCCAGCTGCAGTTGCACGCCGGTGGCGGCGGCCAGCGCGCTGAACAATGCATCGACCGGCCCGTTGCCCTGCGCCGTTTCCGACACGCGGTTGCCGTCCGGATCCGACAGTTCCACCAGCGCATTGGCGCGGCTGCCGACATCGCTGATGGTCATCGACGCCAGGCGGTAGCCGTCGCTGACCGCCGCGTCCTGCATCAGCGCCTGCAGGTCGGCATCGCCGACCACACGCTGCTTCTCGCACAGCGCCTTGAACTGTTCGAACACCAGCTTCAGCTCGTCCTCTTCCAGCCAGTAGCCCAGCGCGCGCAGGCGCTGCTCCACCGCGGCGCGGCCGCTGTGGCGGCCCAGCACCATCTGCGACGACGGCCAGCCCACGTCCTGCGGCTGCATGATCTCGTAGGTGCCGCGGTGGCGCAGCATGCCGTGCTGGTGGATGCCGGATTCGTGGGCGAACGCGTTGGCGCCGACGATCGCCTTGTTGCGCTGGACGGGCATGCCGACCAGGCGCGACAGCAGCTGCGAGGTCGGCACGATCCGGCGCGTGTCGATGCGCGTGTCCAGGTTGTAGAAGGCGTTGCGTACCTTCAGCGCCATCACCAGTTCCTCGATGGCGCAGTTGCCGGCGCGCTCGCCGATGCCGTTGATCGAGCCTTCCACCTGGCGCGCGCCGCCTTCGATGGCGGCCAGCGAATTGGCCACCGCCAGGCCCAGGTCGTTGTGGCAGTGCGCGCTGAATATCACCTTGTCGGCGCCCGCCACATTGGCGATCGCGCGCTCGAACATGCCGCGGATCTCTTCCGGCGTGGTGAAGCCCACCGTGTCCGGCAGGTTGATGGTGGTCGCGCCGGCCGCGATGGCGGCGGCGATCGCCTGATGCAGGAAATCCTCCTCGGTGCGGGTGGCGTCCTCGGCGGAGAACTCGATCTCGTCGATGTGGCCCCGGGCCAGGCGTACGTGCCTGTCGATGGACTCCAGCACCTGCTCGCGGCTCATGCGCAGCTTGTGTTCGCGGTGCAGCGGGCTGGTGGACAGGAACAGGTGCAGGCGCGGCTTCGCAGCGGCGGCCACGGTGCGCAGCGAGGTCTCGATGTCCGCCGCCAGGCAGCGCGACAGCACCACCAGCGTGGTCTCGCGCAGCTCGCGCGCGATCATCGCGTGCGCTTCGCGGTCGGACTGCGAACTGGCCGGGAAGCCGGTTTCGATGGCATCCACGCCCAGCTCGGCCAGGCCCCGCGCCATGACCAGCTTCTGTTGCGGCGTCATGCTGCAGCCGGGGGATTGCTCGCCATCGCGCAGGGTGGTGTCGAAGATGCGGATATGCGTGGGGGACGGATGGGTGGGCGTGTTCACCAGATGGGTTCCTCGTGTACTTCTGTTTCCATGGCGGGGGCCTCGTATCGGCGCGCACCGGTCTTTGCGGGGGATGGGTGGACGGCCGCGCGCGGTGCGCGGCCGCGGGCAAGCGAGGGCTCGCCCTCGGCGTTGCGGCGGCGTGGCTTGCGCGGCGGACGCGGGCGCACGTCGGACAGCAGCTGCGCCAGCACGGTGGCGTCGATGTTGCCGCCGGACACCACCGCGCACTTGCGCCTGCCGGCCACGCGGCGACCCGCCGCCAGCGCCAGCGCACCGGCGCCCTCGGCGATCAGGTGTTCTTCCAGCGCCAGCCGCACCAGGGTCTCGCGCAGTTCGGCTTCGCGCACGGTCACCACGTCGTCCAGCAGCTGCGTGCACAGGCGCCGGGTGATGAAGCCGGGCACCTTCACCCGTACGCCGTCGGCCAGCGAAGCCACCGGGTTGACCGGCGTGAGGTCGCCCTTCATCGCGCGGATCATCGAATCCACGCCCTCGACCTGGGCCCCGACCACGCGCACGCCCTGCGACTTCAGCGCCAGCGCCACGCCGGAGGCCAGGCCGCCGCCGCCGATGGGCACGATGACGACATCGGGCGTGTAGGGAGCGATCTCGATGCCCACCGTGCCCTGGCCGGCGATCACGTCCGGATCGTCGAAGGCGGACAGGAAGCGGTAGCCGTTCTGTTCGGCCAGTTCCCTGGCGAAGGCGAAGGCTTCGTCGTAGCTGTCGCCGTGCTGGCGCACGGTGGCACCCCAGTGCGCCACCCCGGCGATCTTGGTCGCCGGTGCGCCGTGCGGCATCACGGTGATGGCCTGCACGCCCAGCCGGTAAGCGGCCCAGGCCAGGCCCTGCGCATGGTTGCCCGCCGATGCCGCGATCACCGGGCGGCGGTCGCCGCGCTCGCGCGCGGCCAGCAATGCATTCAGCGCGCCCCGCACCTTGTACGAACCGGTGCGCTGCAGGTTTTCCAGTTTCAGCATCACGCCGAAGCGTTCGGCGTGATGCATCGGGGTGGGCGGCAGGTAACGGCGCAGCCGCGCCTGCGCCGCCAGCACGTCGGCCACGGTGACGGCGACGTCGCCTACGTCGGGGTCGGTACCGGCGGGGGCGCGGCCGGCATCAGGCATCGCGGCACGCGAACGGCTGATGTCGAAGAAGACGCCTCCGGACCACGGCGTCCGCGTTGGCGGGCGTGGCATTCATGCGGCGCGGTCCTGGTGGCGGCGGTCCCTGCTCAGTTCCTGCACCGCGCTGAAGGACAGTTCCTCCACATCGTAGATCTTCAGCAGTTGCTGGCGCAGCGTCTCCGGCGCGCGGGTGCTGTCGATCACCAGCGCCAGCGCCCAATAGCCTTCGCCGTCGTGGGTGGCATGGACCGCGTGGGGCGGAAAGCCGCGGCGCTCGATCATGCCCAGGACGCGCAGCAACGCGCCTTCGGCAGGTTTGAGCCTGAGTTCAAGCCGGTAACGCATTCTTCTTCTCCGGGCCGTCGGCCGCGACGGCAGGCTCGGCGGATGGTTTTGCGGGATTGGCGTCCAGCATCGAGCTGTTGGCGTGGTTCGGCGGCACCAGCGGCCAGACGTTGGCCTTGATGTCGATGGTGACGTGCAGCAGCGCCGGGCCCGGCTGGGCCAGCAGGTCGGCCAGGCCGTCCTCGACTTCGTCGCGCCGGCTGATGTGGCGGGCCGGTATGCCGAACACGCGCGCCAGCGCGGCGAAGTCGGGATTGTCCGACAGGTCGATCTCGCTGTAGCGCTCGGCGAAGAACAGCTCCTGCCACTGCCGCACCATGCCCAGCGCGCTGTTGTCGATCAGCACGATCTTCACCGGCAGCTTGCAGCGGGCGATGGTCGCCAGCTCCTGCACGTTCATCATGAAGCCGCCATCGCCATTGACCAGCACCACGGTGCGGTCGGGGCAGGCGAACTGCGCGCCCATCGCCGCCGGCAGGCCGAAGCCCATCGTGCCCAGCGCGCCGCTGGTCAGGTGGTTGCGCGGATGGGCGAACCCGCAATGCTGCGCCACCCACATCTGGTGCTGGCCCACGTCGCAGGCGATGATCGCGTCGTCCGGCGCCACTTCGCTCAGCCGCTTCAGCAGGCCGGGCGCGTAGATGTCGCTGCCGGGCGCGTCGTAGCGGAAGCCGAAACGCTCGCGGTTGCCCACGCAGCGCTTGCGCCACTCGTCGCAGGTGCTGCGTGCCGCGGTCAGCGCCTTCAGGCTGGTGGCGACGTCGCCGGGAACCGCGATGTCGGCGGTGCGCAGCTTGCCGATCTCGTAGGCGTCGGCATCCACGTGCAACACGCGGGCGAACGGCGCGAACTCGGCCAGCTTGCCGGTGGCGCGGTCGTCGAAGCGCGCGCCCACCACGATCAGCAGGTCGCACTCCTGCACCGCCATGTTGGCCGCGCGCGTGCCGTGCATGCCCAGCATGCCCAGGTAATGCGGGTGGCCGGCGGGCAGGGCGCCCAGGCCGCGCAGGGTCAGCACGGTGGGGATCTTCGTCGCGTCGACGAACTGGCGGAAGGCGTCCACCGCGTCGGCGATGCCGATGCCGCCGCCGCCGTAGATCACCGGCTTCTCGGCACCGGCGATCGCGGCCAACGCCTCGGCCAGCTTGGCATCTTCCGGCGCGGGAACCGGATCGACGCCGGCCGGCACGTGGGCCGGCAAGTGCGAGGCGTCGGCCATCTGCACGTCCTTCGGCAGGTCGATCAGCACCGGGCCGGGACGCCCTTCGCGCGCGATGCGGAAGGCCTCGCGCACCATGGTCGGCAGGTCGTCCACGCGCCGGGCGACGAAGCTGTGCTTCACGATCGGCAGGGTCAGGCCGAACACGTCCAGTTCCTGGAACGCATCGGTGCCCATCAGGGTGGTGGCGACCTGGCCGGTCAGGCAGACCATCGGCACCGAGTCGAGCATCGCGTCGGCGATGCCGGTCACCAGGTTGGACGCACCGGGACCGGAGGTGGCCACGCACACGCCGACCTTGCCGCTGGCGCGCGCATACCCGTTCGCCGCCAGCGCCGCGCCCTGCTCGTGGCGCACCAGGATGTGCTTCAGGTTGGAATCCACCAGCGCGTCGTAGAACGGCATGATGGTGCCGCCCGGGTAGCCGAACAGCGTGTCCACGCCCTCGGCTTCCAGGGCGTGGGCCAGCCAGCGGGCGCCATTGCGTGGGGCAGTGGCCGCGGCGGCGTTCATGCGGCGGCCTGCTCGTCTGTATCCGGTTGCGCGGCGTTGGCCTGCAGCCACACCATCTTCGCGCGCAGTTCCTTGCCGACCTTCTCGATGGGGTGGTCCTTGTCGGCCTGCTGGAACTTCTTGTAGTTCGGCAGGCCTGCGTCGTACTCGGCCTGCCAGTTGCGGGTGAAGGTGCCGTTCTGGATGTCGGTCAGCACGTCCTTCATGCGCGCCTTCACCGACGCGTCGATGACGCGCGGGCCGCTGACGAAGTCGCCGTACTGCGCGGTCTCGGAGATGAATTCCAGCATGCGGGTGATGCCGCCTTCGTAGAACAGGTCGACGATCAGCTTCAGCTCGTGCAGCACTTCGTAATAGGCAATTTCCGGCTGGTAGCCGGCTTCCACCAGCGTCTCGAAGCCGGCCTGCACCAGCGACGAGGCGCCGCCGCACAGCACGGCCTGTTCACCGAACAGGTCGGTCTCGGTCTCTTCCTTGAACGTGGTCTTGATGATGTTGGCGCGCGCGCCGCCCAGGCCGCCGGCGTAGGCCAGCGCGAACTGCTCGGCCTTGCCGCTCTTGTCCTGGTAGACGGCGTAGATGCAGGGCACGCCGCGGCCGATCTCGTATTCGCGGCGCACCAGCGCGCCCGGGCCCTTCGGCGCCACCAGCACCACGTCCAGGTCGGCGCGCGGCTCGATCATGCCGAAGTGCACGTTCAGGCCGTGCGCGAACAGCAGCACGGCGCCCTGCTTCATGTTCGGCGCCAGCACCTCGTTGTAGAGCTTCTTCTGCACCATGTCCGGCGTCAGCACCGCCACCAGGTCGGCGTCCTTCACCGCATCGGCCACCGCCTTCACCGCGAAGCCGTCGGCCTGCGCCTTCGCTTCGGTCGGGCCGCCCGGGCGCAGGCCCACCGTGACGTCGAAGCCGGAATCGCGCAGGTTCAGCGCGTGCGCGCGGCCCTGGCTGCCGTAGCCGACGACGGTGATCTTGGGTTGCGGGAGAGCGTTGGCGGTGGTCATGGCGCGGGTTTTCCTGAGGGTTGATGGGGTATCGAAGGGGCTTAAACAAAAAACCCCGCACTTCTCAGTGCGGGGTTTTGCGAATCTGGCGTTTCTGCTGCTTACACGCCGGTCCGTCCCGCACTTGTGGGCGAGGTAATAAGGACGAGTACGAGGAAGGACGCCGCAGAGGCTGCGGTGAGGCCGGTCGTCGTGGGTGTGTGGCGCTGCAACATGCGGCAAGGGAAACATGCCGCTCCAAAGCGTGTCAAGCGCTTTTGCGCCGATTGCGACGATCGGATGATTTCAGTCGATATGGTTGCAACTGAAACCGTGAAAAGCCAGCAGAATCAAGGCTTCCCACGTCATCGCCGCACCGTTGGTTTTCATGCCCGAGTACCGTTCCAGGACCTCCACCCACGGCCGCAACATGGCCGGCGCCCGCGCGCTGTGGCGCGCCACCGGCATGAAGGACGAGGACTTCCACAAGCCCATCGTGGCGGTGGCCAACTCCTTCACCCAGTTCGTCCCGGGCCATGTGCACCTCAAGGACCTCGGGCAGCTGGTGGCGCGCGAGATCGAACGGGTCGGCGGCGTCGCCAAGGAATTCGACACCATCGCCGTGGACGACGGCATCGCGATGGGCCACGACGGTATGCTGTACTCGCTGCCGTCGCGCGAGGTGATCGCCGACTCGGTGGAGTACATGGTCAACGCGCACTGCGCCGATGCGCTGGTGTGCATCTCCAACTGCGACAAGATCACCCCCGGCATGCTGATGGCCGCGCTGCGGCTGAACATCCCGACGGTGTTCGTCTCCGGCGGGCCGATGGAAGCCGGCAAGACGCGCCTGGCCGACCACAAGCTCGACCTCGTCGATGCGATGGTGATGGCGGCCGACCCGAACGTGTCCGACGAGGAGGTCGCCGCGGTCGAGCGCAGCGCCTGTCCCACCTGCGGTTCGTGCAGCGGCATGTTCACCGCCAACTCGATGAACTGCCTGACCGAGGCGCTGGGGCTGTCGCTGCCGGGTAATGGCACCGTGGTCGCCACGCATGCGGACCGCGAGCAGTTGTTCAAGCGCGCCGGCGTGCTGGCGGTGGAGCTGTGCCACCGCTGGTACGGCGGCGAGGATGCGACGGCGCTGCCGCGCGGCATCGCCACGCTGGAAGCGTTCGAGAACGCGATGACGCTGGACATCGCGATGGGCGGTTCCACCAATACCATCCTGCACCTGCTGGCCGCGGCGCAGGAGGCCGAGGTGCCCTTCGACATGCGCGACATCGACCGCCTGTCGCGCCGCGTGCCGCAGCTGTGCAAGGTGGCGCCCAACACGCAGAAGTACCACATCGAGGACGTGCACCGCGCCGGCGGCATCATGGCCATCCTCGGCGAGCTCGCACGCGGCGGCCTGCTGCATACCGATGTCGCCACCGTGCATGCGAAGTCGCTGGGGGAGGCGATCGCGAAGTGGGACGTGGCCGGCAACCCCGATGACGCGGTCGCCACGTTCTACAAGGCGGGCCCCGCCGGCATCCCCACCCAGGTCGCCTTCAGCCAGGCCACGCGCTGGCCGTCGCTGGACACCGACCGCGCGGAAGGCTGCATCCGCAGCGTCGAGCACGCGTTCTCGCAGGAGGGTGGCCTGGCCGTGCTGTACGGCAACATCGCTGTCGATGGCTGTGTGGTGAAGACGGCCGGCGTGGACGAGTCGATCCACGTGTTCGAAGGCACTGCGCGCGTGTTCGAAAGCCAGGACGCGGCCGTGGCCGGCATCCTGGGCGATGAAGTGAAGGCGGGCGACGTGGTGGTGATCCGCTACGAAGGCCCGAAAGGCGGGCCCGGCATGCAGGAGATGCTGTACCCGACCAGCTACCTGAAATCGAAAGGACTGGGCAAGCAGTGCGCGCTGCTGACGGATGGCCGCTTCTCCGGCGGCACCTCCGGCCTGTCGATCGGGCATGCGTCGCCGGAAGCGGCGGCGGGCGGCGCGATCGGCCTGGTGCGCGACGGCGACCGCATCCGCATCGATATTCCGCAACGTGCCATCTCGCTGCTGGTCGCCGACGACGAACTGGCGGTGCGTCGCGCCGAGCAGGACGCGAAGGGCTGGAAGCCGGCCCAGCCGCGCGCGCGCAGGGTCAGCACGGCGCTCAAGGCCTATGCCCTGCTCGCGACCAGCGCCGACAAGGGCGCGGTACGCGACAGGCAGCTGCTGGATGGTGTCTGATAGCGGGATGATCCGCGCCTTTCTTTTCGTTGTCCTTTCGCTGCTGTCCGTTCCGCCCGCGTGGGCCCAGAAAACGCCGCCACGCGCCTGGGTGATCGCCACCTATGCGTATCCGCAGCGCGACCGCGCCGCCGCGATCCAGCCGCTGGCGGACTATCTGGGCCTGCGCGCCCGGCATCCCGTGCAGATCCGCCTGTTCGACTCGCCCACGGCGCTGGTCGATGCGCTGCGGCATGGCGAGGCCGATGTCGCCGTGCCCAATCTGCATGGGTATCTGCAGGCGCGGCGTGCGAGCGAGCCGCTGACGACGCTGCCCGTGCCGCAGGTGCCGGCGCTGCAGGCCGACCGCTACCGCGCCGTGCTGGTCGGCCGGCAGGGGCTGGAGGCGCCGGGCGAACTGGAACGGCAGGCGCGGACGTTGCGTCTGGCCCTGGTCGGCCGCGATTCGGCCTCGGGCGGCTTCGTGCCGGTGCGCGAACTGCGCCGGCGCGGCCTGGCGCCGGATGCAGGCTTCGCCCACGTTGCGTACGCCGGCTCGCATGCGGCGGCCCTGGAGGCCGTGGCGAGCGGTCGCGCCGACGTGGCCGCGCTCGCGGCCGATGTCTACGACGCCGCCCGCCCGGCCGGCGTGGTCGAACTGTGGCGTTCCGATCCCATCCCGCCCGGCCCGCTGCTGTGTCGTCCCGCGGCCGACGTGCCGTGCCAGCAGTTCACGGCCTGGCTGCTGGAGGCGCACGACCAGGCCCCGGCCGTGATGGCGGCGCTGCGGGCGGGCTGGCCGGAGTTTGGAGATGCCACGGTCTTCGTCGTGGCGGACCCTGTGCGGCTGTCCCAGGTTGTCCTGGAAGACCCCTGAGTTCCGGGTACCGCTGAACAGGCGTCTCAATCCGTCTCTCCCCCGGCCGCTATCGGGTAGGGAGGAGAGCGTGATGTCAGCGACGGAACAAATGCAGGCGACCACCGCAAACGGCGGCATCGCCCTGCCGGATGCGCCGGTGGGGCTGATGCGGCTGGATGCATCAGCGCGCGTGGTGGCCGCCAACCGCGCCGCCTGGGACCTGTTGGCGCTGGCGCCGGAGCAGGTGCTGGGCCAGCCCTGCGACATCCTCTGGGGATTGCCGCCGTCGGCCCTGCACGATGAGGAGGGCACCTGGCATGCGCCCGGGGGCGACCCCGCGCGCCGCATCCGCTACCAGGCCGACCGCGACGGAGAAGGCTGGCTGCTCTCCCTGCCGCACCCCGAGACGGCCGCGATGCTGCGCGATGTGGCGCGACTGGCGCAAGGCGAAGACCCCGCCGTCGTCGCGTCGCCCGCATTGCAGGTGCTCGCACAGCGCATGGCCGACGCGGCGCGTGAGCGCGTGCTGCTCGAGCGCATCGGGGAACGGCTCGGAAGCTGCGATCTGGACCTGACGTTGCCGCCGGACCAGGCGCCGCATCCCCTGTCGCGCCAGATCGCCGCCGGCTTCGGCAACCTGGCCGAGGCGATCCGGCAAGCCGTCTCGCTGTCGGTACAGGTGGCAGCGGAAGTGCCCCACCTGGTGGGCGAGAACAGCGAGCTGCTGGACCAGTCGCAGGCCCAGGTCGCCGCACTCGATACCGTGCTGGATGCGACGCGACGCCTGCTGCAAGGGCTGCAGGGCGCGGGCGAGGAACTGCAGGCGGTCATCCAGGTCGCGGCCAGTGCCGACGCCAGCGCGCGCCACGGCATGGAGGCCGCACGCCAACTGGGCGAGGCCATGCGGGAAGTGGAGCGGCGCTCCGCACGGGCGGGCGAGGTCATCGAAGTGATCGATGCCGTCGCCTTCCAGACCAACATCCTCTCGATCAACGCGAGCATCGAAGCGGCGCGCGCGGGCCCCGCCGGACGCGGCTTCGCCGTGGTCGCGACGGAAATCCGCCGGCTGGCCGAGCAGGCCGCGACGGCGGCGCGCGACGTGCGCGTGATCCTCGACGAAAGCGGCCGCGCGCTGGGCGAGAGCGCCGCCTCGGCCGAGGCCACCGGCCAGGTGCTGGGCGGCATCGGCGACCTGCTGGCGCGTGCGAGCAAGGCGATGGACTCGGTGGTCGAACGGGTGTCGGCCCAGGATGGGGAGATCACCTCCATCGATGCCGCCGTCGAGCGCGTCGCCGCATTGAGCCGAAGCAACCTGGAGCATGCGGGCCATGTCGCCGCGCGCGGCAAGGCCCTGGCGCAGGGCGCGGATACCCTGCGCGACTGCGTGGGCCTGTTCCGCCTGCCGGCCGATCCGCTCGGCCACCGCCGCCATGCGCGCGTGCGCGACCTGGCGCAGGCGGCGGCTGCGCAGGTGGGCGGGGCGCTGGAGCAGGCCCTGCATGACGGGCGCATCGATGAGGACGCCCTGTTCTCGCGCGACTACGCGCCCATCCCGGGCGTGACGCCCGCCAAGTTCACCACGCCCTTCGACCGGCTGTGCGATGAGGTGCTGCCCGCGCTGCAGGAGCCGGTCGCCGCACGCCATCCGTGGATCGTGTTCGCCATCTGCGCCAATCCCGACGGCTACGTGCCCACCCACAACCTGCGCTTCAGCCAGCCCCTGACCGGCGATCCGGCGCAGGATCTGGTCGGCAACCGCACCAAGCGCCTGTTCACCGACCGGGTGGGCCGCACGGTCGGCGCGCACACCGACCCCTACCGGCTGCAGGTCTATCGGCGGGATACCGGTCAGATCATGTTCGACCTGTCCGTGCCCGTGTACGTGGCCGGGCGGCACTGGGGCGGATTCCGCGTGGGCTATACCCTGGAATGACGTCGCGGCCCGGCGGTTTGTGGTCTAATTCGCCCCGAAGCGGGGGTATCGCCGGCCGGGCCGGTGATTGAGACAGACCCTTCGAACCTGATCCGGTTGAGACCGGCGTAGGGAAGCTTCGCAGGCTGCGCCGTGTTGCCGTGTCGTCCCCTCCGTGGGCCCGCCATCCGTCCGCCGCCGCGCCGCCGCTTCGTCCCCGTGATGCGAATCCTCGCGTCTCGCTCTGCGAATCCCTCGCAAGAGCCCGCACATCCCGTGCGGGGATTCAGAAAGGACGATGCCGATGAATGCCATTCCCAAGTCCGCCGCCGATCTGCTGCAACAGACCGGGCAACTCTCCGAATCGGTGACGCGTCCGATTCCCGGTTCACGGAAGATCTTCGTGCAGGGCTCCCGCGCGGACCTGCAGGTGCCCATGCGCGAGATCGCGCTGACGCAGACCCCCACCATCTTCGGCGGCGAGGAAAATCCGCCCGTCACCGTGTACGACACCTCGGGCCCGTACACCGATCCGGCCGCGACCATCGACCTGGCCGCCGGCCTGCCCGCGCTGCGCGCGAAGTGGATCGAGGAGCGCGGGGACACCGAACAGTTGCCGGCCCTCAGCTCGGAGTTCGGCCGTTCCCGCGAAACCGACCCGAAGCTGGACAGCGTGCGCTTCCCCGGCCGTATCCTGCCGCGGCGCGCGAAGGCCGGCGCCAACGTCAGCCAGATGCACTACGCCAGGCGCGGTATCGTCACGCCCGAAATGGAATACGTCGCCATCCGCGAGAACCAGCGGCTGGAGGCGGTGCGCGATGCGATGCTGCTGAAGCAGCACCCGGGCGAAGCCTTCGGCGCCAGCATCCAGACGTCCATCACCCCGGAGTTCGTCCGCGACGAGATCGCCCGCGGGCGCGCCATCCTGCCCAACAACATCAACCACCCGGAAAGCGAGCCGATGATCATCGGCCGCAACTTCCTGACCAAGATCAACGCCAACATCGGCAACAGCGCAGTGTCCTCGGGTATCGCCGAGGAAGTGGAGAAGCTGGTGTGGGCGATCCGCTGGGGCGGCGACACGGTGATGGACCTGTCCACGGGCAAGCACATCCACGAGACGCGCGAGTGGATCATCCGCAACTCGCCGGTGCCCATCGGCACGGTGCCAATCTACCAGGCCCTGGAGAAGGTCGATGGCCGGGCCGAGGCGCTGACGTGGGAGATCTTCCGCGACACGCTGATCGAGCAGGCCGAGCAGGGCGTGGACTACTTCACCATCCATGCCGGCGTGCTGCTGCGCCACGTGCCGCTGACGGCCAAGCGCGTGACCGGCATCGTCTCGCGCGGCGGCTCGATCATGGCCAAGTGGTGCCTGGCGCACCACCGGGAGAACTTCCTCTACACGCACTTCGAGGACATCTGCGAGATCATGAAGGCCTACGACGTGGCCTTCAGCCTCGGCGACGGCCTGCGCCCGGGCTGCATCGCCGACGCCAACGACGCGGCGCAGTTCGGCGAGCTGGAGGCGCTGGGCGAGCTGACGAAGATCGCGTGGAAGCACGACGTGCAGTGCATGATCGAAGGCCCCGGCCATGTCCCGATGCAGCTGATCAAGGAGAACATGGACAAGCAGCTACGCGAGTGCGGCGAGGCGCCGTTCTACACGCTCGGCCCGCTGACCACCGACATCGCGCCCGGGTACGACCACATCACCAGCGCCATCGGCGCGGCGATGATCGGCTGGTACGGCACCGCGATGCTCTGCTACGTGACGCCGAAGGAGCACCTGGGCCTGCCCAACCGCCAGGACGTGCGCGACGGCATCATGGCCTACAAGATCGCCGCGCACGCGGCCGACCTGGCCAAGGGCCATCCCGGTGCGCAGGTGCGCGACAACGCGCTCAGCAAGGCGCGCTTCGAGTTCCGCTGGGAGGACCAGTTCCACCTGGGCCTGGATCCGGAGAAGGCCAAGGAATTCCACGACGAGACCCTGCCCAAGGAGGCGCACAAGCTGGCGCACTTCTGCAGCATGTGCGGGCCGCACTTCTGCAGCATGAAGATCACCCAGGACGTGCGCGACTACGCGGCCGAGCACGGGGTGGACGAGGCCAGGGCACTGGAGGCCGGCATGGCCGAGAAGTCGGCCGAGTTCCTGGCCCAGGGGGCGCAGGTGTATCGTCAGGGCTGAACGCGGACGCGGGCCCTGCGACGGATAGGCCCGCATCCCCGTACTTGTGGACACGGCCCGCCGCAGGGGTGGGCCCGTGCCGAACCTACGGAGACCTGCCATGCCTGCGATCATCCGCCTCGCCCGCTACAGCCTGCTGCTGGCGGTCATATTGCTGGTGGCGGCCTGCGCCACCGGCCCTCGCATCACCAGTGATGTCGACCCGTCCGCCGACTTCGCCCGGTACCGCACGTTCGCGTTCTACTCGCCGCTGGCGATCGAGAGCCAGGGCTACGCCACCCTCACCAGCGGGCGCATCAAGGATGCGGCGCGCCGGCAGATGGAGGCGCGCGGCTACGTGTACGACGAGAAGTCCCCGGACCTGTGGGTCAACCTGAACGCCTACATGCAGGAAAAGACCGACGTCTACAGCACCCCCGAAGTGGACTACGACTACTACTACAGCTACCGCGCACGGCGGTACTTCGCCGTGCCGTACTGGCGCGACCGCACCGATGTGTACAAGTACACCGAGGGCACCCTCAACGTGGACCTGGTGGATGCCAGGCAGAACCGGCTGGTCTGGACCGGCGTCGCCGTGGGCCGCGTGGGACGCACCAAACCCGAGGAGCGCGGCGCGAAGATCGATGCGGCCATCGCGGACATCTTCATGCGCTACCCGTATCGCGCGGGTGCCGGCACGCCGGCGGTGTCGCCGTGAAGGGCAGCGGCAGCGGCATCGCCAAGGCGGGCATCGGCTTCGGTACCGCCCTGGCGATCACCATCTCCTGGAGCGCCAACAAGTCGCTGCTGTGGGCGGTGATCCATGGCGTGCTGTCCTGGGTCTACGTGGTGTATTACGCGCTGGTCTACCACTTCAAGTGATGCGCGCCGCATGACGATGCCGATCGCCTGGCTGCGCTGGCTGGTGACGCTGCGCCGCCATCCCTCCGCCTTCCTGCTCATCGTGCAACTGGCGGGCATCCTGCTGTACCCGGTGATGGAGGATACCCAGGCCGGCCGCGCGCTGTTCGGCGCGTTCGGCATCCTGGTGCTGTCGCTGGCGCTGTGGGTGGTCAACCGCAGCGCGGCGGTCAACTGGATCGCGTGGTCGCTGGCGGTGCCTTCGGTGCTGCTGTCGCTGGCGGCGGCGCTGTTCGACCAACCCTCCCTGGGCATCTACGCCCACCTGCTGGAAAGCGGCCTGTACTTCTACACGGCCGGCAGCCTGATCGCCTACATGCTGCAGGACCATGCCGTCACCAGCGACGAACTGTTCGCCGCCGGCGCCACCTTCACGCTGCTGGCGTGGGCGTTCGCGTTCGCCTTCTCGGTGTGCCAGCAGTTGTATCCGGGCAGCTTCACCGCCGCGGTCGACCCGACCTCCGCACGCAGCTGGATGGAGCTGCTGTTCCTGAGTTTCAGCCTGCTGTCGGGCGTGGGCCTGAGCGACGTGGTGCCGATCCTGCCGCAGGCGCGCGCACTGGTGATGCTGGAGCAGTTCGCAGGGGTCATGTACATCGCGGTGGTGGTGTCGCGGCTGATCGGACTGACCATCCTCAGGGTCAAGCCAGCGCCGCCTCGCGACTGAGCCGGTGCCGGTATCATTCCGGGGCGGCCGTCATGCCGCTTCGATCCCGGACACCCTCCCATGAAATTGCAGGTCCCGTTCATCCAGCTTCCCATCACGTTCGATGCCGCCGCCTTGCTGGCCGAGGTGTCCGCGATCGAGGAGAGCGCATGGCGGGGGCGGACGGCGCGGGACGACGGCAACAGCGCGCTGACGCTGATCACGACGGAGGGCGACCCCGCCAGCGATGCGCTTTCCGGCCGCATGCGGCCCACACCCTGGCTGGACCGTTGCCCTTATCTGGGCCAGGTGCTCGAGGCAGTCGGGGCTACGTGGGGGCGCGCGCGCCTCATGCGGCTCAACGGCCAGGCGGAGGTGAAGGCGCACGTCGACATCAATTACTACTGGCGCGAGCGCATGCGCGTGCACATCCCCATCGTCACCACGCCGGGCGTGCGCTTCCAGTGCGGGGATGCCGAGATCAACATGGCCGCGGGCGAATGCTGGATCTTCGATACGTGGCGCCGGCACCGGGTACTCAACGAGGGCAGCGCCCAGCGCATCCATCTGGTCGCAGACACTGTGGGCGGCGAGCGCTTCTGGGACCTGTTGTCCGAAGGCCGTGCGCCGGGCCAGGCGTATCACGGCCAGTGGCGTCCACGCCTGCATCCTCCGGTGCCCGGCAAGCGGGCGCAGCTCGACTTCGAACGGGTCAATGCACCCGCCGTCATGTCGCCTTGGGAAGTGCGCGAGCATCTGGTGTTCCTGCTGGGAGAATGCGTGGCGGACCCCCGGCTTGGCGCCATCCAGGCCGCGCTGCTGCGCTTCTCGCGCCGGTGGCAGGCGCTGTGGGCGTGCCACGGCGAGGATGCCGCCGGTCGCCCCCGCTACCAGGCGTTGCTGGACGCGACCCGGCGCGAACTGCTTGGCCTCGGTGCCGACCGCATCGACCTGCGCAACGACGTGGGGTTCTGGCACGCGCTGAATTCGCATGTCTTCAACATGGCGCTGGCCGACGAGAGCCGGCCGGCGCAGACCGATGTCCATGGCCAGCCCGATGTGCATGCGGGTGCCGTGGCGGTGCCGGAGCCCGTCGCGCCCGAACGCACCGGGGCCTCGCCTTCGCGTGCCGCGCCGGCGCTGGAGCGCCCGGTCTTCATCGTCAGCCCGCCCCGATCCGGGTCCACGCTGCTGTTCGAAACACTCGCGGGCGCGCCGCAGGTCTACACGATCGGCGACGAAAGCCATCAGCTGATCGAAGGCGTGAATGGCCTGGCCCCGGCGCAGAGGAACTATCACTCCAACCAGCTGGGCCGGGACGATGCCACCCTGGCCATCGTGCAGGAGCTGCAGGGTCGGTTCCGAAGCGCGCTGCGCGACCGGGAGGGCAGCGCGCCCGATGGCGCCACCGCGGTGCGCATGCTCGAAAAGACCCCCAAGAACGCGCTGCGCATCCCGTTCCTCAAGGCGGTGTTCCCGGATGCGAAGTTCATCTACCTGCACCGCGACCCGCGCCAGGTCTGGGGCAGCATGATCGATGGATGGATGTCGGGCCGGTTCCGGATGTATACGCTGCCCGGCTGGCAGGGGCCGACCTGGTCGTTCCTGCTGACGCCGGGCTGGCAGGCCCTGAGCGGGCAACCGCTCGGCGAGATCGTCGCCCGGCAATGGGAAACCGCCACGCGCATCATGCTGGACGATCTGCAGGCGTTGCCTGCGGAGGACTGGTCCGCCGTGGATTACGGACGGTTTCTTGCCGATCCTCAGCGCGAAGCGCGCCGCCTCAGCGCATGGGCCGGCTGGTCGTGGGACCGTGAACTGGGTACGCAGCTCCCCTTGTCGCGTTACACCCTGTCGCAGCCCGACCCCGACAAATGGCGCCGGCATGCGGCCGAGATCGAGCCCCGCCTGGTCCAATGGCGGGCCACGATCGAGCGTGCTGCCCGCGCAGCCGGTCTCTGAGCACAAAAAAGGCCGCCCCGGGGCGGCCTTTCGCGCGTGATCGCATCGACGATCAGAACTTGTGCTTCTCGGCTTCCGGCTGCGCGGCCTGGCGGGCGATGGCGTCCACAAGCACGGCCTTGGCTTCGGCGGCGTTGCCCCAGCCGTCCAGCTTGACCCACTTGCCCTTCTCCAGGTCCTTGTAGTGCTCGAAGAAGTGGCCGATGCGCTCCAGCCAGTGCGGGCTGACCTGGTCGATGTCGTTGATGTGGCTGTAGCCGGCGAACACCTTGTCCACCGGCACGGCCAGCAGCTTCTCGTCACTGCCGGCTTCGTCGCTCATGCGCAGCACGCCCACGGGGCGGCAGCGGATCACCGAGCCGGGGATCAGCGGCAGCGGCAGCACCACCAGCACGTCGGCGGGGTCGCCGTCGCCGCAAAGCGTATGCGGCACGTAGCCGTAGTTGCAGGGGTAGCGCATGGGCGTGGAGAGGATGCGGTCGACGAAGATCGCGCCGCTGGCCTTGTCCACTTCGTACTTCACCGGCTCGGCGTCCTTCGGGATCTCGATGATGACGTTGATTTCGTCCGGCGGGTTCTTGCCGGCGGTGACCAGATCCAGGCCCATTGCGTGCTCCGAAGGGGTGCGGTGAGAGAGGCCGGGCATTTTACGCGCTTGGCTGCTGCGGCGCAGCAGGACCGGGCATGGGCTGGCCGGCCGTCGGCGCCCGGCACGTGATTCAGGCTGTCTTACAGCTTCGGGGCCCTAGAATCCGCCGCCCATGCACGCTCTCCGACGCGCCGCCGGTTTCCTCCTGACGGTGCTGGCCCTGGCCAGCGCCGAGGCCGGCGCGCGCACGGTGTATCGCTGCGTGCAGGGCGGTACGGTCAGCCTGGCCACGGCCCCGGAGCCGGGTTCGAAGTGCACGGCCAAGCAGATCGACGACAACGCCGTCAGCACGCCCAACCTGTGGGGCTCGATGGGCGTGTTCAGCGGCACGCTCTACGAGCGCGAGCAGGACGGCCAGAAGGTGTACTCCACCCGCAACCTGCCCGGGTCCACGCCCTACCTGAAATTCACCGTGCAGACCCCGCCCGGGGAGCCGGCGCACCCGGGACTGGGCCGGGTCGGCAAGCCGCGGCTGGACCGCTATCCGTCCGAGTTCAGGGCCGCCGCGCGCCAGACCGGCGTGGACGATGCCTGGCTGCGTGCCGTGGCGCACGCCGAAAGCGATTTCGATGCCAAGGCGCTGTCGCCGAAGGGCGCGATGGGCGTGATGCAGCTGATGCCGGAGGTGGCGAAGGAGTACGGCGTCGCCGACCCGTATTCCTCCGCCGAGTCGATCAACGCCGGCGCACGCCACCTGCGCGGGCTGATGCGGCGTTACAAGGGCGACCTGACCCTGGTCGCCGCCGCCTACAACGCCGGGATCGGCACGGTGTCGCGCTATGGCGGCGTGCCGCCGTACGCGGAAACGCAGGAATACGTGTCCAAGGTCACCGCCTTGTACGAGCTCTACCTGCGTGCGCTGGGCCGCAAGCAGGCGCCGGAACGGCCCGCGCTGTAAGCCTGGGAGGCGCTGGGCAGGGCGCATGTCTTCACCCGGTGTGCGCGCCTCCCGGCCTAGCGTGTGCCTTGGCCCGGCCGAACCTGCCGGGCGGGACGAATGTCATGAAGAACCGTCGCGTGTTCAGCGCTCCCTCGGTGGTGGTCGCCGAAGCCGCCCTGCGGCAGGCCCTGGCGGCCGGCATCGAACCCGAGCATGCCTCCCTGGTGGGTCGATCGGAGATCGAGATGGCCCAGGTGCCCGATGACGAGAAGGAAGGCGCGCCCACCGACTTCAAGCCTGCGGCGCTGCGCGGGCTGGTCGGCGGCGCCCTGTTGGGGCTGGTGCTGGGGCTGATCGCCATGTGGGTGCCCGCCATCGGCTTCCATGCGGCCGGTGTGGTGGTGTGCGTGGTGGTCGGTGGCTGCGTGGGCATGTGGGCGGCCTCGCTGGCCGGTTCCGCGGTGCCCAGCGAGGTCCGTCGCGATTACAGCCGACAGATCGAAGCGGGGCAGGTGTTGCTGGTGATCGAGGACGCGGACGAGGCTCGCCTCGAGCGCGCGTCCGTGGCGGTGCTGGCCACCCCCGGCGTCCGACGCCTGGAGATACTGCCCCACGGCCTGCTGCAATAGCCTGTCGGCGCCGCACGGTCCGCCCTCCATCGCGTGCGCGGCGCCGCCCAGGGGCAGGGCGTGCTGGCGCGGGCGACGCTGTGGCCCGCCGCACGCGCGCATACCGCCCTTCAGCCGAGCAGCTGTTCCGAAGGCACGACCTGGCGCCCCGGGTGCGCCCCCAGCGCCGCATCCAGCAGGGCCGCTGCCACGTGCTCCGGCGGTACCACGCGGTAGCGGCGCGGCAGCGCGGGCCCGAGGGCTCCCAACAGCCGCTGCGCCCAGCGTTCGCCCGCTCGGTGCCGCGTGCGGCGGCCCCCCAGCAGCCCCGGCCGCAGGAAGGTGAGTGACTCGAATCCGATCCGCTCCAGCGCCTGCTCCAGTTCGCCCTTGGTGCGCGAATAGAACACGGGCGACGCCGGATCCGCGCCCAGCGCCGATACCAGGGCGAAGGCACGCGCGCCATGCGCATGGGCGTGGCGTGCGATCGCCAGGCAGTAGTCGTGGTCCACGCGGCGGAAGGCCTCCTGCGAGCCCGCATCGCGGATCGTCGTGCCCAGCGCGCAGGCCACCGCGTCCACCCGCCACCATGCGGCATCGCCGGGCAACGCATCGAAATCGACCACCGGGTTGAGCAGCTTCGGATGGGGCGGCAGTGGACGCCGCGTCGGCGCCACCACGCCGGCGATGGCGGTCGAAGAAAGCGCGATTTCCAGCGTCGCCCGGCCCACCAGTCCGGTCGCACCGGCCAGCAACACACGTTTCATGGACGGTCCCTGCACCTCAGCCGGTGCCATGATGCCAGCCGGACCGCCGAAACCATCGGTTACCCTGTGACGGCAGGCGCCGCCGTGGCGCCCTGGAACCGCCGTCCATGCCCTGCCGCCAGCAACCCGTCACGGTCATCGCGCGATGAACCTCCCGCTCCACTACGGCGTGCTGGGCGCGCTCGAGGCCGGCCTGATCGCGCTGCTCATCGGCGTGCTGTGTTTCTGGGTGTGGAATGCGATCTGTCGCAGGACGAACGCCGCGATGGGCCACGCCATCGGCTGGGCCTGCGTATCGGCGGTGGTGCTCGGTGCCGGGCTGGACCTCTGGAACATGTTCTACCTGGGCATTTCGCGGCTGGAATCGCCGCTGTATGCGCGCCTGGCCCTGAAGGGCATCCACGATCCGGATGGCCTGGGTGCACGGGTGACGCTGGAAGTCGCCGGTGCGCTGGCCGGTGTCGTGCTTGGTTGGCAATGGTTCAGGAAAAAAACGGCGGACGGAACCACGCGCAGCGGTGCCGAAAAAACGGATCCGTAACGCCGAATCCTGCGCGACGTCACGCATTCCATGCGAGGCCCACACCGCGATCACGGGCCCCTAACACCGGGCTAGCCGAAGCCGGTGCGGTCGTGGTTAAGCGTGCGTGCACGTTCATTTCGCGCCGCAAATTTCGTTCAGAAGCGGGGTTGCAAGGTGGGGCCGTGCGCAATCGGACGCACTCCCTACGGAACGGAGCACACACATGAAGAACAACACCCGCAAGCCGCTGATCGCCTTGGCCGCCCTGAGCGCTGCGCTGGCCATGCCGCTGGCATGGGCCCAGGAGAAGACCGAGGACGCTGCCGCGCAGCAGCAGACCCAGCAGAGCGAACCGACCGCCGAGCAGGCGACCGGCTCGGCCGTGCAGAATCCGACCCAGAGCACGCAGTCCGCCGCCCAGGGCAAGCAGGGCTGGGCCGACGTCGACACCGACGGCGATGGCGCCATCAGCAAGCAGGAAGCCGCCGCCAACGCCGGCCTCAGCCAGGTGTTCGACCAGGCCGACGCCAACGCCGACGGCTCGCTGAGCGCCGACGAGTACAAGGCGTTCGTCAGCAAGAACTACGGCGAGCAGAAGTAAGCATCGCCGCCCGGCGGCGTGACGGTGCATCCGGCACTCCACGCCCGTTGAAGAGGCGGCCGCGCGCCGCCTCTTCCATTTCAGGTACGACACCGACGACACCGACGGCACCGCGGTGCCGGGTCCAGGAGAGCCCATGACGCACACGACACCCCGCATCATCGTTCTGGCGGCCGCATGCGCGATGGCCGCCGTCGCGGCACTGCCGCTCGCGCAGGCGCAGGAGGCCTCCCGGAGCGCCGACGAGGTTGGGGCCCCGCATCCCGCACCCGCGCCTTCCTCGCCAAAACCGTTCGAAGAACTCGATGCGAACGGGGACGGGGCGATCAGCAAGGACGAAGCCGCGATCGATCCTCCCCTGGCGCAGGCGTTCGGCACGCTGGATGCCGATGCCGACGGCCGTCTGACCCCGACCGAATACGCCGCATACGCGCAAGGCCAGTCCTGAATCCCCTGCTAGGAGAACACCATGAAGACGTCGACCACCTCCCGTTGGCTGGACAAACCGCTGCTCATGCTGGGCACCGCGCTGGTGGGTGCGGGCCTGTTGACCGCCTGCGGCCCGAAGCCCGAAGACACGCCGCCGGCCGAGGCCCCCGCGCCGGTCGAGACCGCGCCGCCCACCGATGACATGACGCCTCCGGCACCCACGCCGACAGACCCGGCCGCCCCCGCGACCGATCCCACCCTTCCGCCGCCGGCCAACCCGAACGCGCCGGAGACCACGCCACCGCCGACCGACGACGCCACCCCACCGCCCGCCAGCGGCGGCTGACGCTCGGCTGCGCATCGAGGCTTCGAAAACGAACGGCCGCCCACGGGCGGCCGTTCCTCTGCCGGCACCGCGGAGCGGCGGCTGCTATCCTGCGCGCCCCTCCAGCGACACGGCAGGCATTCGGAATGGCGCGCATCCAATGGGTCGGCTTCGACGGCGATGACACGCTGTGGCGCAGCCAGGAGTTCTACGACCGCGCGCAGGACGATTTCGAGGCGATCGTAGGGCGTTATGTGGATCTGGCGGCGGTGGGGCTGCGCGCCAAACTGCTCGCTACCGAACGCGCGAACCTGGCCCTGTTCGGCTACGGCGTGAAAGGCATGGTCCTGTCGATGGTGGAAGCGGCCATCGATCTGACGGAGGGGCGCATCGAGGCACGCGACATCCAGACCGTCGTGGACATGGGCAAGGATCTGCTGGCCCATCCGGTGGAGCTGTTGCCCGGCATCGCCGAGGCGGTGGATCAGGTGGCGGCGAACTACCACGTCGTACTGATCACCAAGGGCGATCTGTTTCATCAAGAGCGAAAGGTCGCGCAATGTGGCCTGACCGCCTTCCAGCGGATCGAGATCGTGTCCGAGAAGGACGTTTCCACCTACCGACGCCTGTTGCAGGAGTTCCAGGTATCGGCCGACCGGTTCGCGATGGTGGGCAATTCGCTCAAGTCCGACATCGCACCGGTGGTCGAACTGGGAGGGTGGGGCGTTTACATGCCCTACCACGCCACCTGGGAGCACGAAGTGCTGAAGGGCTTCGACGGCGCAGGGCGGGTCGTGGAAGTGGAGGGCGCGCACGGAATCGTCGGGGCCATCGAGCGCATGGCCGCGATGGCGGCGGCAGCGGGATAGAAGCCGGCCCTTCAAGCGATCGAAGGGGAGGTTGCGCCACGCCGTGCCGCTTCCATCGGCAGCCCGTGGCGGCGGGCCATCAGCGGGGGCAAGGCGGCGCATCCGGACCGATAGCGGGCGTGGCAGGCCCATGGCGAGACGAACGCGATCCCGGGAAATGGCCGAGCCACTGTCCCGATGGGCACGTCATCGCGCCCCAGGACACCGCGGGTAACCGTCACCCACTTACAGCAGGCTGCGCAACTGGCTGGCTGCGTCGCGCAGAGGCAGGAAGAACGCCCGGTGCAGTGCGTCGGGGTCGAAGCGCTGCGGGGACACGACCACGTTGATGGCGGCCACGACTTCGCCGCGGGCGTCGCGAACAGGCACGGCGAGTGCGGCTACGCCCGACTCATGTTCCTCGTAGGCGATGCAGAAATCCTGCTTCCGCACCTGGCCGACGACGGCGCGCAAGGCCGATGGATTCGTGATCGTCTGCGGCGTCAGGCGTCGCAGTTGCTGTTCCTTGAGCCAGGTCGCGAACGCCTGGCGCGGCAGTCCGGCGAGCAGGACGTGGCCGGTCGAGGTGGCGTGGGCGGGAAGCCGGGCGCCCAGGTGCAGGCCGTGCGCCAGCATGCGGCGTCCGCCGCCGGGCGAGGCCTGACCCTCGTTTCCGCTGCGGGCAACGATCACGGCCACGTCGCCGTCCAGCACCGCGGCGGAAAAGGCTTCCTGCTTCTGCGCGGCGAGTTGGTCCAGCACCGGCTGCACCGCACGCGGGACCCGCGCCGAGGCCAGATAGGTGCCGGAAAAGCGCAGTACCTTGGGCGCCAGCCAATACCAGCCGTCGGCCGATTCCAGGTAGCCCAGGTGCGCGAGCGTCAGCAGGTGGCGCCGTGCCGCCGCCCGGGTAATGCCGGCGCGTTGCGCGGTGAGCGTCGAATTGAGGCGCTGGCGTTCGGTATCGAAGGCCTCCAGGACCGCCAGGCCCTTGGCCAGGCCCTCGATCAGATCGACCTTGGCTATGTGCATGTGCAGCACGCCCTTTGTGCGCATATCGCGCGTGATGCGCGAATATCGCACAAATTCCGGCGCCGGCATATTCCGGCGCCACCGGCGTTGCGGATAGCGTGAAACCCCGCAACGCAGGCGGATCAGGCTTTCCCGGAACGATGAAGAACGCGCGCACCAAAGTCGCCATTATCGGCGCGGGTCCCTCCGGCCTGCTGCTCGGCCAGTTGCTGAGCCGTGCCGGCATCGACAATGTCGTCCTCGAACGGCAGAGCGCCGACTACGTGCTCGGACGCATCCGTGCCGGCGTGCTGGAGCAGACCACCGCGGACCTGCTGGACGAAGCGGGCGTCGGCGACCGCATGCACCGCGAAGGCTTGCCGCATACCGGTTTCGAACTGCTCTACGACAATGCGCGCCATCGCATCGACATGTCGGCGCTGACCGGCGGCAAGCAGGTCGTCGTGTACGGTCAGACCGAAGTCACCCGCGACCTGATGCAGGCGCGCGCGGCCGGTGGCGCGACGACCGTTTACGAGGCGGCCGACGTGCGGGTGGAGGATTTCGACTCGCCGCACCCGGTGGTGAGCTGGTCCAGCGGCGGCCGGCGCCACGAGATGCAGTGCGATTTCATCGCCGGTTGCGACGGGTTCCACGGCATCTGCCGGAAGAGCGTGCCCCGGCACGCCATCCGCGAATACGAAAAGGTGTACCCGTTCGGCTGGCTGGGACTGCTCGCGGACGTGCAGCCGATGTCCGACGAGCTTGTCTATGCCAACAGCCCGCGTGGTTTTGCGCTGTGCTCGATGCGAAGCAACACGCGAAGCCGCTACTACCTGCAGTGCCCGCTGAGCGACAAGGTGGAAGACTGGTCCGACGAGGCCTTCTGGGACGAACTGCGCTTGCGCCTGGATGGGGAGGCGCGTGAGCGGCTGGTTACCGGCCCATCGCTGGAGAAGAGCATCGCGCCGCTCCGCAGCTTCGTCGCCGAACCGCTGCGCTTCGGCAGGCTGTTCCTGGCCGGCGACGCGGCGCACATCGTGCCGCCCACCGGCGCCAAGGGGCTCAACCTCGCCGCGACCGACGTGAAGTACCTCGCTTCGGCGTTGATCGAGCATTTCATCGAGCATAGCGATGCCGGCATCGAATCCTACTCCGCGCGTTGCCTGCGCCGGGTCTGGAAGGCGGAGCGCTTCTCCTGGTGGTTCACATCGCTGATGCACGACTTCCCGGAATACGGCGAAATCGGCCGCAAGCTGCAATACGCAGAGCTGGACTACCTGGTGAGTTCGGAGGCGGCCTCGCGCGCGCTCGCCGAAAACTACGTCGGCCTGCCGTTGTAGGTCCTCAGCCCATGTCGAACGCTCCCACGATGCTGACCGGCATCTCCTCGATGGCGACCAGCCAGATCCTGGCCGAACTGGCCGCGCTGTACGAGCGCGAACGGCCCGCCCGTGTGGCCATCGCATCGGTCGGCGGCGTGGATGCGGCCGGGCGGGTCGCGGCGGGGGAGCGGCTGGACGTGGTATGGCTGGCGTCGGACGCGATCGACAGGCTGGACGCCGGCGGTCATGTGGTGGCCGGCAGTCGTGTCGACCTGATGCGGTCGGACATCTGGGTCGCCGTGCGCACGGGCGCACCGCGCCCGGACATCCGCAGCGAGCAATCGGTGCGCGCTGCCGTGCGCAACGCAAGGACACTGGGCTATTCGACAGGGCCCAGCGGCGTCCATCTCGCCAGGCTGTTCGAACGCTGGGGCATTGCCGGCGAAATCGCGCCCCGCATCGTGCAGGCGCCGCCAGGGGTGCCCGTCGGCGCGCTGATCGCCACCGGCGAGATCGAAATCGGCTTCCAGCAGCGCAGCGAGCTGGTCCGCATCAGCGGTGTCGACGCGATCGGTCCGCTGCCCGAAGCGATCCAGAAGACCACGATTTTCTCCGGCGCCATCTGTGCGACAAGCACGCAGCCCGAGGCCGCGCGGGCGCTGCTGGCGTTCATGGCCTCGCCGGCCGCCGCCGACGCCAAGCGAAGCCGCGGCATGGAACCCGCATGAACGACACCCTGATCATCGACATCCACGGACACTACACGACCGCACCGAAAGCGCTCGAGCAGTGGCGGAACAGGCATATCGCGGGCCTGAAGGACCCCTCGCAAGCGCCGAAAGCGACGGAGCTGGTGATCGGCGACGACGACATCCGCGAATCGATCGAAGCCAACCAGCTGCAGAAGATGCGCGAGCGTGGCTCGGACATCACCGTCTTCTCGCCGCGCGCGAGTTTCATGGCCCACCACATCGGCGATTTCCAGACCAGTTCGACGTGGGCCGCGATCTGCAACGAACTGTGCTTCCGCGTGAGCCGACTGTTCCCGGACAGCTTCATCCCGGCCGCCATGTTGCCGCAGTCGCCGGGCGTCGCTCCGGCGACCTGCATCCCGGAGCTCGACAGGTGCGTGCGCGAGTACGGATGCGTCGCGATCAATCTCAACCCCGATCCGTCGGGCGGACACTGGGACTCGCCCCCGCTTTCGGACCGGCAGTGGTATCCGATCTACGAAAGGATGGTCGAGTACGACATCCCGGCCATGATCCACGTCAGCACCAGCTGCAATCCGTGTTTCCACACGACGGGCGCGCACTACCTCAACGCCGACACCACGGCGTTCATGCAGTGCCTGACGTCCGACCTGTTCAAGGACTTCCCCACGCTGAAGTTCGTGATCCCGCATGGTGGCGGGGCCGTGCCGTATCACTGGGGCCGCTTCCGCGGCCTGGCGCAGGAGCTGAAGAAGCCGCTGCTGGGCGAGCACCTGCTGAAGAACATCTTCTTCGACACCTGCGTCTACCACCAGCCTGGCATCGACCTGCTGACCCGGGTGATTCCGGTGGAGAACGTGCTGTTCGCCAGCGAGATGATCGGCGCCGTGCGCGGCATCGATCCCGAGACCGGTTTCCATTACGACGATACCCGGCGCTACATCGAGGCATCGTCGCTGTCGCCGGCGCAGAAGCGGCAGATCTTCGAAGGCAATGCGCGGCGCGTGTATCCGCGCCTGGACGCCGCGCTCAAGGCGAAGGGGAAGTGACATGACCGCAACCCACACCCGACTCGGCGTGGTCAAGCGCACCATCGTCCGCGCCGACGCCGCCGCCGTCGCGAAACTCGGTGAGCTCGGTGTGGCCACCGTGCACGAAGCCATGGGCCGGCTCGGCCTGATGAAGCCCCATATGCGGCCGATCTACGCCGGTGCGCACCTGTGCGGCACTGCGGTCACCGTGCTGCTGCATCCAGGCGACAACTGGATGATGCATGTCGCCGCCGAACAGATCCGGCCCGGCGACGTGGTGGTGGCCGCGATCACCGCGGACTGCACGGATGGCTACTTCGGCGACCTGCTGGCCACTTCGTTCCGCGCGCGCGGCGCCGTGGGACTGGTGATCGACGCCGGCGTGCGCGACGTGAAGGACCTCGCCGCCATGCAGTTCCCGGTGTTCTCCAAGGCGATCAGCGCCAAGGGCACGATCAAGGCGACGTTGGGTTCGGTCAACATTCCGGTGGTGTGCGCCGGGGCGCTGGTCAATCCCGGCGACGTGGTGGTGGCCGACGACGATGGTGTCGTGGTCGTGCCGGCCGCACTCGCCCAGGCCACGGCGGATGCCGCGGCGGCGCGTGAAGCCAACGAAGCACGCAAGCGCGAGCTGCTGGCCTCGGGCGTGCTGGGCCTGGACATGTACGGGATGCGCGACGCGCTCGCCGCCGCCGGCCTGGAGTACCTGGATTGAACATGAGCACCCTGGACAGGCCCGTGGGCGGCGGCTTCACCAAGACGCCGGGATGGCTGGACTGGTACGAGGGTCCGTCGAAGCCGCTGCTGTCGTTGCCGCCGGGCGCCGTGGATGCGCATTGCCATGTGTTCGGCCCCGGCGCCGATTTCCCCTATGCGCCCGAGCGCAAGTACACCCCCTGCGACGCGGGCAAGGCGGACCTGTTCGCACTGCGCGACCATCTCGGGTTCTCGCGCAACGTGATCGTGCAGGCGACCTGCCACGGCGCCGACAACCGCGCCATGGTCGATGCCTGCCTGGCCTCGGACGGCAAGGCGCGTGGCGTGGCGACGGTGAAGCGCAGCATCACCGATGCCGAACTCCAGCAGCTGCATGCGGCCGGCGTGCGCGGCGTGCGCTTCAATTTCGTCAAGCGGCTGGTCGACTTCACGCCGAAAGACGAGTTGCTGGAGATCGCCGGCCGCATCGCCCGGCTCGGCTGGCATGTCGTGGTGTATTTCGAGGCCGCCGACCTGCCGGAGCTGTGGGACTTCTTCGGCGCGCTGCCGACGACCGTCGTGGTCGACCACATGGGCCGTCCGGACGTGGACAAGCCCGTGGACGGGCCCGAATTCGGACTGTTCGTGAGCTTCATGCGCCAGCACCCCCATGTCTGGTGCAAGGTGACCTGCCCGGAGCGGTTGTCGGTGACCGGCCCGCGCGCCCTGGACGGCGAACGGCGGCCCTACCGCGACGTCGTGCCGTTCGCGCGGCGCATCGTCGAGACGTTTCCGGACCGCGTGCTGTGGGGCACCGACTGGCCGCATCCCAACCTCAAGGACCACATGCCCGACGACGGCCTGCTGGTGGACGTCATCCCGCAGATCGCGCCGACTCCCGAGCTGCGGCACAAGCTGCTGGTGGCCAACCCGATGCGCCTGTACTGGCCGGAGGAGCGAGATGCCGCTCGATAAGCCCTACCTGGACATCCCCGGCACCACGCTCTTCGACATGGACCAGTCGCGCAAGGGCTACTGGCTCAACCAGTTCTGCATGTCGCTGATGAAGGCCGGCAACCGCGAACGCTTCCTCGCCGATCCGCGCGCCTATCTGGACGAATGGCCGATGACCCCGGCGCAGAAGCAGGCGGTGCTCGCCCGCGACCTCAATCGCTGCATCGCCGAGGGCGGCAACATCTACTTCCTCGCCAAGATCGGCGCCACCTACGGCAAGAGCTTCCAGCAAATGGCCGGCAGCATGACCGGCATGAGCGAACAGGAATACCGCGACATGATGTTGCGCGGCGGCCGCAGCGTGGAAGGCAACCGTCATCTCGGCGAAGACGGCTCGGCGCAACCGCAGCACCAGCCGCAGGGCAGTGCGGCCAAACCCGGATTCTGAAGCCATGGCCCGCATCACCGCATCGGTCTATACCAGCCACGTTCCCGCGATCGGCGCCGCGCTCGACCACGGCAAGACGCAGGAGCCGTACTGGCAGCAGGTCTTCGCCGGCTACGACTTCGGCAAACGCTGGATCGCCGAAAACCCGCCCGACGTGATCTTCCTGGTCTACAACGACCACGCCACCGCCTTCAGCCTGGACCTGATCCCGACATTCGCGATCGGCACGGCCGCCGAATTCCCCATTGCCGACGAAGGTTGGGGGCCGCGACCGGTGCCGAAGGTCCTGGGCCATCCGGAACTCGCCGCGCATATCGCGCAGAGCGTGATCGAGGACGAGTTCGATCTGACCATCGTCAACCGGCTCGAAGTCGACCACGGGCTGACCGTGCCGCTGTCGCTGATGTACGGACAGCCCGAGGCGTGGCCGTGCCCGGTGATCCCGTTCGCGGTGAACGTGGTGCAGTACCCGGCACCCTCGGGCCGGCGCTGCTTCGCGCTCGGCCAGGCGATCCGCCGGGCCGTCGAGAGCTTCGACCGCCCGCTGAAGGTGCAGATCTGGGGCACGGGCGGCATGAGCCACCAGTTGCAGGGGCCGCGTGCCGGGTTGATCAACGCCCAGTGGGACAACCGCTTCCTGGACCGGCTGATCGCCCAGCCCGCGGCGCTGGCACGGGTGCCGCACATCGAATACGTGCGCGAAGCCGGCAGCGAAGGCATCGAACTGGTGATGTGGCTGATTGCACGGGGCGCGATGGCCGACGTCGCCGGCGGTCCCGCGCCGAAGCTCGCCCACCGCTTCTATCACGTGCCCGCCTCGAACACGGCGGTGGGCCATCTGATCCTGGAGAACCCATGAGCAACCCACGCACGCTGCGCGTCGCCCTGGCCGGCGCGGGCGCCTTCGGCATCAAGCATCTGGACGGCATCCGCAACATCGACGGCGTCGAAGTGGTCTCGCTGATCGGCCGCGACTTGGACAAGACGCGCGAGGTCGCCCGGCAGTACGGCATCGGGCACGTCACCACCGAGCTGTCCGAGTCCCTTGCACTGCCCGAAGTCGATGCGGTCATCCTGTGCACGCCCACGCAGATGCACGCCAGCCAGACGCTGGCCTGCCTGAAGGCGGGCAAGCACGTGCAGGTGGAGATCCCGTTGTGCGACGTGCTGGCCGATGGCGAGGACGTCGTACAGGCCGCGCAGGCCAGCGGCCTGGTGGCGATGTGCGGCCACACGCGGCGCTTCAATCCCAGCCACCAGTGGGTGCACCGCCGCATCGTCGCCGGCCAGTTCAATGTCCAGCAGATGGACGTGCAGACCTACTTCTTCCGCCGCACCAACATGAACGCGCTGGGCCAGCCACGCAGCTGGACCGACCATCTGCTGTGGCACCATGCCGCGCACACGGTCGATCTGTTCGCCTACCAGGCGCAGAGCCCGATCGTGCAGGCCAACGCGCTGCAGGGCCCGATCCACCCGGAGCTCGGTATCGCGATGGACATGAGCATCCAGCTGAAGGCCGCCAACGGTGCGATCTGCACCCTGAGTCTTTCGTTCAACAACGACGGCCCGCTGGGCACGTTCTTCCGCTACATCGGCGACACGGGCACGTATATCGCCCGCTATGACGACCTGGTGGACGGCAAGGAGGAAAAGATCGACGTGAGTCGCGTCGATGTTTCGATGAACGGCATCGAGCTGCAGGACCGGGAATTCTTCGCGGCGATCCGCGAAGGGCGCGAACCGAATGCAAGCGTGGCCCGGGTCCTGCCGTGCTACCGCGTGCTCGATCAGCTCGACAAGCAACTGGGCTGACAGGATTCGTCCCCGGTTTCATCCTGCTCGGGAACAGCGTTGGCAGCCACGAATCGATGTTCTCCGACCCGGCCGGGTCGGCCAGAAAGATCCACGACGCCGGGAGGCACTGATGGCCACGATATCCATGCTGATCAACGGAGCGTCTGTGCAGGCGCGCAACGGCGCGACGTTTGTACGCGCCAATCCCCTGGACGGCAGCGTCGCCACCACGGCGCCCGCGGCCACGCCGCAAGACGCGGTCGCGGCCGTCGAAGCGGCGGCCGCGGCTTTCCCGGGCTGGTCGCAGACCCTTCCTGGTGAAAGGCGCGCGCTGCTGCTGAAGGCGGCGCACGCACTCGAGGCGCGCGCCGACCGGTTCGCGACGGCCATGGCGGCCGAAACCGGCACCTCAAGCATATGGGCGGGCTTCAATGTGCATCTGGCCGCGGAACTACTGGTCGAGGCGGCGGCGATGACCACCCAGATCAACGGTGAACTCATCCCTTCCAACATTCCGGGAAACGTGGCGATGGCCACCCGCCAGCCGGCAGGGGTCGTGCTGGGCATCGCGCCCTGGAACGCGCCGGTCATCCTTGGCGTCCGTGCGATCGCACTGCCATTGGCCTGCGGGAATACCGTGGTCCTCAAGGGCAGCGAGATGTGCCCGGAAACCCACGGTCTCATCATCCAGGCGTTGCAGGAAGCGGGGCTGCCTGCCGGCGTGGTGAATTTCGTCACCAATGCGCCCGCCGATGCGGGTGCGGTGGTCGAGGCCATGGTGGCCCATCCGGCGGTGCGACGCGTGAACTTCACCGGCTCCACGCGCATCGGTCGCATCATTGCCGGCTACTGCGCGCAGCACCTGAAGCCTTCGGTACTGGAACTCGGCGGCAAGGCACCGCAGCTGGTGCTGGACGATGCGGACCTGGACGCCGCGGTCGACGGGACGGCGTTCGCCGCTTTCGTCAATTCGGGCCAGGTCTGCATGTCGGCCGAGCGCATCATCGTCGACGCCAAGGTGGCGGATGCCTTCGTCGAGAAGCTCGCCGCCAAGGTGCGGTCGCTGCCATTGGGCGATCCGCGCAAGGGGCCGGCCGTACTGGGCTCGGTGGTGGACATGACCACCGTGCAGCGCGTGAACGGACTGATCGACGATGCCCTGGCCAAGGGCGCGGTCCTCGTTTGCGGCGGCAAGGCTGACAATACCTTGATGCCGGCGACCCTGCTCGACCGGGTCACGCCGGAAATGCACATCTACCACGAGGAAACCTTCGCGCCGGTCAAGGCGATCGTGCGCGTGCCGGATGAAGAAGCGGCCATCGCCTGCGCCAACGACAACGAGTTCGGACTGGCGGCGGCCGTGTTCACGGCCGACACCGCGCGGGGTTGGCGCGTGGCCCAGCGCATCCAGTCGGGCATTTGCCATGTCAATGGTCCGTCGGTGCACGATGAGGCGCAGATGCCCTTCGGCGGTGTGAAAGCCAGTGGCTGGGGGCACTTCGGCGGCAAAGCCGGCGTCGAGGCCTTCACCGACCTGCGATGGATCACCGTCCAGACGACGCCCCGCCACTACCCGTTCTAGTCGCGTCCGATGCCGGGGGCGCAAGCAGCCCCGGGCGATCTCCAGATTCGCGGCCGGCGGCCGGGGTGCTCGCAGGGCGGGTACTCCCGGCATTGCCGTTCAACCCTGGACATCGCGCCTGTGCGCGGAGCGGGCGGGTGGTGGACACCGCAAGCCAGCTGCCCGACGTGGCGGCGGCCATCGCGCACTATCGGTGGCCCGAGCCGCACCGCACACCGCTGCCCGGGTTGCGGCACAATGGCCGGGTGACGCGCGCGCTGCCCCTGCTGATCCTGTTGCTGGCCGGCCTGGCTTCCACCGCCGTCCCCGCGCACGCGCAGGGGGCCGACAGCCCCTACACGCCCGCCACCGGCAACGCCGATATCGACCGCCACCTGGCCGACATCAACGAGTATGCGGCGCGCTATCCCGCCGCCTTCGCCGACGAGATGACGCGCTACTACGCCGTGCCGCGCGCCTATGTGGAAGCGATGCAGCAGCAGCCCGACTGGACCGCCGGCGACATCTTCATGGCCTGCGCGCTGGCGCAGATCGTGGGCCAGCCCTGCCGTGCGGTGGTGCGCGAATGGTCGCGCGACCATGAAGGCGGCTGGAAAGCGGTGGCCGGCCGCCTGCAGGCCGCGCCCGGCAGTCCCCAGTACCGCCGCCTGCGCAGTGCGCTGGAAGCCACCTATCGGCGTTGGGACCGGCCGGCGCCTGAGAGCTAGGAGTGAGTGGAGAGGAGTGAGGAGTGAGTGGGAGCCTGCCGTTGCTCACTCCTCACTCCTCTCCCCTCACTCCTGCTTCCTCCCGTACATGATCAGCAGCACCAGATCCTCCTCGCCGTCCTGGCGGATGGCGTGGGTGCTGCCCGGACGGGTCAGCATGGCGTCGCCCGCACCGACCTGCTGGACCTTCCCATCCAGTTCGTAGCGGCCGCGGCCGCTCAGCACGTAGTAGATTTCGTCCTTGTGGTGCTGGTGCAGGCCGATGCCGGCGCCCTTGTGCAGCACGCGCTTGCGGAATTCGAAGCCGAGCGCGGGCGCGTGGCGGAAGAACGGGTAGGCCGTGGTGGTCCCGGCGCCCCCATGCGGGCCGGGCTGCTGCACGGCGATTTCGCGCTCGTGCACGACCAGCGACGGATTCGGCTGCGCCTTGCGGTCGGCCAGCGCGGTGTCGGGGGCACCACAGTCCGTATCGCGGATCACGTGCGCCGTGAGCGCCGGATCGATCTGCTTCCAGCCTCCCACCACCAGGCAGGCCACCATCACCGCGCCGCGCTGCTGGAAGTGGGTGTCGTCCTGCTGGCCCTGTTCCGGCACATGCATGAAGTACGCCTTGCTGGCTTCGTCGCCGGTCGCGCGCAGCCAGTCCATGCTCAGCGTCGTGAGGTCGATCAGGCCGATGCCTTCGCGCTGCGCCAGGTCGCGGACCGCTTGCGCGTACAGACCGTGCGTGTCCAGCAGTTGGCCGTGGTCGAACTTCCGCCGCGCCACCGGCGTCACGAGGATGGGCGTGGCGCCCTTCTCGCGCGCGAGCGCCACGTAGCGCATCAGCCATTCGGGGAACGCGCGTTGCGGCTCGTTGTAGCGGGTAGGGTCCTCGATCTTCTGATCGTTGTGGCCGAACTGGACCAGCAGCACGTCTCCCGCACGCATCGCCTTCGCCATGCCGTCGAACCAGCCTTCGGCGATGAAGCTGCGCGAGCTGCGCCCGCTCTGCGCGTGGTTGCGGACCACGTACGCGTCTTCAGCCAGAAAGCCCTGCAACTGCTGGCCCCAGCCCTCGCGGGGCGCGCGTTCCGCGCCGTAGGCGCTGGCGGTGGAATCGCCGGCGATGAAGACCTGGCGTGGGGGTGCGGCGATGGCCGGCACGCACCAGGCCAAGAGCATCACGATGGAAAGCCGGAGCAGCATCCAGGATCTCCTCAGGCTGTTCCTTGCGGGAGTCGACGTCGGTCGCGATGCCGACGTCACGATGCGTCATCGCGACCGACGTCGCTCCCATCACAGCCTTTGCGAAGGCGCGCGTCAGCGCGCCAGCCAGCCGCCGTCGACGGGGATGACGGCGCCATTGACATAGTCCGACGCGCGCGAGGCCAGGAACACCGCCGTGCCGCCCAGATCGGACGGCTCGCCCCAGCGGCCGGCCGGGATGCGGTCCAGGATGGCCTTGTTGCGCGCCTCATCGGCGCGCAGCTGCGCGGTGTTGTCGGTGGCCATGTAGCCGGGCGCGATGGCGTTGATGTTCACGCCCTTGGCGCCCCATTCGTTGGCCAGCAGGCGGGTGATGCCGGCGATGCCGCTCTTCGAGGCCGTGTACGACGGCACGCGGATGCCGCCCTGGAACGACAGCATGGAGGCGATGTTGATGATCTTGCCGCTGCCCTGCGCGATGAAGTGGCGACCGGCGGCCTGCGACATGAAGAATGCCGACTTGATGTTGACGTTCATCACGTCGTCCCAGTCTTTCTCGCTGAAGTCGACCGCATCGGCACGACGGATCAGACCGGCGTTGTTCACCAGGATATCCAGCCCGCCCAGTCCCTCGACGGTTTCCCTCACCAGGCGTTCGACCGGATCGATGCTGATCAGGTTCGCCTCCAGGTTGAGGAAGCGGCGGCCGAGCGCGCGCACCTTATCGCCGGTTTCCGCCGCTTCGACGATGCCGGCCGCGGCGATGTCGGCGCCGGCTTCGGCCAGCGCCACGGCGATGCCCTGGCCCAGGCCGGTATTGGCGCCGGTGACCAGCGCGATCTTGCCTTCGAGACTGAACGGGTTGCTTGCCATCGTGGATTCCCTCGGTGTGGTGCGCGGCAGGTAGAGCGGAGCCTGCTCCGCTGCGCGGGGTGCATCGGCTTATGATGGTGGTGCGGCCGGGCAAGCCCGGCTGTGCACAACGTCGGTTACTTCAGCTGGCAGATGTCCAGCACGTGCATGTCGGTGTAGTCCAGGTTCTCGCCGCCCATCGCCCAGATGAAGGCGTAGTTGCTGGTGCCCGAGCCCATGTGGATCGACCATGGCGGCGAAACCACGGCTTCGTCGTTCTGCACGACGATGTGGCGCTGCGCGTCCGGTTCGCCCATGAAGTGGTAGACGCGGTCGTTCTCGCCCAGGTCGAAATAGAAATAGACCTCGCTGCGGCGGTCGTGCAGGTGCGGCGGCATGGTGTTCCATACGCTGCCGGTCTTCAGCACGGTCAGGCCGAGCAGCAGCTGCGAGGACTGGCAGGTCGCCGGCACGATGAACTGGTAGATCGTGCGCTCGTTGCTGGTTTCCAGCGCGCCGCGCTCCAGCGCCACGGCATCCTTGATCGAGAGCTGCCTGGTCTCGAAGCGCGCGTGCGCCGGGGTGGAGGTCAGGTAGAACTTGGCGGGGTTCGACGCGTCGTCGGATTCGAACGCCACGTCCGCGCTGCCCATCGCCACGTACAGGCCGTCCTTCGGCCCCAGGGCATACGTCGCCCCGTCCACGGTGACCTTGCCGGCGCCGCCGCCCACGTTGATCACGCCCAGCTCGCGGCGCTCGAGGAAGGGCTTGCCGGCCGCCGAAGCCGGTTCGGTCTGCCGCGGCAGGTCGATCTTTTTCGCCACCGGCGCGGCGCCGCCGATCACGAAGCGCTCGTTGTGCGAATAGTTCAGCTGCACCGTGTCGGCCACGAACAGGTTGCCGATCAGGTAGCGGTCGCGCAGCTGGTCGTTGCTGGCGCCGTCCATCATGTCCGGGTGGGTGGCGTGGTAGGTCTTGCAGAACATGGGCGGGGCTCCGTCGGATACGGACGCCCTGGAGCGGGCGTCGGGGCTGAGTCGTGGGGCGATTCTACGGACTTTGGTAACCGGTGTCATTTTGCGGTGCGGCACCGGCGTGAGCCTTTCGGGCCCGGTTATTCGGGCGGCTGCGAGGAGTCGCGGATGATCAGGTGCGGCCGGATGCTGGCGGCGGCCAGCATCGGCGTGCCCTCGGGCTGGATCAGCATGGCGGCGGCGGTGCGGCCGGTGTCGCGGGTGTTGCGGCGCACCGAGGTCAGCGAGGGCCACAGGCGCGAGGCCAGCGGGCTGTCGTCGAAGCCCACCACCGACAGCTGGCGCGGGATGTTGATGCCCGCACGCATGGCGACCTTGTACACGCCGGCGGCCATTTCGTCGTTGCCGGTGAAGATGGCGGTGGGGCGGTTCTTGCCGGACAGCAGCTTCTCGGCCGCCACCACGCCGGATTCGAAGGTGTAGCCGGCTTCGATGATGCGCGACTTCGGAATCTCCAGTCCCCGCCTGGCGAGCGCCTGGACGAAGCCGTCCGTGCGCTCGATCGAGGAGCGGTAGGCGCTGGGGCCGGTGATCAGCGCGATGTCGGTATGGCCCAGCGACAGCAGGTACTCGGCCGCCTCGGCCGCGCCATCGCGGTCGTGGGTGACGACCATGCGCGAGGGCTCGTCCATCGAGACCGAGGCGATGCGCGTGTAGCGGCAGCCGATTTCGGCCAGCATGTCGGCCAGCGCCTGGTCTTCGGACGCGCGCGGCACCAGCATCACGCCGTGCAGCTTCTGCTGCTGCACGAAGCGGCGCACGCCGTCGATGTAGCCTGGGCTGCGGCTGTCGCAGGGATGCACCACCAGTTCGAAACCGGAATCGCGCAGCGCGTCCAGCGCCCCGTACTGCATGTTCACGATGTACTGCGCGGTGGGGTTGTCGTAGACCATGCCGATCAGGAACGAACGACGGAACGCCAGGCCGCGCGCCATCGGATCGGGCACGTAGCCGACTTCCCGCATCAGCGCCTCGACCTTCTCGCGCGTGTCCTTACGCACCAGCGGCGAATGGTTGATGATCCGCGACACCGTTTTCTTCGAGACGCCGGAGAGCCGTGCGATGTCGTTGATGGTCGCGGCCTTGCCACCGGTGGGCAGGCTGGCAGGGCTTTCGGGCTTCTTGCGCGCGGGCATGGGGCGGTGCGGGTCCGTTCGTCGGTCGGTGGGATTCTAGCGGCTGGGGGTCAGTCCAGCGCGCGGTAGCGGAAATTACGGAAGTGCACCTTGCCCGGACCGGCGGCATACAGGGACGGCTTCAGGGCCAGGAAGCCCCCGGCGACATTGTGGTGATAGCCGGAAACCTCCATCTGGACCGGGTACTTGGTCCAGTGCGTGCCGTCCTTGCTGGTATGGAGCGTGAGGACGTGGCGGTCGTGCTTGACCCGCAGCCACAGCCTGCCGCCGTTCGCGCTGGGGGGCAGTCTGCCCGGACGTTCCAGGCCGTAGCGGTGCATGACGAACTGTTCCCCATTGCTGCCCACGCCCGCATACAGGCGGTCGTTGTAGAACAGCACCGCGCCGCCCTGGGCGCCCGGTTCGATCTCCATCTCGACCTCGAACTGGTAGGCCAGGTCGCCGGCGATGACGCCCAGCGGCGAACTGTCGCGCGGCGAAGTGCCCTTGCCCTGCAGCGTCATCACGCCATCGCCGAAGGTGAGTCGACGCGACTCGTCCGGCGCCGGATCGTAGAAGGCCCATTGCGGCCCCAGCCTGCCGCCGCGGAAGTCGTCCGACAGCGCCATCCCGTGCGGTGTCAGCGCTTGCCCCGCCGGCTTGCGCAGGGGACGGCTCAGGTCACCGCCCTTGGCCACGAACCAACCGTCGTCCGTCCATTCGATGGGGTCGAGCAGGGCCTGCCGGCCCAGCGTCCAGAAATCGTTTTCGTAGCCGTGGTACATCATCCACCACTGGCCGGCGGCGTCCTCCACCAGCGTGGCGTGGCCGCGCGACCACCAGTACTGGTCGCGCGAGGCGGTGCGCACCACCGGATTGTTGGGCGCGTTCTCCCACGGCCCATGGATCGAGCGCGAACGCGCGACGATCACCATGTGCCCGGTAGGGGGGCCCGCCGTGCCGCCGACCGCGGTGACCATGTAGTACCAGCCCTTGCGGAAGGCGATCTTCGGCCCTTCCTGCGCATAGGCTTCCACGTCCCACGATTCGGGATAGCGCCAGCCGTCGTAGACGTGCTTCACCTCGCCCGCGGTGCTCAGGCCGTCGTTGGCCAGCTGCACGTAATCGCCCGCGCTGAGGAACAGGTAGCGCTTGCCGTCTTCACCCACCGCGTGGCCGGGGTCGATATGGCCCGGCAGGCCGATGTCGATGGGCTCGCTCCAGGGGCCACGGATGTCATCGGCCCAGACGACGAAGTTGCTGCGTCGCGGCGATTCGGTGCCGCCCACGCGTGCGGGGAAGTAGATGTAGTAGCGGCCCTGGTGCTTGACCAGGTCGGGCGCCCAGATCGAACCGACGTTCCGGGTGATCGCATGGCCGATGGGCTGCCAGTTGACCAGGTCGCGCGAATGCCACAGCGGCAGCCCCGGATACGCGGTGAACGAGGACAGCGTGAGGTAGTAGTCATCGCCATCCTTCAGCACCGACGGGTCCGGGCGGTCGCCCGCAAGTACGGGATTGAGGAAGCTGCCATCGCCCAGGTCCGCCTGGCGCTGGTGCTCGATGCCGCGCTTCCAGGCCGGTTCGCGCTGGCCCTCACTCGCCAGCAACGTCAGCGGGACGAACACGCATACGGCGGCCAGCAGGGATTTCATTGCCATCGGGGGTCCTCTACTTCGACGACGCGTGGTGCGAGGTCCATTGCGGGTATTCGGTGGACAGCAGCCGCTCCGGCCAGTGGCCGTACCACTCGTAGCCGGTGCGGCGCTCGCGGGGGATGTCCTGGTAGCGTGCGACGCGCTGGCTGTCGCGCGTCGCCAGGACCACGCTGTTGTCGTTCACGTCGTAGAAGCGCGCCCACAGGCCGCTGGCGGACGGGTCGGCGACCAGGCGACGGTCCTGGACGCTGCTGTGGTACTGGAACTGCTCGGCAGGGGCGTCGAACGTTTCGATGCGCCAACCCGTGATCTCCATGCGGCGCAGCCATGCGACCGCGCCGTCGACCGCTTTCACCACCTCGGGCGAAGGATCGGGGATGGACATCAGGTAGCGGACCACTCCGACGGTCTCCTGGCCGGTGATCGAGGGAAGCTCGAACGCGCGTCCCTGCGCGGGGTGCAGGGTCCTGGCGTCGTACTGGCCCGCCCAGCCGGCCAGCGTGTCGCCCTGGCGCACCTGCAGGCGCAGCAGGCAGGCATCGCCGGCATCCACGGCGGCCTTCACCCGTGCGCGCAACGGGGCATCGATGAAAGCGTAGCGACGGCGGTCGGTGAGCACCTTGCGCAACGTGCCCAGGACGCCGGCCGTCACGTCGTCGGCGAGGGTGATGTGCGGATGGTAGGACTGCGTGGCCGGCACCGTATGCGGCCAGCCCCCGCACGAGGGGATCTGCTGCGCCAACGTGAATTGCAGGCCCTTCAGGCTGCCGTCGCGATACCGCACGTCGCCGGTGATCGCATACGCCGTGGCCAGGTAGTCGAGCTGGGTGTAGATGTTGCGGTTGTCGAAGCTGCCGCCGGACTTGCGCGCTTCCGCATCGAAACGCGCTTTCTCGGCATCGTCCAGGATCCGCGCCGGATCCTGGTTTTCGATCCAGCCACCGTCCACGCGCTGGTAGCGCAGGATGTTGTCGGCGATCTTCGCAACGTCTTCCGGCAGGTAGCGCGGGTAGGCATCGCCGTGCACGTTGCGCCAGTGATGGATGGCATCCTCGAAACCGGCGAGCGAGGGTGCCGGTATGGTTTCGGCGCCCGCAACCGGCGCCAACAGGCAGGCCAGGCCGGCCACGAGGAGGCGCGCGTGCATCATCCCTTCAACGCCTTCGGCAGCCACAGCGAGAGCTCGGGGAACAGCGCCACCACCAGCAGCACCGCCAGCCCCGCCAGCCAGAACGGCCAGATCGTGCGCATGCTCTGGGCGATGGTGATCTTGCCGATGGCGGTGCCGATGAACAGCACCGAGCCCACCGGCGGCGTCACCAGGCCGATGCCGCCGGTCAGCACCAGCACCAGCCCGAAGTGGATCGGATCGATGCCGTAGGCCCTCGCCACCGGCAGGAAGATCGGCGTGCAGATCAGGATCATCGGCGCCAGGTCCATGAACGTGCCCAGCACCAGCAGCACCAGCACGATCAGCAGCAGCACGGTGTACTTGCTGTGGGCGATGGACTGCAGCGCCTCCACGGCCGCGGCGGGCACCTGCAGGTAGGCCAGCAGCCAGCCGAACACGGCGGCGGTGGCGATCACGAACAGGATGACGCCGGTGGTGCGCGCGGCATGCGTCACGGTGGCGAAGAATTCCTTCAGCGACAGCTGGCGGTACAGCACGCTGGTGACCAGCAGGGCGTAGACCACGGCGATGGCCGCGCTCTCCACGGCGGTGAAGATGCCGGCACGGATGCCGAAGAAGATCAGGCCCACCAGTCCCAGGCCGGGCAGGGCGGAGACCAGACGCAGCAGCACCGCGCGCATGCCGGGGAAGGGCTCGGTGCCGTAGCCGCGCCTGCGGGCCACGGCCCAACCGGTGAACATCAGCACGACGGTCATCAGCAGGGCGGGCGTGATGCCCGCGGCGAACAGGTCGGCGATGGACAGGCCACCGCCGGCCGCGGCCGAGAACAGGATCAGGTTGTGCGAGGGCGGCACCAGCAGCGCCACCAGTGCGGCGGTGATGCTGACGTTGACAGCGAAATCGCGGTCGTAGCCGCGCTTGACCATCTGCGGGATCATGGTGCCGCCGACGGCCGACACGTCGGCGATGGCCGAGCCGGACACGCCGCCGAAGAACAGCGACGACAGGATGCTGACCTGGCCCAGGCCGCCGCGCAGGCGACCCACGAGCGATGCCGCTAGGGCGATCAGGCGCTCGGAAATGCCACCGCGCAGCATGATCTCGCCGGCGAAGATGAAAAGCGGAATGGCGATCAGCGATGCCGACCCGGTGCCCGAGGAAATCTGCTGCACCAGCACGATGCTGGGCAGGTCCAGGTACAGCAGCGTGGCCAGCGACGCGGCCGCCAATGCGTAGGCGACCGGCACGCCGATCAGCAGCAGGATCGCGAAGAGGGAGAAGAGCAGGGTGATCGCCATGGGTCAGCGGGCCTCGTGGGTCGGCGGCGCGCGCAGCACCAGGAGCAGGCGGTACAGCGCGAACACCACCATCAGCACGCCGCCCAGGGAGAGCGGCAGGTAGCCGATGCTCTGCGGCATCGGCGCACCGGCGATGCGGATGTCCAGTCCGTCGAACAGCAGCACCGCGCCCCAGTACGCCATCACCGCGCCGATGGCAGCGATCACCAGCGGCGACGCGGCATGCAGCAGCTTACTCAAGCGGGGACCCGCCGCATCGGCCAACAGGAAGAAGCCGAAGTGCCGGTTCGTATGCACGCCGGCTGCAGCGCCCAGGCTCATGGCCGTGGTCAGCAGCAGCACGGTCACCGGTTCGGTCCAGCTGGGCGAGTCGTTGATCACGTAGCGGGCGATGACCTGCCAGCCCTGTACCGCCACCAGGCCCAGCAGGGCCGCGGCCGCGACGGCGATGGCGGCGTTGGACAGCACGTCCATGCCGCGCTGCAGCGACGTGGCGGGAGGGAGTGTGGCTTCTTCTGACATCGTCGATCCTCAGGCCAGGTCGCGGATGCGGCGGTACAGCGCGTCGATCGCCGGGTCCTTGCGGTATTCGGACAGCAGCGGCTGCGAGGCGCGCGCGAACGCGGAAAGGTCGGCTTCGTTGTGCTCCACGCCCGCGGCGAAGACCGCTTCCCGCGCCTTCGCTTCGGATGCGTCCCACAGCGCGCGCATCACGCCCACCGACTGGCGGGCCGTCTCGACCAGCCGTTCGCGGTCGCGCGGCTCCAGCGAATCCAGCGTGCGTTGCGACACCAGCAGCACATCGGGTGCGTAGGAATGGTTGGTCTGCGACCAGTAGCGCGCGGCTTCGAAGTGACGGCTGGAATGGAAGCTGCGGATGTTGTTCTCGGCCCCGTCGATCATCCGCGTCTCCAGCCCGGAGAACACTTCGCCCAGCGACAGGGGGTGGGATTGGCGCCGAACAGGCGCAGCATGCGGATGAAGATGTCCGAGACCGGCACGCGGATCTTCAGTCCGTGCAGGTCGGCGGGCGCCCGGATCGCATGCTGGGTGTTGTAGAAGCAGCGGGCGCCGGAATCGTAGATCGCCAGGCCCACCAGTCCGCGCCGGGAAAAGCCTTCCAGCACCGCCTGGCCGACGCCTTCGTCCATCGCGCGGCGCATGTGCGGTACCGAATCGAAGACGTAGGGCAGGCACAGGGCCTGGGTCAGGGGGAAGGCATTGTTCAGTGCGCCCGCGTACACGCGGGTCATGTCGATGGCGCCGAAGCGCGCCATGTCGATGGCCTCGGACTCGCGGCCCAGCTGGCCGGAGTGGTACTGGCGCAGCCTCACCCGGCCGTCCGTCTCGCGCGCCATCGTCTCGCCGATCCAGCACACCGCCTCGACGGTGGGATAGTCCTTCACGTGCACGTCGGTGGCGGTCAGCACGCGGCGTCCATCGTCGGCGAGGGCGCGGCCGCCCGCCAGCGGCAGCGTGGCCGCGGCCCCGACACCGGCGGCCAGGAAGCGACGACGGTTCATCATGCGCGCCAGTCTCCTTCGTCCCTCGGGGCGGCCGCCGCGGCCACCGCCTCGATGCTGCCATGTCCGTCGAACTCGATGCGCGCCCGCTGTCCCGGCAGGATGTCGTGGATGCCGGTGGCGTTGCCGGTGGCGACCAGATCGCCGGCTTTCAGCGGCCGACCGCGGCGCGCCGAGCGCGACAGCGCGAACGCGAACGCCGCGCGCAGGCCGCCGGGCAGCGTGGCGGCCCCGCCCTGGCCGACCTGGCATCCGTCGATCGAGGTGGTGCAGGTCAGCGAAAGGTCGCTGCGGTCGGCCCAGCCGGGGATCTCGTTCCCCATCAGCAGGCCGTTGTTGTTGCCGAAGTCCGAGACGACCACGCGTGGCCCGAGCTGATTGATCGTGGCCAGCGGGCTGCTGGCCACTTCCATGCCGGTGAACAGGGTCGACGGTACGGCGGCGGCTTCGTCCGGCGTCCAGTCGGTCTTGTCGGCAGGCACGTCGGCCTCCAGGCGCAGCACGTATTCGGCTTCCACCGCGCCGAACCCGCCCTCGAACACCTCGAACGTGGGCTGGCCACCGGTGGTCAACTGCAGCTGGCGCGCGAAGATCGGCCCGAGCAGGCGCTCGTCGCCGGACACGTCGCGCCGTTCCGGGGCGATGAAGCCCACCTTCCATCCGACCACGCGGTCGGGCCACTGCGCAATGGCCAGATCCTGCACGCGGTACGCCGTCGCCAGGTCATCGGGGACATCGCCGGGAAACCCGGACAACGCACGGCCCTGGCGGCGCGCGCGGACGAAACCGTCCGCGATTCCAGCCAGTGCGGGCGCCGCGGAACGCGCGTCGGCGAGGGCGTTTGGGTCGTTACTCACGTGGGTTCTCCCCGCTGCGATTTGTTGCACTGCCGAGTGACAGTGCAGATGGATGGCCTGTATATGGTAAACCGGTGTCATTGACAATGTGCACTGCCGCAAAACCCATCCCGATGCCACGATGCGTCGATCCACTCCTGGGAGGGAGCCAATGCTTCATATCCGTTTTCCTTCGCGGACGCGGGCCCGCGGGCTGAGCCGCGGCCTGGCCGCGTTGCTGGCGCTGGCCATCGCGCCCGTGCCGGCCCTGGCCGCCGAAAGTCGCCCGACCGCATTCCCCGGCGCCCAGGGCGCGGCAGCGCACACGCCCGGTGGGCGTGGCGGCAAGATCGTGCGCGTCACCACGCTGGCGGCCGACGGCCCCGGTTCGTTCAAGGAAGCGGTCACGGCCAAGGGGCCTCGCATCGTGGTATTCGAAGTGGGCGGCGTGATCGACCTGGGCATGAAGGAACTGCGCATCGATGAGCCGTTCCTGACCATCGCCGGCCAGACCGCGCCGCATCCCGGGGTGACGATCATCAAGGGCGGCCTGACCGTCGCCACCCACGACGTGGTCATCCGCCACCTGCGCATCCGGCCGGGCGATGGCGGCCTGCCCAAGCGCTCCGGCGACATCGACGCCATCACCACCGTGCGCGGCGCGCACGACGTGATCGTGGATCACTGCTCGCTCACCTGGGCCACCGACGAGAACCTGAGCGCGTCCAGCACGCGCTTCCACGGCGAGGACGAGGCCGAATGGATGGCCAATGCCTCGCGCCGGATCACCTACAGCAACAACATCGTCGCCGAAGGCCTGGCCGATTCGATCCACGCCAAGGGCGAACACTCCAAGGGCTCGCTGATCCACGACCACGTCAACGACGTGCTGATCGTCGGCAACCTGTACGCGCACAACTACGAGCGCAGCCCGCTGTTCAAGGGCGGCGCGCGCGGGCAGGTGATCAACAACCTGATCTACAACCCCGGACAGCGCGCGATCCACTACAACCTGATCGCAGAGGAGTGGCGGGGCCACCCCTATTCGAAAGGCGAGATGGTGGTGCGCGGCAATGTCATGCGCGCCGGCAGGTCGACCGAGCCGCTGGCGTTCCTGATGGTCGGCGGCTCCGGCGACCTCGACCTGTACGCGCAGGACAACCTGGTGGTGGATCGCATCGGCAACCCGAGCATCCAGAAAACCGGCAGCTACACGACCGCGCCGGTGAGGCTCAACCGCGTGAAAGTCGCCCCCGCGCTGCCGTTCGGCGTCACCCTGTTGCCGTCCGCCCAGGTGCAGGACGCCGTGATCGAGAACGTGGGTGCCACGCCCTGGAACCGCGACCTGATCGACCGCCGCATCGTGGCCGATGTCATCGAGGGGCGGGGCGAGATCATCGACAGCCAGGAACAGGTGGGTGGCTACCCGCAGTACCAGGAAGCCCGCAAACCTTTCGTCGAGAGCGAATGGAACCTGGACGTGATGGAGCCGAAGTCGGGCAGCTATCCGCGCGGTGAACCGCTGCGGTGACACCCTGCGGCGTCTGAGGTTCCGGCTTCACCCGGGCACGCCCCCCCCATTGGCCGGGGCGCATCCACTCTGCGTCGCGTCCACGCTCGGCGCCGGTTGTCGCCACCTCGTGGGCAGGTAGCTTCCTGCCCGGCGCGCACCTGTCGAGGCTGGGCAGATGTTCGTGGCCTTCCGCGCGGGTGGCCGAACGTGTCACGTGCTGTCGGCGCGGAGCGGTGGGACGGCGGCGATCCGTCGCGCGTCTGCGCGGAATCCGTGCGCAAACCGCACTGCGATCCGCAGGCTGCGACGGAAGTGGGTCCCGGTACCCAGCTGCTTGCCGCGACAAGACGGTGGCCGATCTGCTGCAATCTTCTCTCGTCAGGTTGCCGAGCGCGGATACCGGCATGGGGCGTCGGCGCGATGCGTGGCTCCGCCATGGCGTCCCGTACGCGCCCCGGCCACGTCCCGGCGACAGGGAATGCGCATGACAGGCGTACGGTCGCACAGACGGACAAGGGCAGGGGGTTCCCGCTCGAGTGCCCGGCATGCATGCGGCGGCGTCGACACCTCGCGCCTGGCGTCCAAGGGACGGCGTAGCCCGGAGGGGCAACCGGCAGCGGCGTACGGCACACGCATCAGGCCCCTCATTCGCATGCCGCGCGCTCCCTCTTGCCCTGGGTCGGCAAGCTTCCCTCGTCTGCATCGATGCTGCAGGGGTGACGGATCGCTTCTCGACTCCTCCCGCCCGCATCTCCACAGCCGCAGCGCGCGTGCAGTTCGGGCGTGACACCACGTTTGGCCACGCCAGCGCTCCACGCCCGAAAAAAATGAAGCCCGGCCGGGAGAGGCGGCCGGGCTTCGGGTGCGCCCCGACAGGGGCGCGGTACATCGTGACCTCAGAACTTGTAGCGCAGGCCCAGCAGGTACTGGCGGCCGGTCTCGCTGTAGTCCAGCGGGAGCTGGCCGTTGGCGTTCTGTACCCACGACTCCTGCGGCTCGTCGGTCAGGTTGATGCCTTCCAGGCTGAGTTCCAGCTTGTCGTTGATCTTGTAACGGACCGACGCATCGACGGTGGTGGTGCCAGTCTGGCCATGCACGTCGAAACCGGACTCCGTGGCAGGCACCTGCAGCAGGAAGTCGTCGCGATTCGTCGCCGAGACGCGGCCCGAGAACCGCTCGCCCTCGTAGTACAGCGTGGCGTTCCACGAATGCTTGGACAGCCCGGTCAGGTCGGTCTTGAACGAGTTGGCACCGGTCGAGGTCAGGTACTGGATCTGCGAATCGACGTAGGTGTAGTTCAGCTGCACGCCCAGATTGGCGAACTTGCCGGGCAGGAAGGTGAAGGGCTGCGTGTAGTTGGCCTCAAAGCCGGTCAGCTCGCCACCCGGGGTGTTGAGCGGCACGCTGAACACGAAGTCGTCGTTCACGCCGGCCCCGGTGCCGTCCAGCAGGCTGGCAGGCAGGCCGCTGGCGGAGTAGGGCTGCACCACGCGGGTGGTCTGGATGAAGCTCTCGATGTCCTTGTAGAACAGGCCCAGGCCCAGCATCGCGCCTTCGTCGAAGTACCACTCGAAGCCCAGGTCCACCGTCTTGGCGCGGATCGGATCCAGATTCGGATTGCCGCCGCTGACCGTGCGCGCGCCGCCACTGACATTGACGGTGACGCCGGGCGTCAGGCTGCCCAGGCCCGGGCGCGTCATCACCTTGGCGGCACCCAGCCGGATCAGGAAGTCCGGCGTGATCTCGGCCACCAGGTTCATCGAGGGCAGCGTGTCGCTGTACTCGCGCGAGACCGTCGTGGCGACCGGCATGCCGCTGGCGGTGGCGATGCCCGTCGACGACTGCTTGGTGCGCACATACCGGACACCGACGTTGCCGGATACCGGAATCGCACCGAGATCGGCCGAGAACTCGCCCATCAGATAGACGCCTCGGTCCTCTTCCTCGACGCTGCGGGTGTTCACCGCACGCTCGCTGAGCGCGAACGGGCCGGTGTTGCTGTAGATGTCGTAGAAGTCGGCGATACCCTGGTAGTCCGGAATCACCCACGTGCCGGGGGAACCGCTCACGCCGCTCAGGCTGGCCTGGTCGGTCAGGTCCGCCGGCACGATGCGGGTGCCGTCGGTGAACATCGGCACGCCGGTCAGACCCTCGGTGGAGCGGCGCAGTTCACGTGTGGAGAAGCTGTAGTCCTTCGCCTGCACGCCACCCTTCAGGCGGAAGCCCGGGCTGATGTTCCAGTTGAAATCCAGCTGGGCGACATCGAAATCGTTCTCGACGTACTGCGGGCGGATGCGGATCTCGGCCAGCGTCCAGCCGTTCGGGTCGGTCGGGTCGATGCCATAGTCGATCACCGGGCTGTACGGGTTGCCGCGGTAGTCGTAGCTGTAGTTGTCGACGTTCAGCTTGTCCATGATGATGGTCGTCTGGATCGGATTCTCATGCTCCGATTTCGACGTACCCAGCTTGCCCGAGATCTTGAAGTTGTCGGTGAACTCGTGCTCGCCTTCCAGGCCCAGCTGGGTGAAGACCGTATTCCACTCGTCGTGACGGCTCTCCGAGCGGATGTCGACGTCGTCGAACAGGCCGTAGACCAGGGCGCCGTTCTCCACTACGCCGTCGCGCACGATGGTCTGCGGCTTGCCGTTCTGGGAGGCGCCGCGGCTGAAGGAGATCGCCTCGATGTACTTCTCGTCGCGCACGGCATCGATCTTGGAGTACAGCGCGTCCAGCGCGAACTGGGTGCGATCGGTCGGGTTGAACTGGAACGACGCCGTCACGCCCGTGCGTTTCTGGTCGTGTTCCATCAGCGTGTAGCGCGGGAAGCGCGGGTGGAAGGTGTCGGCGGACAGGGCCGGCGTGTACGGGGAGGCAGGATTGAAGCCGTTGTTGCTGGTGCCGCGGGCCCAGCGTCCGCTGCCGCTGCCTTCTTCCAGCGCCCGCCGTTCCGAGTAGGCCACCGACAGCAGCGCGCCGAACTTGCCGTCGGCCCACGTATTGGCGATCAGCCCGGCCACGCGCGGATCGGTCGTGTCGCCCATGTCGGCATAGCTGGCCTGGCCGCTGGCCACCAGCGTGAAGCCGTCATAGTCGAACGGACGCGCGGTGCGAAGGTCGACGGTGGCGCCGAGCGAACCCTCTTCGACATCCGCCTGCGCCGTCTTGCGCACGATCAGTTGCGAGAACAGATCCGAGGCGAACACGTTGAAGTCGAAGCCGCGGCCACGGTTGGAGCCGCCGTTCTGGTCGGTCGATCCGACCGTGGTCAGCGCCTCCATGCCGTTGATGCGCACGCGGGTGAAGTCCGGCCCCAGGCCGCGCACCGAGATGTTGCGGCCCTCGCCGGCATCACGGGTGATCACCACGCCCGGAATGCGCTGCAGCGACTCGGCCAGGTTGAGGTCGGGGAACTTGCCGATGTCCTCGGCGACGATGGCATCGACCACGCCGGCCTCGCCGCGCTTGATGTCCAGCGCCCGCTCCACGCTGGCGCGGTAGCCGGTGACGCTGACGGTATCGAGCGTGTCGACGGTGTTTTCCGCCGGCGTGGCCTGACCGGAGTCGGTGGTCTGCGCCGCTTCCTGGGCGTATGCCGCTGCGCTCATCTGCAGCGCCAGACCGATGGAAACGGCAAGCAAGGTAACCGGTGTCTTCCGGTTCTGATGACTGACTGGCATGTTCTCCCCTCCTCAAGGGACCATGGCCGCGTGTTGCGACTGTTTTGTTGGCAAAAACCGCTGTTTCTTCCCTTCCAGACCGTGTCGGCTGGTAAAATGACACCGATGGTCAAAACCAACGCTAACAGAGTGTGCGCTGCAACAACAACTGTCGGATGAGCGGGTTTATCTTGTCCCATGGACAAGGTCCGGCCAGTGGCGCGCGCGGCATCCATGCACGGGAGGAGAGGGGAAATGGGAACGATCGTCTGCTTTGGTGAGCTGCTGCTGCGGCTGGGCGCGCCTGGCCGCCAGATGCTGTTGCAGTCGCCGGTGCTGGAGGTCCACGTCGGGGGCGCGGAAGCGAACGTGGCCGTGTCGCTGGCGCGCTTCGGCCATGACGCGCGCATGGTCGGCGTGGTCGCCGACAATGCGCTGGGCGAGGCCGCGCTCGGCGAACTGCGCCGGCATCGTGTCGATACGCGCGCGGTGCAGCAGGCCGCGGGACGCATGGGGCTGTACTTCCTCACGCCCGGCGCCATCCAGCGACCGAGCGAGGTGCTCTACGACCGCGCGGACTCGGCTTTCGCGCGCATCGGCGGCGGCACCCACGACTGGCCTGCGCTGCTGGCGGGCGCGGACTGGTTGCATGTCTCCGGCGTGACGCCCGCGCTGGGCCAGAGGGCGGCGGACGGCGTGCTGATGGCGGTCAGGGCCGCGCGCGCCGCCGGGACGAAGGTGTCCTTCGACGGCAACTTCCGGCCGAAGTTGTGGGAAGCCTGGGGCGGCGACGCGCCCACGATCCTGCGCGGACTGATGGCCGAAGCCGACCTGCTGTTCGCCAGCCACCGCGACCTGCAGGTGGTGCTGGGCCTGGAGTTCCCGCAGGCGACGCCGCAGGAGCGGTTCGCTGCCGGCGCGGCCGCGGCGTTCCAGGCGTTCCCGCACCTGCGCCAGATGGCGGCCACCGTGCGCGTGCAGCGCAGCGTGGACCACCACGTCATCTCCGCCATCACGGCCCTGCGCGATGGCGCGCTGCACACCACGGCGGCGCGGGACGTCTCGCCGATCGTCGACCGCATCGGCACCGGCGATGCGTTCGCGGCGGGCGTGCTGCATGGCGGCCTGGCCGGCCTGTCGGCGCAGGCAGCGCTGGACTTCGGGGTGGCGGCGGCCTGCCTCAAGCACTCCCTGCCGGGCGACTTCAATCTGGTGGGTGCAGCCGACGTACACGCCCTGCTGGGCGAAAACGCCCTGGACGTGAAGCGCTGATCGCACCGGAATGCAGGGAATGCTGCGTTGCGGCATCTCCGGACGCAGGAAAAACTATCGTTTGAATATGCCCGCGCGGGCTTTGCCCTCCGCGCGATTCCCGCAGACTGCGCGGCATGAAGAGTGCCGCCCATGCGTAGCAAGCTGTTCGTCCCCGGGAACCGGCCCGCGTTGTTCGCCAAGGCGCTGGCGAGCGCGACCGACATGCTGTCCCTCGACCTGGAAGATGCGGTGGCCGGCGGCGACAAGGGCGAGGCGCGCGCGCAGGTCGCCGCCTTCCTGCGCGGCGCACCGCACCGCACCGCGGACAAGCAGGTCGTGGTACGGGTGAACGCCTGGCACACCTCCGGCTGGGAGGACGATCTGCGCGCCGTCCTGCCCCTGGATATCGACCTGCTGAACCTGCCCAAGATCGAGTCGGTGGAACAGCTCCGCCAGGCGATCGGCGAGATCGAAGCGGTCGAGCTGCAGGCGGGGGTGCGCCGGGCCGTCGGCCTGCTGGTCAACATCGAGACACCGCGCGCTCTGCGTCACGCCGCGCAGATCGCCCGGGCGCATCCGCGCGTTCGCGGCCTGCAACTGGGCCTGGGCGACCTGTTCGAACCCCACGGCATCCGCCGCTCGGACCTGCGCAACGTGCACGCCGCGCAGTACGCGCTGCGGATGGCCGCGGCGGAGGCGGGCGTGTTCGCCTACGACGCCGCATTCCCCGGGCTGCACGACGAAGCGGGCTTCATGGCCGAGGCCGATTCGGCGCGTGCGCTGGGCTTTGCGGGCAAGAGCTGCGTGCATCCGCGCCAGGTGGCCTGGGCCAACGCCGCATTCTCGCCGTCGGAAGAAGAGATCGAAGCGGCCCGTCGCATCGTCGGCGCGGCGACGATGGACGGAAGCGCGTTCGCCGTCGATGGCCGGATGGTGGATGCACCCTTCCTGGCGCGCGCGCGGGCGATCCTGGCCATGCTGGAACGGGAGCACCGGTGATGCGCGGCGGAGCGGGTCGTACCTGGGTACGGGGGCGTTGGCGGCGCTCGTCGGAAGCGGTGTGTCTGCTGGTGCTGGTCGTGCTGGCCATGGCATGCCGTCCTGCGATGGCGGAAAGCCTGACCCGGCTGACCACCTCCACGCTGCCCGCGCCGCCCGAGCCGGTGCGCGGCCTGTACACACTGGAGGGAACGCTGCTGGCCGCGGGCGACGCCGGCGCATCCTGGTGGGACCCTTCCAGTTCGCGCTGGCATCCGCTGCGGGTGCCGCCCGCGGCCGCGGCAGACGGCGCATGGCGCAACGCTGCGCAGGGGCGGCTCTATCGACTGCAGCGCACGCGCGACGGCACGGACATCGCCGGCCTGGCGCGCGCATCGCGGAGCGGCGACACACTGGCCTGGCGCGCGCTGCCTCCTTTTCCACGACAACTGCGGCACGTGGAACTCGCCGAAAGCGCAGACACCCTGTATGCGTCCGGACAGGACGGCGCAGGACAGGTGCTGTTCCTGCGTCGCGCGGTGGCCGAGGACACCGCGCCGTGGCAGATATTGCCCTCGTGGCCGGGTACGGGCGTACCCGGGTCGCTGGTCGCGCAGCGCGGCGAACTGGTGGTCACCGTGCCCGGACAAGCGGCCGATCATCTGTGGCGCTGGTCGCGCGACGGCGGCTGGCGCGCGTTGCCGCCGGTACCGGGGAAGCTCGTCGCGGATGGCCCGGCGCGTGCGGTCGGCCAGGCGCACGTGCTCTATGCGTTGCAATCCCACGACGATCCGGCGGCGGCCCGCCTCGCCACCTTCCACACCATCACCGGCGCCTGGGCCGAACTGGATACGCCCGCCGGGGGACTGCCCGCATCGATGACGGCGTGGGGCGATGGCGTGGCCGGCGTGGACGCCCGCACCGGCGCGCTGCGCACGGTGGCACTGGTCGGCGGCACCTACCTGCTCAAGTGGCTGGACTGGCTGGTCATCGTGGTCTACCTGGCGGCCATGGTCGGCATCGGCTTGTACTTCTACCTGCAGGAGAAACGGGCCTCCACGGCCGACTTCTTCGTCGGCGGACGCAGCATCCCGTTCTGGGCCGCGGGCGTCAGCCTGTACGCCACCAACACCAGTTCCATCAGTTTCATCGCCATTCCGGCCAAGGCGTTCGAGACCAACTGGCAGTACCTCACCAACAACCTGATCGCGGTGCTCGGCCTGATGTTCGTCGCGGTGTGGATCGTGCCGCTGCTGCGCCGGCTGGACCTGATGTCGGTGTTCTCCTACCTGGAGAAGCGCTTCCATCCGGCCATCCGCATGCTGGCCAGCGCGCTGTGCATCGCCATGCAGATCGGCAGCCGGATGAGCGTGATCCTGTTCCTGCCGGCGCTGGCCATCGCCACCATCACCGGCATCGACGTGGTGTGGAGCATCCTCATCATGGGGGTGTTCACCATCCTCTACACCACGCTGGGCGGCATGAAGGCGGTCATCTGGACGGATTTCGTACAGGTCTTCGTGATGTTCGGCGGGGCGATCTTCGCCATCGGCTTCATCATCTACCACCTCAACGGCGGCATGCCCGAGTTCGTCCAGGTGGCGATGGCCGAGGACAAGACCCGGCTGTTCGATTTCAGCTTCGACCTGACCAAGGCCACCGTCTGGGGCTTCATCTTCCTGGTGCTGTTCGACGTGGTGCTGACGTTCCCGAAGGACCAGGTGCTGATGCAGCGGGTGCTGTCCACCAAGTCCGACAGGGAGGCCGGCCGTTCCATCTGGACCTTCGCCGCCATCATGATACCCGGCGGGTTCTTCTTCTACGCCATCGGCACCGCGCTGTACGTGTACTACCAGTCGCACCCGGAACGGATGAATCCGTTGCTGCCCATCGACGCCACGTTCCCGCTGTTCATCGCCGCGGAACTGCCGATGGGCGTCACCGGCCTGATCATCGCCGGCATCTTCGCCGCCGCCATGTCCACGCTGTCCAGCATCATCAACAGCGTGTCGACCCTGGCCTCGGTCGATTTCTACGAGAAACTGGCCAGGAACCCGACGCCGAAGAAGAGCGTGCTGTTCGCCGAGATCATGGGCGTGCTGGTCGGCCTGGCGGGCATCGGCATCGCGCTGCTGCTGTCGCGCTACGACATCCATTCCCTGTTCGACGTTTCCATCGAACTGGCGGGCCTGCTGGGCGGCGGCTTCGCCGGCGCCTACACGCTGGGCATGTTCACCCGCCGGGCGAACGCGCAGGGCGTGGCCATCGGCATCGGCGGCAGCATCGCGCTGACCCTGCTGGTGTGGTCGATGGGGCTGGTGCATCCGTACTTCTACCTGGGCATCTCCATCCTGCTGTGCATCGTCATCGGCTATGCCGCCAGCTGGCTGTTCCCGCCGCCCGCGCAATCGCTGCAGGGCCTGACCATCCACCGCCAGGACGCGGTGGCCCCGGCGGAGTGAGCGCATGGGCCATCGGTCCTGTCGTCGCCGCCGGCCGGCTCGTGTAGCCTGAGGGCGGCAGGGGAGGCGCGTGGATACCCAGTTCCTGAATACCTTCGTGGTGGTGGCCGACCGCGGCTCGATGGCCGCGGCCGCGCGCGTGCTGAACATCACGCCGGCCGCGGTGGCGCAGCAGATCCGCACGCTGGAACGCGAACTCGGCGCGCCGCTGATCGCGCGCGCCGGCCGCACCGTCAGCCTGACCGAGGAGGGCTCGCGCATCCTGCAGCGCGCCCGCGACCTGCTGCGCGACGTGGCCGACATGCGCAGCGTGGCCAACGACAGCGAGGTCTCCGGCGAGCTCCGCCTGGGCGCCTGCCCCACCGCGCTGGCCGGGATGCTGCCGGACATCCTGGCGCGGATGGTGGATGCATTTCCGCAGATCAACGTCTACATCCGGCCCGGCTACTCGGCCGAGCTCTACCGCGCGGTCGAAACGGGCGAACTGGACGCCGCCGTGGTGCTGCAGGCGCCGTACAACCTGCCCAAGACCTGCGACTGGCAGCTGCTGCGCGAGGAGCCGCTGGTGATGATCGCGCCGGCGCGCCTGGCCGGGCGCGATCCGCACGCGCTGCTGCGCAGCGAGCCGCTGATCCGCTACGACCGCAACCAGTGGGGCGGGCGGGTGGCGGACGATTACCTGCGCCGCGCGGGCATCGTGCCGCGCGAGCGTTTCGAATTGAACGGACTCAACGCCATCGCGGTGATGGTGGACCGCGGCCTGGGCGTTTCGCTGGTGCCCGACTGGGCCCGGCCCTGGCCGGAAGGCCTGGACCTGGTGCGCATTCCGCTGCCGCTGCCCAGCGAGCCGCGCCGGATCGGCATGGTGTGGTCGCGTTCGACCGTGCGCATCCGCCTGGTCACCGTGCTGCTGCAGGAGAGCCGTGCCGCCACCGGCCAGGCATGAGCCTTCGGGCGGTGGCGATGTTGCAGTGCACGCTACAAAAACTAGCCTGTGAACATATCCGCGGGCGATTCCTCCGCGACGTGCGCTTGCCTAGGCTGTGGCCATCGTCGGGTTCGAGCGTCTGGGAGGAACGCTGGGCACGCCGGCCGTCATCGCGGCCATCTCGCATACACATCCTTGTCAGCGGAGCGGGCGCGTGGTGCGCGACCGCACCGTCCACCGAAGCATTCCGAGAACCGATCATGAAACAGGTACCCGCCGCGTTCGGCGTTTTCCTGCTGGCCGCCGCCGTGAGCGCCAGCGTCAAGGCCCAACAGAACACCCCGCTGCCGCCGCAGGACGCGGCGGCCGAAGAAGAACGGGCAAAGGACGCCGTCGACCTGGACCAGGTGATCGTCACCGGCGTGCGCGCGCCGAAAGCCGTGGACAGGATCCCGGGCGCGGTATCGCTGGTCAGCAAGGAGGAGATCGCCCACACGTTGCTGGTCACCGAGGATGCCACCGCCGTGCTGGCACGCACCGTGCCCGGCTATGCGGAGGCTTCGCAGGCCATGAGCAACAGCGGCGAAACCCTGCGCGGCCGCGTGGCGCTGCGCCTGTTCGACGGCGTGCCGCAGGGTTCGCCGCTGCGCGACGGCAGCCGCAACGCGACCTTCACCGACATGGGCATCGTGGGCCGCGTGGAGGTGATCAACGGTCCGTCCGCGTCCGAGGGCATCGGTGCGGCCGGCGGCATCATCAACTACATCTCCGCCGTGCCGACCAAGGAAGGCAGCGAGTTCCGTTTCCTGTCGCGCTATTCCACCCAGTTCAAGGACGACAGCGCGGGCTGGAAGCTGGGCCTGAACTACGCTTACAAGCAGGACGCCTACGACCTGATCGCGGGCGTGGCGCAGATCGACCGCGGCATGGGCTACGACGCCGACGGCGTGCGCCTGGGCATGAACACCAGCGGTTCGGTCAACGATTCGGTGGCGCGCAACCTCTTCGTCAAGGGCGGCGTCAATTTCGGCGAGGACCTGGAAAAGCGCCTGCAGCTGAGCTACAGCCAGTTCAAGATCGAAGGCAACGGCAACTACATCCAGGTCGACGGCTGCCGCTACGAGCCGGGCTGGTGCGAGGACCCGCGCCCGAACACCTCCGAGCGTGGCCACATCTTCGGCACCAAGGCCGAGTTCAACGATTTCCGCCAGGTCAACCTGCAGTACACCGATGGCGACTTCTTCGGCGGCACGCTGAACCTCAACGCCTATTGGGCCGACCAGGCCATGCGCTACCCGCCCGAGAACGGCAGCGACCGCCAGGACCCGCTGATCCCGCCGAACGGACCCGACGGCACGATCTGGGACCAGTCGGAGATCAATTCCGACAAGATCGGTTTCCGTCCTTCCTGGGTGCGCGGCGAGCTGTTCGGCGTGCCCGGTCTGGAACTGCGTACCGGCGTGGACTGGGTACGCGACAAGGCGGACCAGCGCCTGGCGCTGACCGACCGCGTATGGGTGCCGCCGATGGAGTACGAGAGCATCGCGCCCTACGCCCAGCTGAGCTGGGACATCGGTCCGGTGACCCTGAGCGGAGGCTTCCGTCGAGAAGACGGCGAACTGTCGGTCAACGACTACACCACCACCTGGTATCGGGACCGCCGCTTCGTGCAGGGCGGCAAGCTGAGCTACCAGGAGAACCTGGTGAACTTCGGCGCCATCTGGCGCATCACCGACCAGTGGTCCGTGTTCGGCGCCTACGGCGAAGGCTTCGGCCTGCCCAACGTCGGCATTCCGCTGCGCAACATCTCCTGCCCGGACGATCCCGACGACACCAAGCCGGACGGCTGCCCCGGCGATCCGCCGGCAACCGTCGATTCGACGTTCCGCGAGCTGAAGGCGGTCGTGGTCGACAATCGCGAGGTCGGCGTCAACTGGCGCGGTGAAAGGACGTCCTTCAGCGCCTCGTATTACGACTCGCGCTCCAAGTTCGGCTCGTCGTACGTGATCGATCCGATCACCGAGGACTACGTGCTGTTCCGCGCGCCCACGCGGATCAAGGGCTTCGAATTCTCCGGCGACTGGACCATCAACGAGGCCTGGAAGCTCAGCGGCCTGTACTCGCGCATCCGCGGCAAGACTTCGTTCTGGACCGAAGATCCGGAAGGACGCTGGAGCGCGGGACCGCTGACCAAGCCGATGGGCGCGCTGGACGTGAATCCGGACAAGATCGCGCTGTCCGTCAGGTGGAAGTTCTCCGATGCCGGCGACGCGACGCTGGGGTCAACCACGTTGCTCTCGCGCGACCTGTACGGCAGCGACACGCGGGAATACGACGGCCGCGACTACAGTTACGAAGAGCACACCACCGGCTACACGCTGTTCGACCTGGGCGTCAACTATCGGGTGGAAAAGTGGGGACGCTTCTCGCTGGGCATCGAGAACCTCACCAACAAGCAGTACATCCTGACCTGGTCGCAGGTACCGGGCTGGCGCAACTACTGGGCCGGTCGCGGCCGCATGTACTCCTTCACCTACGAGTACACGTTCTGATCCACCATCCGCGGATGCCGGCACTCTCCCACCTTGCATCCACCCGCGCCGTCCCCTCTCCAGGGCGGCGCGGGCTGTGGATGGTCCCGATGCTCTGGCTCGCCGCCTGCGCGACGGCCGGCTCCCCCCGGCGGCGTTGCCGCGTGCGCCGATGGATGCGGTGCTGGCGCAGTCCGTGGGCCCTGATGGCTACCTGGGCGCCGTTGCCCTGGTCGCCGAGCGGGGGGCCGTGGTCTACCGCGGTGTGGCCGGCCATGCGGACCTGCAAGCGCGGCAGCCGCTGCGCGAAGACGCGATCTTCCGCATCTACTCGATGACCAAACCCGTCGCCTCGGTGGCGGCATTGATGCTGGTGGAAGAGGGCAGGCTGCAGCTCGATGCCCCCGTCGCCACCTACCTGCCGGCGTTCGCCGGCCTGCGGCGCGTCGCCGGCGGCAGCGTCGAGGCGCCCGTGCTCGTGCCGGTGCGGCGCGTGCCCACCGTACGCCACCTGCTGACGCACACCGCCGGTTTCGCCACCGGCGGAGACGACATCCGCGTGGCCTCCGCCCTGCTGCAGGCCCAGGCGCCGGAGGACGCCTCGGATCTTGCCGGCTATGCCGAGCGCGTCGCCCGCGCACCGCTCGCCAGCGAGCCGGGCACGCGTTTCCGCTACGACGGCGTCAACACCGAGGTCCTCGCCCGCGTGATCGAAGTCGCCAGCGGGCAGCCGCTGGAGGTCTTCCTGCGCACGCGCATCTTCCAGCCGCTGCGGATGCGCGACACCGGATTCGAGGTGCCTCTCGCCCAACGTGGCCGCGTGATGGCGCTCACCACGCGCGATGCCGGCGGTCGGCGCGTGCTGGCCGATACACCCTCTGCGCGCCAGCCCGGCATCCGCCTGCGCGCCTACACCAGCGGTGCGGGCGGCCTGTACTCCACCGCGGCCGACTACCTGCGCTTCGCGCGGATGCTGGCCGAAGGCGGCAGGCTGGAGGGCGTGCGCCTGCTGCGCGAGGATACCGTGGCGATGATGATGTCCGACCAGCTGGGCCGCTTCGACCCGGCCGTGCCCGCGCCCGAACCGGGCGAGGGCTTCGGCCTGGGCGGCTATGTCGTCACCGATCCGGCCGTCGCCGCACGGCCGGGATCGCGCGGCCAGTTCGGCTGGTCCGGGGCCGCCTCCACCTACTTCACCATCGATCGGGAGCGCGGCCTGGTGATCCTGCTGCTGTCGCAGCACCTGCCCGGCGACGACACGCCCGCGCTGCCCAAGCTCGCCGGGCCGTTCTATCGAGCGGCCTACACGGCGGTGTCGCCATGAGCCGCGGTCATGACGGCGTGCTCGTCGCGGGATCGGCCAACCTGGACTTCGTGGTGCGCGCGCACCATGTGCCGGCGCCGGGCGAGACCGTACTCGGGCGCGGCTTCGCCACCTTCCCTGGCGGCAAGGGCGCCAACCAGGCCGTGGCCAGCGCGCGTGCCGGCGGCGTGCCCACGCGCATGCTGCTGGCGCTGGGCGAAGATCCCTACGCCGGGGTGCTGGAAGCCGCGCTGGCCGATGCCGGTGTCGCGCTGCACATCGTGCGTGTGCCGGACGCCGCCAGCGGCACGGCCTTCATCTGCCTGTCCGACGACGCGGAGAATGCGATCACGGTGGCGCCCGGCGCCAACACGGGCCTGCGGCCGCACCACCTGCCGTCGTTGCGCGGCATCGGCCATCTGCTGCTGCAGCTGGAAACGCCGCTGGACAGCGTGGCCAGCTATGCGCGACTCGCCCACGAGGCCGGCGTGCGCGTGGTGCTGAACGCCGCACCCGCCGCCGCGCTGCCGCCGGGCCTGCTGGACAGCGTCGACGTGCTGGTCGTGAACGAAGGCGAGCTGGCCACGCTGGCCGGCGAGGGCAACGTGTCCACCCAGGCGGCGCGCCTGCCGGTGCCCTGCGTGGTGGTCACGCTGGGCGCGCGCGGCTGCTTCGCGCGGCGGGGTGCGGAGGTCTTTCTGCAGCCCGCGTTCCCCATCGATGCCGTCGACACCACCGCGGCGGGCGACACCTTCTGCGGCGCACTGGCGGCGCGGCTGGCCGAGCAAGCAGGACTGGAGGACGCGCTACGCTTCGCCAGTGCGGCGTCCGCGCTGGCCTGCACCCGCCTGGGCGCGCAGGCCAGCATCCCGATGCGCGCAGAGGTCGAGGCCTGGCTGGCCGGGCATGCCGACGAACCCGCGCGGCGCAGCGTCCTGGCGGCCTACTGCGGCCTTTCCTGATCACGATCAAGACCCCACCCATGAATACCCCCGCTTTCCCCGGCTCCCACGAAGCCTCCGAGCTCGACGGGTCACCGCACGTGGTGAAGACCGAATACAAGTTCTCGCACGTCACCACCCAGCGCTACCTGCCCACGCCGGGCAAGGCGCCGGGCTGGCCGTTCGCCGACATCGGCCAGTGGAAGATCGATGCCAACGCCTCGGCCGACGACTGGGTCGCCGAGCTGAAGGACTGGCGGCGCGAGCATCTCACCCGCATCGGCTACGACGACGCCCACTACCGCAGGCCGGAACTGCAGTGGGCGCAGCGCAACTTCGTGCATGCGCAGGTGATGGTGGAGGACCGCTACCTCTACGACCCCGTCGCCGGCCGCTACACGGTCGATCGCTATCTCGACGACCTGGAAGCCCGCTTCGGCGGCCTGGACAGCGTGCTGCTGTGGTGTGTGTACCCCAACATCGGCGTGGACGACCGCAACCAGTTCGACCTGGCCCGCAGCCTGCCCGGCGGGTTGGAGGGCCTGCGGGGTGCGATCGACGACTTCCACCGCCGCGGCGTGCGCGTGTTCCTCACCACCATGCCGTGGGACAACGGCACCCGCGACGAGGGCGAACCCGACTGGCAGGCCGTCGCGAAGATCGTCAAGGCGGTCGGCGCGGACGGCATCAACGGCGACACCTACAACGGCGTGCCGCGCGCCTTCTTCGACGCCTGCGATGCGCTGGGCCATCCGGTGGTGGTGCAGCCGGAGTCCACGATCAGCGCCGAGGAACACCTGATCTGGAACGTGCAGAGCTGGGGCAAGAAGGCACCGAACGAAGTCGTGCCGCCGGTGGCGAAGTTCAAGTGGCTGGAACCGCGCCACATGATCAACTACGAGAACCGCTGGGGCCGCGACCGCACCCACGACCTGCAGTACATCTTCTTCAACGGCGTGGGCTACAACGCGTGGGAGAACGTCTGGGGCCTGTGGAACCAGCTGACCCCGCGCGACGCCGAAGCGCTGCGTCGCATCGCCGCGATATACCGCCGCTTCGCACCGCTGCTGGTCAGCCTGGACTGGCGCCCGTACGAGCGCACGCTGCAGGCCGGCATCTTCGCCAGCCGCTTCCCGGGCGAGGGCCGCACGCTGTGGACGCTGGTCAACCGCCATGAATACGCGATCGCCGGCGAGCAGCTGGCGATACCGCACGTGGATGGCACGCGCTACATCGACCTGTGGAACGGCGGTGTCCTGCAGCCGCGCATCATCGACGGCCAGGCGATCCTGGAGACGACACTGGAGGGTCGAGGCTTCGGCGCGCTGCTGGCGTTGCGCGAAGGCGCGCAGGAAGAAGGCCTGCAGGCGTTCCTGGCGCAGATGGCCGCTCATGCCGCCACGCCGCTGGCATCGCTGTCCGCGCAGTGGAAAGCCCTGCCGCAGACGCTGCTTCCGATAGCGCCGACCGCGCCGCAGGCCATCGCGCCGGACGGCATGGTGACCATCCCGGCGGGCGAGTTCCTGTTCGCCGTGCAGGGCATCGAGATAGAAGGGCAGGTGTGGGAAGGCGTGGACGTGCAGTTCCCGTGGGAACCGACCGCGCGGCGCCACCATCGCCACCGCATGCAGGTGGCGGCCTTCCACATCGACCGCCATCCGGTGACGAACGCGCAGTTCAAGGCGTTCGTCGATGCCACCGGCTATGCGCCGCGCGATGCGCTGAACTTCCTCCGCGACTGGCGCGACGGTGCGCCGCAGCCCGGCTGGGAGAACAAGCCGGTCACCTGGGTGTCGCTGGAGGACGCACGCGCCTACGCCGCCTGGGCCGGCAAGCGCCTGCCGCACGGGTGGGAATGGCAATACGCCGCGCAGGGAACCGATGGCCGGCTGTATCCATGGGGCGATGCGTGGCGCGACGACGCCGCGCCGCCGGTGTTCCGCGGCCGCACGTTGCCGCCGCCGGCCGATGTGGGCATGCACCCGGCAGGGGCCAGCCCGTTCGGCGTGCAGGATCTGGTCGGCCATGTCTGGCAATGGACGGACGAGTTCCACGACGCGCACACGCGTGCGGCCATCGTGCGCGGCGGCAGCGACTACGAGCCGCGCACCTCGCACTGGTACTTCCCCCAGACCCGGCGGCTGGACCAGCACGGCAAGCTGCTGCTGATGGCGCCGGCCAAGGACCGGTCCGGACGCATCGGCTTCCGTTGCGTGGTGGACGCCGCATGAGCGCGACCGCCCGTTCCGGCGCGTCGCCGTCGGTCGTGCTTGGCGGTGTCCTGGGCGCAGCCCTCGATGCCAACCTGCGCGGCCGCCTGACGCACTTCATCACCGCGCCGGACAGCCCGGCCATCGCGCTGTTCTCACCGGAACACCGTGCGTACAACACCGAAGGCGACTGGTACGGCGAACATGCGGGGAAGTGGCTGTCGGCCGCTGCGCGCGCGTTCGTCCGCAGTGGCTATGCCGTGCTGGGCGATAACCTGAGGCGTGTCGCGGACTATCTGCTCTCGGTGCAGGAAGCCGATGGCTACCTGGGCACCTACGCGGACGCGCGGCGCTTCGTGCATCCGCAGCCGCCCAGGCCGCCGAGCTGGGACGGTGCGCCCGCGCTGCGCACCTGGGACATCTGGGTGCACGCCTACCTGGTCCTCGGCCTGGTCGAAACCGCCCGCGCCCTGCATGACGCGCGCTACACGCAGGCCGCCGGACGCATCGCCGACCTGTGCGCGCAGGCGCTGGCGTCGGGCATCGACATCACCACGCTGGGCAACCATCACGGCATGTCCGCCACCGTGCTGATGGATGCCGCGCTGGAGCTGCATGAGGAAACCGGCGAGCCGCGCTTCCTCGTCCTGGCGCAGCGCGTGCTGGAGCAGGCCAATGCGCACCCCGCGCTGCGCCTGCTGCCCGCGCTGGAAGCCGGCGCCGATGCATCGGAGATCGCCACCGGCAAGGCCTACCAGTTGCTGTGGAACCTGGTGGCGCTGGTGAAGCTGTGCCGCCTTGCCGGCGATGCCGGCCTGCGCGATGCGCTGGAGCGCATCTGGCACAACATCCGCGAACACCACCTGACCTTGGGTGGCGGTCCGTGGGGCGGCGTGGCCCATCGCTCGCGCGAGGTCTTCAATGCGCGCGGCAGCTTCAGTCCCAACGCCTACGTGGAAACCTGTTCCCTGCTGTCGTGGATCCAGTTCAACCGCGAACTGCTGCGGCTGACCGGCGAGGCGCGCTTCGCCGAAGAGATCGAGCGCACCGCCTACAACGACCTGCTCGGCGCGCAGGCGCCGGATGGCGAGGACTGGTGCTACTACTCGTTCCCGAACGGGCGGCGCGTGCATACCACCTACTGGCGCTGCTGCAAGTCCAGCGGTGCGATGGCGCTCGAGGAACTGCCGGCGCTGGCCTATGCCGTGGAGGGCGAAGCGGTCCGCGTGCAGCTGTACGGTCCGGGCCAAGCGCGGCTGGCGCACCCCCAGGCCGGGACGCTGGCGCTGCGCCAGCGCACCGGGTATCCGTTCGACGGCGAGGTGTCGCTGGACGTGCGCCCCGAACACGAGGCCGTCTTCGACCTGCACCTGCGCATCCCGTCCTGGGCCGAAGGCGCCACGGTGTCGGTCAATGGCGAAGCGGTCGATGCGACGGTGGTGCCGGGTACCTTCCTGGCCGTGCGCCGCCTGTGGCGCCGCGACGACCACGTGCAGCTGGCGTTCCCGTTGCGGCCGGTGCTGCACCGGCAGGTGTTGCGCAACGTGCAGGAATCGCGCGCGCCGGACGGATCGGAGGTCCACCAGCAGGTGCTGGACCTGCACTACGTGGGCCTCACGCGCGGCCCGCTGGCGTACGCCACCGGCCTGATCGACGGCTTCAAGACCGAAGAGACCCTCCGCTTGCCCGACGGTCCGCAGGACGACTGGCTGCAGGTGCTCCCGGTGACCGACGGCGAGGAGGGCGCGGCCATCTCGCTGCAGCCGGCCAGCCGGCCCCCGCTGCTGTTCTGGCCCTACTACCGCGCCGGGGGACGGCATGATGGCGCGTGGCGGCTGACCTGGCTGTCGCTGCCGCCGCCATGAGCGCGCGTGCGCTCGCAAGAATTTGTGGCAGCAGAAGTTACGGCCGCTGGCTGTATCGCGCCCGCCACGTGGCACAGACTGGCCACCGCCGTTGCGGCGACGGCTGAAGGAGCCTCTTCCCATGGACAATCCGTCTCCCTTCCGCTCGCGGCTGCGCACCGGCCCTGCCGGTCCGTTGACCGGCGTAAAGGTGCTGGACCTGAGCGCCTACATCGCCGGGCCCTACGGCTGCACGCTGCTGGCCGACCAGGGCGCCGACGTCATCAAGGTCGAACCGCCCGATGGCGACAACCTGCGCCAGTACCCGTCCACGCTGGAGCGCGAGAGCCGCGCCTTTCTCGGCGTGAACCGCAGCAAGCAGGGCATCGCGCTGGACCTCAAGCGGCCGGCCGACCATGCGGCGCTGCTGCGCCTGGTGCGCGAGGCCGACGTGCTGGTGCACAACTTCCGCCCCAGCGTGCCGAAGCGGCTGGGCATCGATTTCGACCGCATGGCGCTGATCAATCCGCGCCTGATCTACTGCGCGGTGACCGGCTACGGCGAACACGGACCGATGAAGGACAAGGCCGGCTACGACCAGGTGCTGCAGGCCATGACCGGCATGTGCACGCTGCAGGGCAAGCGCGGCGGCGCACCGGAAATCATCTACGGCTCGGTGGTGGACTACTACGCGGCGGCGTTGCTCGCCGCCGGCGTGTCGTCGGCGCTGTACGAGCGCGAACGCAGCGGGCGCGGGCAGTTCGTCGGTATCTCGCTGCTGCGCAGTGCGCTGACCATGCAGTCCGCGCGGATGATCTGGGCCGAAGGCGAGGCGCTCGACATCGGCCGCGACATGCGCTCCGGCGGCGTCACCGGCATCCATCCGGCGCGCGAGGGCTACCTGTACCTGTCCGCCAACACGCCGCGCTTCTGGAAGGCGCTGTGCCGGCTGACCGGCCTGGATGCGCTGGCCGACGATCCGCGCTACGACAGTGTGCGCAAACGTGCGGCACAGGCCGCGGAGATCGTGCCGCAGCTGCATGCTGCGCTGCAGGCGCGCACCGCGATGGAATGGGAGGCGCATTTCGGCGACGAAGTGCCCTGCGCGGCCGCACGCCGCGTGGAGGACATGTTCGAGCACCCGCAGGTGCTGGCCGAGGACATGGTGGCCGAGATCGCCCATCCCGTCGTCGGCAGCTACCGCGGCGTCACCCGGCCGATCGCCTTCGGCCGCACGCCGGGTCCGGCGCCGTTCGCCGCGCCCGTGTTCGACCAGGATGCCGAGCACGTGCTCGGCACGCCGTCACCGCAGGCGCGCACGGCCGGCTGAGGCAGGGCGCGCGGTTTTACGCCGAATTTACGGCGGTTCGCGGGAAGCGCATGGCGGCTTTACGCGGGGCAGGACCAGACTTTCGCGGTCGGCGGAACTCCTCCCGCCAGGATCGCGTCCATGTCTTGCTCGTCGTTCCTCCCGCGCAGCGCGTTGCCTGCGCGTCCTGTCGTTTCCGCTGCCGCCGCCGGCCTGCTGCTGGCGACGGCGTGCACCGCGCAAGCCGCCACCTTCAACGGTTCCGGTGCGCTCACCACCGACTACGTCTGGCGCGGCACCACCCAGACCCAGGGCGACCCGGCCGTGCAGGCGGGATTCAAGGCCACGGCCGACAGCGGCCTGTACGGCGCGGTGTGGGGCTCGAACGTCGAGTTCGCCCCGGAAACCGAGGCCAGCAGCGAGCTGGACGTCACCGTGGGCTGGGGCGGCACGCTGTCGGACGACTGGGCGCTTGATGTCAACCTGACCCACTACCGCTACCCGTCCACCACCGTCGACCTCGACTGGACCGAGGCCATCGGCACGCTGACCTGGAAGCAGAACTACTGGGCGCAGCTGGCGTACTCCACCGAAGCGCTCGCCACCGACGAAACCGGCGCCTACGCGCAGCTGGGCGCCAAGTTTCCGCTGAGCGACCAGCTCCGCCTGGAAGCCGCCGCCGGATACTACTGGCTGGACGACGCCTACGACGACAGCTACGCGCACGCACAGCTGGGCGCGGTGTGGGCGTTCAAGGCACCGTTCGAGCTGCGCGTCACCGCGCACGCCACCGACAGCAGCGCCAAGACGCTGTTCCCCGGCCTGGCCGGCTCGCGCGTGGAAGCGGCGCTGCAGGCCTCGTTCTGACGGCGGCCGTGCTCGCGTCCTTCCTCTACCTGTTGCTGGGGCTGGCGGGCCTGCTCGCCGGCGCCGGTCTTCTGTTCCTGCTGATCACGCGGCGTGCACGCACGCCGATGGACGACTCCCATGACTGAATTCCTCCTTGTTTTCGCGCTGGCGATCGCGCTGGGCTGGCCATTGGGCCGCTACCTGGCCGCAGTGATGCGCGGCGCCCCGATGCGCGGCGACCGGCTGTTCGGCTTCATCGAACGTCCCCTGTACCGCCTGCTCGGCGTCGATCCTTCGCAGGGCATGGGCTGGAAGGGCTACGCCAAGGCCTTCCTGCTGAGCAACGTGGTGCTGGGCGTGATCGTCTGGGTCGTGCTGATGACCCAGGCCTGGCTGCCGCTCAATCCCAATGGCATCCCCAACATGCGCTGGGACCTGGCGCTGCACACCATGGTGTCGTTCCTCACCAACACCAACCAGCAGCACTACTCCGGCCAGGCGCAGCTGTCGTACCTGGCGCACGCCAGCGCGATCGTCGGCCTGCAGGTGGTCACGCCGATGATGGGCCTGGCCCTGGTCGCCGCCACGTTGCGCGGCCTGTTCGGTGGGCGAGCGGGCGCAGGCTCGTCCGATGCCCTGTCGGCATCGGACGCGACCGTGAGCGCCCGGGCAGGGATGGCCGGGCAGGACGCTCCAGAACAGGTACTGTCCCGCCATGGACGGCAGCCGCGCGACATGCCGAAGCAGGGTCGCGGCGACGCCGATGTCGGCAACTACTGGGCCGACGTCATCCGTCCCACCGTGCGCTTCCTGCTGCCGCTGTGCCTGGTGTGGTCGCTGGCGCTGACCAGCCAGGGCGTGCCGGCCACGCTGGACGGCGGCCCCGTCGCCACGCCCATCGACGCTTCCGCCGGCATGGCCGAGCAGAAGATCGCGCTGGGTCCGGTGGCTCCGATGGTCGCGGTGAAGCAACTGGGCACCAACGGTGGCGGCTGGTACGGCCCCAACAGCGCCGTGCCGCTGGAGAATCCCACCCCGTTCTCCAACCTGCTGGAAACGCTGGCCCTGATCCTCATCCCCGTCAGCATCGCCTTCATGGTGGGCAGCTTCACCGGGCGCAGGAAGTTCACCGCGCTGGTGTTCGGCACCATGCTGACGATGTCGCTGGTGTCCGCGGGCGCGGCCGTGTGGTCCGAAAGCCTGTCGGGCACGTCCAGCGACATCGCGCTGATGGAGGGCAAGGAAGTGCGCTTCGGTGCCGCCCCGTCCGCGCTGTGGGCGGCCTTCACGACGCAGACCTCGAACGGCTCGGTCAATGCGATGCACGACTCGCTGGCGCCGCTGACCGGCCTGGTGACGATCAGCAACATGCTGGTGAACGCCATCTGGGGCGGCATCGGCTGCGGCCTGCAGCAGTTCCTTGTCTATCTGCTGCTCAGCGTGTTCCTCGCCGGCCTGATGACCGGCCGCACGCCGGAACTGTTCGGCCGCAAGATCGAAGCGCATGAAGTGAAGCTGCTGGCCGCGCTGGTGCTGCTGCAGCCGCTGGCGCTGCTGGCCTTCACCGCCATCACGCTGGCGGTGCCGGCGATCACCGGTAACTCCAACCCGTCGTTCCACGGCATCAGCCAGGTGTTCTACGAATACGTTTCAGCATTCGCCAACAACGGTTCCGGCTTCGAAGGCCTGGGCGATGCGACGTACTGGTGGAACCTCAGCGCGTCGCTGATGCTGGCGCTGGGTCGCTATCCCGCGCTG